>NZ_JBNJLI010000007.1:0-199979 GCF_051195275.1 Christiangramia sp. 3-2217-3z | reverse complement strand
TTGCAGGCAAGGTTAAAAAAATAACGGGGCTAACAAACCCCGTTATTCAATACTTACACAGTTTTTAATATAGTGCCCGCAATTGCGGGACTTTTTTTTGATACTAACTCAGGATTTTAATTGTCGGTCTTCACCTTTACCTCTCCATCGTCAACCTTGATCTTTGTTTCTGAACCATCGGCTCTGTCAACTTTCTTCTTATACTCGCCATCATCATTTTTGATCTTGATCTCATCTCCCTCTGGAGTTTCGATCTTGATCTTGTCTCCGCCATCTTTGACTTCAACTTTATTATTGGGATCCTCCATCATTCTTTCAACTTCAGATTTCTCTTCTTCTGTATCCTGCTCATCTCTACAAGACACTAAAGCCAGAGATAATAGCAATACAAAGACAATATTTTTGGTGATAATTTTCATTTTTCTTTTAATTTAAATTGGCAACAAATTTATTCAATCCACTTATTCAGAATGAATTAAGGATCAAAATTTAGCATTTATTTAAACAGACCCTTGCTGAATTCTTTCTTAGACAAACTCGCTTCATCTGAAAATTGTAACAATTTGATTACCGGTGTATTAAATACTTCGATCTCACTTTTTCCTGAAGCAGTAATATTCAACGTATCACTCACATTTACTTTGGATGATGAATCTTCCTGTGCCAGCACTTCAGTTTTGAAGCTGCTAAAATTTTCACCATCAAATTTAGATGATTGGTCTGCTCTTAAATTGAAAATTTGTGTTTCACCGTCTATTCTGGCAGATGCTTTTTCGTAAATATCGATCTCAACATTGGGAGCATTCAAGAGCGCCTCAACCTTTGAAGATTGATTTAGCTGACAAACAATTTCCTGGGCGGTAACGTTCAGTTCAGCTTCTGCATCATCCTTGTGAATAAAATTGAATTTACTGGCCGTAAGTGTTAAAAAAGCTTTGGCGTCATTTCCTGTTTCAAGCTTGAAATCATTCACGTAAAGATCCTGTAGAGATTCGAGTTCCACGTCACCACCTATAAGTATACTTTTTAAGGTATCAGAAAAAGTAATTCTTAATTCCTGTTTCTTGGTACGGGAAAGTTTTTTGATGGGTTTAATATAAAGTGTTCCGTCAAGAACTTCAGTCATAATGAGATCATGAATATTATCATCAGCTTCTATCTCGATCATGGATCTTCTTCCCTTTAGGATTCCGACTTCAAATTCTCCTTTGATCTGGATCGAGTGAAATTTTTCGAGATCATATTGTTCGGTTTTTACGTTTCGGCTACCCTTTACCTTGTCCTGGGCATTGCAACTACATAAAACGATTAATAGTAGTAATGGAAGTTTCTTTAGCATGATATTTGTATGTTTTCCTATTCGATCTTTCAGATTTGACCCTTCAGATACTTTTTTGCAAAAGATAGGACTTATTATAACAAAGCCCGTAAATCAGAGAGAAAAATCATGGTTACAGGCGTATCGGGCAGCACATATTATTGAACTCAGGTATTTCTTAGCGGAAGAATTTTCAAAAGATATAAAGAAAAAAGCCTCCACATGGGAGGCTTCAAATTTTCAACTATCCAGAATCTTCTGGTAATTTTCCAGCTTCTGAAATATTTCAGTACTGTTGAGTGGTTCTTCAATGTTCACAGTTTCTTTGTTTACGGGCTGAATGTATAAAATCAATCCAACAAAAAAGCTAATGACGAGGTTGATTAGTGAGCTCATACTAGTTCTGTATTTGTACTCCGTTACTGTCTATTCTTACACGGTCGCCATCCTTATCCTGGATCTCCACGCCGTTATCGTTCAGTCTAATATTAACTTCTTCACTATTAACGTCTACTCTTGCATTAAAGTCATCTGAAGTATCATAATCGTCTTCCCAGGTATCTTCGCTATCCCAGTCACCACTATCGTCATCCCAAACATCTTCTACAGGACAATCTTCACAGCTGGTGCCACCGTCGATGATCTTCAGAAAATGCTCTTCTTCGCCATTATGCAAAATGTCTTCGTAAGAATCGGTATTTCTGTGAAAGGTAGAAGTATTATCATCAGCATATAGAGTGGTGCCTTCAGGCAGATATAAAGTGATTTGCACTTCCTGATCTCTGTAACCAGACTTTGCATCTGTTATAAAATAACTATCTAGCAAAAGTTCATTTCCAACCAGGCTGCGACCGTAACGTATCGCCTTGGCTCGATTCCTGGCTTCGTTGTAGTTTTTACCTTCAGCCGACTTTAATATCTCCATTTTTCCTACGGAATCTCTGGTAGATCGAACGATAAGCCTGATGTCATTTCCAACGATCATTTTGGTGTCTTCTTCATAGACAATTCTGAAATCTGATGATCTTCTGGTTCTGTTACTCATTTCAGGATTATGCTTCATACGCAGGTAGATAGTATCTGCTGAAGTCACCTTTAAAGTTTCTGTTGTGGCAACCTCACCATCAAAAGCACGGTTGGTCGCCTGGCTAATACCAATTACTGATAGTCCAATGATCGAGATTAACCAGACTCCGAGTAATGTCAATAGGGCAATTCTACCTACAGATCTCAAGTTTCTTACCAGTATCTTCAATCCAAGAACGAACAGGAAGAAGAAGGGGATCCCAACTGCGAAAAATACAAGCAGTGAGGTTAGCCATATAGGAGCGCCACTATTCACCACATCTATATATTCAGTCCACGGTGCATCAACGATCCCGAATGTTCCAACTGCAAATAATCCAACGAATAGTGCAATAAGAGTGGAACCGGCGAAAAGGATTAGGATGATCCCGATAAATTTCACAAATAGTTTCAGACAGAGCTTGATAATATTCCCTAATGTGGTTGCTGCAGAGGTTGCTCCAGCAGACGCTCTTTTCCCGAACTTATCATAGTCAACATTTTTTATACTGTCTGAAACATCATGAAAACCCTCACGAATCTTCTTTTCGATGTTACTAACCGTTACTTCTTCACCGCGCATGGCAAGTTTATCTGCCGTAGTTTTTGCTTCCGGAACGAAGATCCAGAACGCGATGTAGATCAATAGAAAACCACCACTGGAAAAGATCGTAAGCAAGACCCAAAGCAATCTTACCCAGATGGCATCGATCGCCAGGTAATGACCAAGTCCTGAGGACACACCACCAACGAATCCATTTTCAGTATCACGGTATAATTGTTTTCCACGAGTTCTTGCAGACCTGTGAGTGGTCGTTGGTTCATCTTCGAAGATTTCCTCATCGACCATATAATCTTCAGGTTGCCCCATGATCGTGATAACTTCTTCTACTTCTTTAATGCTGATAACCTGCCTGTCATTCTTCACTTTATCATTGAACAATTCAGCAATACGAGCTTCGATATCTGAGATGATCTCATCACGACCCTGCGTATTTGAAAACGAATGCCTGATAGTCTCCAAATATCGTTGAAGTCTGGCATAAGCATCCTCATCTATGTGAAAGAAAACGCCGGCAAGATTTATGTTAACTGTCTTATTCATGATTGTTCTTTTTTTGAGTGGTTACGATGTTAACGGCAGTTTGTAATTCATTCCAGGTACCCGTTAATTCCCTGAGAAATATTTTTCCTGTTTCGGTAAGTCCGTAATACTTACGTGGCGGCCCGCTTGTTGATTCTTCCCAACGATAATTAAGAAGTCCCGCATTTTTCAACCTGGTTAATAAGGGATAGATCGTACCCTCAACTACCAGTAGTTTTGCGTCTTTTAATGTGTCCAGAATTTCTGCCACATAGGCATCTTCGTCTCTTAAAACCGAGAGAATGCAATATTCCAATACACCCTTACGCATCTGGGCTTTGGTATTTTCAATCTTCATAGTGTTTGTTTTTGGGTGTCATTAAACTGTTCATTTTTTGATTGATGATTTTGATGATTTGTTTCTTTCGGTTTATCCGAACTTAAAAAATTGATGGTTAGCGGGTAGCAATATTCTTTTCCTTCGTTTGCTGAAAGACTTGCAGAGATGACTGCAAAGATTTCCAGAACAAACAGTCCAAGTAATAATATTCCCAGAATACCCATGATGATGATAAAAGGTAATGCTTCTGAAAACTGGTTGACTTCAAAGCAATCATTGGTCATTAAAGGTTCTACTAAATTGAATTTTAAAGCAAAGTACAAGAAAGTAGCACCTCCAATAGCTACCAGTAATACCGTATACAGAAAAGTGCTGATTTGAAAATTCAAAGCATTTCTTCCATGACGATCCACAAATGCATCTTCTTTATGGCTTAACCAGAGTAGCATAGGGAAAATGAAATTACCCAGTGGTATAAAATACTTCGTAAATACCGATAGATGGAGTACAGTAGTTAGAGTACGGTTTTTATGAGCGCTATTGTCCTGCATGATTAGAGATTTAAAACTATTAAAGAATGATCGTGCGGAAAACGTACACGTAGATGGCGAAGATGGTAACATAGATTTTGATTCTATCTGCTAATGTTCCAGGTAAAACGCTGGTGACTGACTGTTTTTTGATTGATCTTTTCATGATGTTTTGATTTTGATGATTTTATACCTATTAGGTTCTTATGCAAATATATATCTAAAAGAAGGTATTATGCAAAGCAAAGTACTAGAAGTTAACAATTATTTAAGATTTACGGTCTCATTGTTATTTCATATTTTTATGAAAATTTGATAATAAACTCTGCTCATGAAGCTAAATCCCTCTAAACTGAATTCTTTTCTAATGCTTAAACTTCCAAGTGCCTGGTTGTGTGGTGTTAGAGTTAAACATATAGATGAAACCGAATGTGCTGTTGGTGTTACCCATCGATGGATCAATCAAAATCCTTTTAATTCCATGTATTTTGCTGTGCAGGCAATGGCTGCAGAGCTTAGTACGGGAGCTCTTGTTATGGGAAAGATCCAGGATTCCGGTAAAAAAATCTCCATGCTGGTGGCACAGAACAAGTCGGTTTTCTCGAAGAAGGCCACTGGAAAAATAAGATTTACCTGTCATGATGGACAGAAAGTGAAGGAGGCCATTGAACGAACGATTGCTACCGGAGAAGGACAAACCATGTGGATGAAAGCAATTGGACTTAATGAGGAGGGCGTTGAAGTATCGGTTTTTGAATTTGAATGGACTGTTAAACTTAAACAAAGAAAGTAACACTGCTCTTAAAAGTGATACTCATCATATAGAACAAGCATCAATCAAAATTTAATCACTATGAATGCACATGAAATAGATTACCAGATTTTCGGAGAAGAAATGCAATATGTAGAAATTGAACTTGATCCAAGGGAAGCGGTAATTGCCGAGGCTGGAAACTTTATGATGATGGACGATGGTATACGAATGGATACCATATTTGGGGACGGTTCCAAACAGAACGAAGGTTTCCTTGGAAAAGTCCTTGGAGCTGGAAAGAGATTACTTACCGGCGAAAGTTTGTTTATGACCATCTTTTCCAACGAAATTCAGGGAAAGAAACGTATAAGCTTTGCCTCACCTTATCCTGGCAAGATCATTCCTATAGACCTCACTCAATTTAATGGTAAATTCATTTGCCAGAAAGACGCTTTCCTATGCGCAGCCAAAGGTGTGGCTATTGGTATAGAATTCAGTAAAAAGCTTGGTCGCGGATTTTTTGGAGGTGAAGGTTTTATCATGCAGAAAATCGAAGGAGATGGAATGGCATTTGTTCATTCTGGTGGGACAATGGCTAGAAAAGAATTGGGTCCTGGTGAGAAGTTAAAGGTCGATACCGGTTGTATCATAGGTTTTACCCAAACCATAGATTATGATATAGAATTTGTAGGTGGAATTAAAAATACCATATTTGGAGGGGAAGGATTATTTTTCGCTTCGCTTACTGGTCCGGGTACGGTTTACATACAGTCATTACCTTTTAGCAGGCTCGCCAATCGAGTGTTACAGGCAGCGCCGCAAATGGGTGGAAAGGATAAAGGAGAAGGTAGTTTACTTGGAGGAATTGGTGATGTCTTAAGCGGCGATAATAGGTTTTAATTTGTTAAAAAATTAACAAAAACTCATACGCTGTTCTTAAAATAGCTATATTGTTCTAACTAAAAATTTAAATGCTTATAGTACATCTCTACATTTATTTTTAACCTAATCTTAAACTTAAATACTTCATAATATGGCGAGAGCGATGTTTGAATACACCAAGACGATACTTGATAAAGTAAGTTTTGATCCAAGCTTGTTCTGTAGAGAAGTTAAGAAAGCGATCGATAGATTGCTTCCACACGAGATAGATGAGTTACGACTCTGGATTCTCGCACTAACCAAACAGAACCCTGAATTAAATCAATGTTTAATTTATTTGAACACTTAAATAAAAAGCGGCTATTAGCCGCTTTTTTAATTCTTCTGAAAATCCTTTTTATGATTTAAAGGACTTATGATCTTTACATTCTGGAAAGTAATGGCGCCTTTTACCACGCTGGCTATGGTACTGCGTAAAGCTTCTATGATCTGCATTTTTAATTCACTACGATTATAAATTAAACTCACTTCCCGGGCAGGAACAGGATCGTTGAACATTTTTAAGTTCTTTTTTTCAGAATCTTTAAGTTCCAATGTGTGCAGGTAGGGAAGTAGCGTCATCCCGAGACCTTCATTGGCCAGTTTGATAAGTGTTTCGAAGCTACCACTTTCCAGTTGTAGCTGATCGTCATCGTATTCCCGGTTTGCCTTGCAAAGATTGATGATCCCATCCTTAAAACAATGACCATCTTCCAACAGTAGTATCTTATTGATATCAAGACTATCTATATCTATCTTATCATTGGTGTGCATGTCCATTTCCTTCGGAATATAGGGGACAAAGGGCTCATAATAAAGCACATTCTCCTTAATTCCGTCAATTTGAAGTGGAGTAGCAGCGATTGCTGCATCCAGATGTCCTTCCTTTAGTTTTTCTATGATCGCTTCAGTATGCAGCTCTTCTATTTTCAATTTTACCTTCGGAAATTTCTTCATAAAATTACCTATGAACATAGGTAACAATGTAGGCATGATCGTAGGGATCACTCCTAATCTGAATATTCCGCCAATAAATCCCTTTTGCTGATCTACGATATCCTTGATCCGGTCGCTCTCGTTCACAATATTACGAGCCTGATGAACGATCTTCTGCCCAACCTCTGTAAGCTGAATCGGTTTCTTGGTTCGGTCAAAAATAGTAATGTCCAGTTCTTCTTCCAGCTTCTGGATCTGCATGCTCAGCGTTGGCTGAGTAACGAAAACTTTCTGAGCGGCCTTGGTAAAATTCTTATGTTCAGCAACTGCTAAAACATAATGCAATTGGGTAATTGTCATATGAATAGATTTGAACTACAAATGTATAAGAATTTCCTATTTCAGATAGGCTTTAACTTTGTTTTATCTATGCAAATAACCCACCAATTGGTGGGTTATGAGACGTTTCTATGAGGTCTTAGAACCTCAGGCTTAATTTTCTTGTGGAATTATCCAGCCTGAATTTGGTATCACTCCACATTGGCGGTCCCATGAATTTGCTCTCTCCGCTGGTAGCATAACTTTCCGTAGGCATTCCATTGGTTTCGAAATCCATTCTACCATTGCTATTTTCGTCGTGCATCACGACCAGCGCATATTCTCCTTCTGGCAGATCTTCAAATTTTACCGTTGCTTTCCCGTCTTTGATAGTAGATTTTTGAGAAAATGAAGGTTCTCTCATAAAGTTTTCCTCCTTGTAAAGTGCGAATAGCACTTCACCATTGTCGTTTGTGACATTCGGGATCGTTACTTCAAGTTCGTGAGTAGTTGCAGTCTGTGCATTTAATAGACTACCAATAAATAATGCGAGTAATAATAATACAGTTTTCATAAGGATTGGTTTTAATTACATTTCAAATGTATATCATAACCTCCTTGTTTATAAGTAATTATATCTGAACTGTCGAATATTGATGCTGAACCGTTTATATGAGTCCACGAGCTTTTACTTCCAGGTATTTATTGATCGTATTGATACTTAGATCTTTTGGAGGAGTAAGTATGGTCTGAATACCAAATTTTTCTAGCTCCTTGACCATCATGATCTTTTCATGTTGAAAAGACTCAGCAATCGTCTGGTGTGCCATGGTAGAAATATCCTTTTCTGTGGATTGTTCGGTAAGTCTGCTAATTTCAGTGTTTTCGAAGAATATGACTACCAGCAAATGCTTTTTACTGATCGCTTTTAAATAAGGTAGCTGCCTTTGCAATGCACTCATATGTTCGAAATTGGTGTACAGCATTACAAGACTACGATGGGTAATACTTTTTTGAACCCGGGAATATAGCATGTTAAAATCACTGTCCAGATATCCTGTGTCTACACGATATAAGGACTCCATGATCTGTTGCAGCTGGCTTAGTCTCGAGCTGGCTTTCAGAATCCCATGCACTTTATTACTAAAACTCAGCAAGCCAATCTTATCTTTTTTGCGGAGTGCAATATTAGAAAACGCCAGGGAACTATTGATAGCGTAATCCAGCAATGATAAACCTTCAAAAGGCATCTTCATGACCCTTCCCGTATCAATGATGCTATAAACCGGTTGGGAACGCTCATCCTGGAATTGATTAACCATCAAGGCGTTTTGCTTCGCTGTTGCTTTCCAGTTGATTGTTCTTACATCATCGCCACGAACATATTCTTTGATCTGTTCGAATTCCATCGTATGTCCAATCCGCCTTATACGTTTCATTCCCTGCAAATTGATCTTTTGATCCAAGGCGAGAAAATCCAGTTTTTTCATTTGTACGAAAGAAGGATAGACTTTTACATACTGCTCTTTGCCAGTAATATATCTTCTTTTTACAAGTCCCAGCTTGCTAGAAATATAAATATTCAGGTTACCGAAAATGTATTCTCCTCGTTCCAGCGGGATCAATTCATATTCTAATTTTTCTTCGGAACGGGAGCCGAGCTTTTTACTTTTTAAAAAATCTCTTTTCTGAAACTGCAGTGGTACTTCATCAATCACTTCAGCTGTAACCGAAAACCTATAGTTATTCCGAAGTTTCAGAATTACCTGATTAGGATCTGAATTGGAAAATTTCTCAGGAAGTATGCGTTCTGCTATCACTGCTTCTCCAGAATATAATGCGATCATGTCTAGTAAAGTCGCTACTGCCAGTATCATGCTGATGATCCAGGTAATGCTGTAAAGCCAATCCACCCAGAACGAGATCAGGAATAAAATAGCGATTCCTATCAGGCAATAGAAGAATAGTTCTTTGAAATATAGACTTTTCAGAAACTTCAGCACTATCGGGGAATTTCTACAGATTGAGTGATCATATCTACGACGTCTTCAGCTTTCATTCCCTCCATTTCTCTATCTGGAGAAAGTATAAGCCTGTGACTTAATACAGGTTTCAGTACGTTTTTAATATCTTCAGGAATTACAAAATCTCTACCATTGATGGCGGCGTATGCTTTAGAAGCATTCATGATTGCTATGGAAGCTCTAGGACTTGCGCCAAGATATAGATGAGAATGATTTCTCGTTTTCATCACAAGTTCTGCAATATAGTTCATCAGTTTGTCTTCTAGTACGATCTCATGAATCTGGGAGCGTAAATTAGCGATCTCATTGGGATCGAGAACCGGTGAAATTTCAGCTTCCGGCAAAGAGCCTTTTCTGAGATGGTGACCCTTTAAAATTTCGATCTCTTCTTCCAGTTTTGGGTAATCTACCTTGATCTTGAATAAAAATCTATCCAGTTGAGCTTCGGGCAGGGCATAGGTTCCCTCTTGTTCTATAGGGTTTTGTGTGGCCAGCACCATAAAAGGTGGTTGCATAGGATACAAATTACCATCAATGGTAACCTGTCTTTCTTCCATAACTTCAAACAAAGCCGACTGTGTTTTTGCCGGAGCTCTGTTGATCTCGTCAATAAGTACAACGTTCGAAAAAATAGGACCTTTCTTAAATTCAAATTCTGAAGTTTTTACATTGAAGATCGAAGTCCCCAGAACATCACTGGGCATAAGATCTGGCGTAAATTGAATTCTACTAAAGTCGGTTTTGAGGCTTTTTGCAAATAACTTCGCAGTAACCGTCTTGGCAACTCCGGGAACACCTTCAATAAGCACATGTCCATTTGCAAGTAAGCCAACGATCAAAAGTTCTACGAAATTTTCCTGTCCTACGATCACTTTTCCCAGCTGTGATTTTAGATTATCCACAGAAGACTTCAGGCCTTCCAGTGGAATCCTGTTTTCAAATTTTAATTCGTCCTGTGGCTTATGTTGTTCCTGATTTTCCATCGGTAAATTTGTAATGATTAATATAAGTACTTAGCTCCAGAAACTCTTGTTTTGTGCTATTCTTATTATTTTGAAATGATTCTATTTTTTTGAAAAGATCGTTGGTTGCTCCTAGTGAATTTGAGCTTTTGGCAGCCAGATCCTGTTTAAATTCAGCATCTATTTTTGAAGTTTCCAGACGATATTCCCGGCGGATAAATTCGAAAAATAACGCAATTTTTTTATCTCCCAGTTCCTGAAATCGATTTTGTTCCAGGTACAAACTCGAGATAATTGCGGTATACTCATAAGATCGGTTATTTGGAGGATCTATAACCGGAATTGCTCGTTGCTTTCTTTTGCCTTCAAAGACTATATACAGCACGATGCAAAAAAGCACAGCATAATAAGCCCATTTTAAAGATCTGTTATTCAGTAGAATATATAGCGAAGAACTGTAGAAAGATTTTCCAGATTTATAATACGCATCCCAGTACACTTTTCCAGCTGGGATATAAGCCAGAAGATTACCGGTATATTTATAATTATCCTCTTTCAGCATGAAGTAATTACTAAAAACCTGCGGTGCTGTATGTACGAAAATCGCTCCTTCTCCAAAGTCTGCTCTTATAAAATTGACCTTGGGCAACAGTTTGTCTTTGCGGGTAAATCCTAATGCTTGATGGTTTAAGGTATCAATTTCAGTAAAAAAAGATTTCGTTACCTGCTTATCGAATAAGGCATCATCCTTCAGTTTTATCCTCGGATTATAAAAGTTTAAATCCTGAGCTTCAGTAAAACCATCTACATCAATTTCAGAACCTGTTTCGATCTTTAAAGTGTCTTTCAAATTCTGACTATAGTCATGTGCTGATATAAATACAGTATTTCCTTCAGCAACCCAGTTCAGCAAATGATCCAGCTCATCATCATCAAAACCAACACCTTTATTAAAAAAGAAATAGGTGCCTTTAGCCTCTTCAGAATTTAAAAATTCATAAGGCGGGATTTTGAGCATTTCCAGGCTATCCCCCGAAGTTCGTTTCCAGCTTTCATAAAAAACCTTGGAGCCAAGCGGAATTTCATCATAATGTGTATAACTTGGATTCCAGTTAATCTCTTCTTTTACCGATGTTTCCAGCCAGGTTAGTACAATGACCACTAGTACGAAAAGTGCGATCGCAAACTTGTAGGTTCTATGCATTTTTGACCGGTTTTAATCCATTTTCGATCTTGCTGAATCCATTTGCGGCTATTTTATAATCTGCGGAAGAAACCTTGAAGTTACCATACCAGATAAACTCATAGAACTTAGTGACCTCTGCAAATAACTGTTGTAATCGCTCTTCTGGGATCTCTTGTAAATATTCTTTATTGGTCTTCTGAAATTCATACTGAATAAAATCATTTTCATCCAGCAATTTTAAACTTCTCAAATATTGATAACGCACAGCAAACCTGTAGTTTTCTTCTGAAACTGCCTTACTAATGAGACTGCTTAGATCTTCATTTTTTACCAGTTCCTCTTCCTCGCTAAGAATGACTTTACTTTTTCCGGGTTCTGCCAGGATCTTAGCACCTGGATTAAGCCGGGTGAATAACCAGACAATCAAAGCCAGAACGGCGAAAATAATTACGTACGGGAAGATCCTTATAAAGAATGCCAGGATTCCGTTCGCATCATAATTTCCAAAAAGCCAGTTTATAAACTGATTATACTTAAGGTTCAGCCATTTTTTAAATCGAACCCACCAGCTATCTTCCTCTGTACTCTCAATATAATTATATTCATCCTGCTTTTTATATTCTTCAATTTCAGTAGCATCGAATTCAACCGGAACAAGATCTTCAGACTTTTCCACCTGAATATCTCTCCTGAATATTGAATCCTCTTGAGCGCGTAACTCCTGAGTAAGACTCAGAAGAATTAAAAAATACAGCAGGTATAACTTCAAACTATCGGTTGTTTCCCAGGTTTTGAATTGTTTCGTAAGTACCGGTAAAATTTTTCTTTTCGTTTAGATGAAAGTATACAAAGGCAACCCCAATTACGGTCATACTATAAATGATATATTGTATTGCTGAAGAGATCGCGTTGATGATCACATACCCAGTTCCAAACATGTCCTGAGGTTCTGCTGCAGAAGATTCTGAAGCTACCGTAAAAGCGCGAATGAATATATAAATTAGTGCAGGCAGCTGGAAGATGAGTCCGATAACATATATCAGCAGGTATATACAAAGAAGCGTGGCGAAGGTCATCCACCAGTTGTCCTTAACCAGCTGAAAACTTTCAGAAATACTATCAGTTACTCCATTTCTTCGGAAGACCAGGATCGCTGTAACCAGCGACAATGGAACAAATACATATATCCCAGGAATCACAAAGAACATGAACGCTGCGAATGTTATAATACCTGTAAGTATAGATAATAACAGGATCTTTCCGAAGTCCTGTTTCAGGCCATTTTTAACCTCCTCATCTTTTATCATTCCGTCGTTATTTATATACGACAGGATCATATGGTTCATAGTCCCGGTCATAGAGGTGAAATAGGCAAGGTAAGCGATCATTAGCAGTGCCAGCGCAATGATCACGTTGGAAGCATCCAGGTTCCCATTGGTAAAAAGGCTACTCCCCAATGTAGTATAGGTGTAAAAAGTAATTGCAGCAACCAGTAGAATGAATGAGGGGCCTACAAGTTTAAAGAATAATCGCAGTCCGGTTTTATAATTCTCTCTAATAAATTTAAAAGTAGCACTCAGGATCTCCCCAAGTTCTCGCTGTTGTTTAAAAATGATGTGGTTGTTATGCATTTCTGATTTTGTTAGATAATAGGATTGGGTAAATAACGTAGTAGTATATGATTAGTAGTAATGATAAGCTTATGATAATGATGGCAAGCCAGTCTGGCATTTGAGTCATCCTGGTCACAAATCCCTCCAGGAATCCGGCTATGATGAAAAACGGAACTGTACTAATTACAATTTTGAGTCCGTCCTTGATTCCCATAGTGAATGATTTCAGCCGCCTGTAAGTTCCCGGGAAAAGTATACTTTTTCCAACGACCAGGCCTGCGCAGCCAGCTACAATAATAACCGAAATTTCTATCGTTCCATGGATCCAGATCGTTCTGGCAGATTCCCAGAGTAAACCCTGTTCATAAAAGAAATATTGAAAACTGCCCAGCATAACTCCGTTTTGCATCATCACGAAAACAGTACCAATCCCGGCGAGAACACCGAGTGAAAATGCTGTTAACGCTACGCGAATATTGTTGATGGTGATACCCAGGAACATATTTGTTTCTGAAGCCTGTTTATAAACAGCCATTGGATCTTTGTTCGCAATATTTTCAAGCGTCATGTTCACATAAGCATCGCCTAGAATAGATCTTAGAAATGAACCATCTGTAGCCGCACTATAAGCACCAACCAGGCTAAAACCTGCAAATATTAGAAAGCTCCATAAAAGTTGCTTTTGGTGCTTATGAAATTCCCGCGGGAATTCTTTAGTAAAGAACGTTAAGAACCTGCTTTTAGATTCTTTTTTCGCTCTATAGATCTTCTGGTGGGCAGTAGTTGCTAATCCGTTTAAGTATTGAACGGTATTTGAGCCAGGATAAAAGGTTGAAGCGTAACTTAGGTCATCGCTAAGTTCTACGTAAAGATTGGATAGTTGATCTGGATTCAGCGATTTATATTTCTGAAGCAGACTTTCATACTTGACCCATTTATCTTTATTTTGCCTTACAAAAGCTGCCTCGCGCATTCTTAAATTTAATTGAACCAAAGTAACATATTTAATGGATAATTTTCAAATCGAAACTGCCCAAAATATCAATATTCAGCACAATATTGCGGGAGTGGGAGAGAGGATCCTTGCTTTTTTTATCGATCTCGCTATTATCGTGATCTACATGATCCTTTCTGGTCTGATCATCGCAGGGGCGACCAATGGAGCAGGAGACCAGTGGATGTATTATACAGTTCTTGGGCTTCCCACCATGTTGTATTATTTGCTATGGGAAACTTTCTGGAACGGGCAAACTCCAGGAAAGGCAATCCTAGATATTCGCGTGGTACGTAAGGATGGTAGTCGGCCAACATTTTCTAATTATCTAACCCGCTGGTTACTTCGATTGATCGATATTTCGGCGAGTAGCGGTGCTGTTGCGGTAGTAACAATCCTTTTTACAGGCAAAGGGCAGCGACTTGGAGATCTTGCAGCGGGTACAACGGTTATTACTGAAAAAAAGAAATTTGGTATAGAGGATACGCTCGGTGCTAGTTTTTCTGAAGATTATACTCCTAAATATCCACAGGTGACGGTGCTATCAGATCAAGATGTGCAAGAAATAAAGAATTTATACCGGACTGCTAAAGCTGAAGGGCATCACCATATCATCCTGAACCTTAGTCAAAAAGTAGCTGAATTACTGGATGTGAAATTTGAAGAAAGACCTATGGAGTTTCTGGATAGAGTGGTAACCGATTATAATTATTACACTAGCCAGTAATTAGTTCAGTATTTCTATATCCATTTCAACATTATCGACAGGCCATTCAGATTCTCCAGTTTTAACCTGGGAGATCTTTTCAGCTATCTCCATACCTCTTATTACACGACCAAAAACCGTATGATCATTGTTTAGATGCGGAGTTCCATTTTTATCCATAACAATAAAAAATTCAAAAGGAGAAGAGGCTTTACTAACGTTCTGCTCTGCATACTTTGCAGCAGAAAAGGCTCCGTAACTATGTTGATGTCCTGCTTCGTACTCACTGGGGATCAAATAGCTTCCCACATCACCACGATTATCTGCAGTGATCTGGTTGTCTGCATTTCCACCCTGTATCACGAAACCCGGTGCAACCCTGTGGAAAAAAGTGTTATCGAAATAATCATTTTTTGCAAGCATGATGAAGTTTGCCCGGTGTAAAGGGGTATCCTGATATAACTCAACGTCTATATCCCCGAATTTTGTTTTGATCCTGATCCTGGTTTCATGATGCTCATTACCGTACTTGCGTAAGACTGGCATCAGTTCTTCCTGGACGATAGGATACATGTCATTTTTTTCGAATTCGGTTTTGGTATTTGCTTTTTTAATTTCTGCTTTACGGATCTTCAAAATACTATCTCTGGCCTGCTGCGTAGAGTCTTTTTTTCTTTGAAGCTCAAGCTCTTCTGCAGTAGGATTAGCCGACTTTTCTGAGGAACTTTGCTTATCTTCACAACTTGCGAAAAAGAGAACTGAAAAAATTGTTAGTAAAAGAGACTTTCTAAACATGGAATTCAAAGATTTTAAAAACAGGATTTCAAAGTTAAAAAAAATGACGTTGCCGGGAGAGGAGGCGCATCGAAAACTGGCTCCAATGATGAGAATTAAGGAATTGGAGGAGCTGGATATGGAGCAGCTAAATCCTCAGGAAGCTGGGGTCATGGCGTTATTCTATCCAGACCTGCAGCAAAAAACCCGGATGGTATTGATTCTTAGGAAAACTTATAAGGGAGTTCACTCTAATCAGGTAGGATTTCCAGGTGGTCGGGTAGAACAGGAAGACAGGGACATGGAACATACCGCTCTAAGAGAAACTGAAGAAGAAGTAGGAGTTCCACAAAATTCAGTAGAAGTGATCGCAAAATTGTCCAGATTATATATTCCGCCATCCAATTTCTGGGTTTATCCATTCATAGGAATGCTGGATCATACTCCAGAACTTATTCCGCAGGAATCTGAAGTAGAAGAAATTATGGAGGTACTTTTAAGTGAATTTCTGGATGATAATAATTTAATAAACGAGACTCTAAGTACTTCTTATGCCACTGAAATTGAAGTGCCAGCTTATAAACTGAATAATAAGATTGTGTGGGGAGCTACTGGAATGATGCTCGCTGAAGTTCGGGAAATGTTGCTTAAGATTTAAGTTGAGAGATATTACTATATTTGCCCGGTTTGTTAAGGAAATCTAAAAATCTTCAATAGGATAAAATAAGTAGCATGGGATTGTTTAAAAAAAATCCGTTTGGACATTATCAGTTCTTGAAGAAGTGGCTTATTCGCATTTTTGGTGTTTTAACTCACAGACGCTATCGTGGATATAATGAATTGCAGATAGAAGGCTCTGAGATCATCAAGAATCTACCAGATACCAACGTACTTTTTGTTTCCAATCATCAAACATATTTTGCTGATGTTACGGCAATGTTCCATGTCTTCAATGCAAGTTTGAGCGGGCGGGTAGATAGTATAAAAAACGTGGGTTATATCTGGCAGCCAAAACTAAATATCTACTATGTAGCTGCTAAGGAAACGATGAAAGCCGGACTTTTAACCAGGATCATGGCTTATGCCGGGGCTATTACTGTGGAACGAACCTGGAGAGCAAAAGGGCAGGAGGTAAAAAGAGATGTTAATCCCAATGACACTCAAAACATTGGTACGGCGCTCAATGATGGATGGGTGATCACATTTCCGCAGGGAACGACGAAACCTTTTAAACCTATCCGTAAAGGAACGGCTCATATCATTAAGAATCATAAACCTATCGTGATCCCGATTGTGATCGATGGCTTCCGAAGATCATTTGATAAAAAAGGACTTAGAATCAAAAAACGTGGGATACTGCAAACATTTCAGATTAAGGAACCTCTGGAATTTGATTATGAGAATGACAGTATTGAAGAGATTGTAAAGAAACTGGAATATGCGATTGAACAACATCCTTCATTCCTGAAAGTAATTCCTTCCGAAGAAATTCAGGCCATGGAAGACCTGAACGAACAGAGACGTTTTGGATATTAATAAAAAAAGCCGGAATTGATTCCGGCTTTTACATTTACATTTCTAACTTTTTCAATTCCTTGTAATTTCGGTGCAATCTTCGAAGCAGGATTCCGTACACCAGCGTGTAGATCAACCAGATCACTCCGAGTATGACTGCAAGTAGGAGTAAAATCCCTCCAATAAATAGTACCCAATTCTTCCAATCGAAAGCCATATCTGGATCTGCAATTTCTGGGGTCATTGCATGAGTTCTAAAAACGATTATAATGGAAAATATAAAAACAAAAGCACTGGAAATTAGTATGAAGCCTATATAATATTTTACGGTTTTCCTAACTTTTAAAATGGTCTTCATTAAAACTGCAGCACTATCTGTAGCATTAATCGCGCGGTAATTTTTATAGAATTTATAGATAAAATAAAATGTGATTAGGTAAGAAACCACATACGTTATAATTGAGAATAATGTAAGATTATATTTTTCCAGTTTAGCCCAGTATTCATCATCTGTGACAAATATATTCAATGCTGCTCCAAGTCCAAACTCGATAATACTTATAAAGAATATCCATTTCACGATCGAAGAAGAATGCTTCCAGATAAGCTTATATATCTCGTCGTAAGACAGCTGGGGAATAGACTTCTCCTGCTTCTTCCAATCCTTTTTTAATAGATCTAAATTATCCATACCCAATCAAGGATTTATAATGTTTTGTAATTTCGTTTTCACTCTATTCATTTTTACACGTGCATTAACTTCGGTGATCCCAAGAGTTTCAGAGATCTCGGCATAATTTTTATCTTCAAGATAAAGAAAGACCAGTGCCTTGTCGATATCGTTCAATTGTTTGATCGCATCATACATTAGTTTCAAATGTTGTTCCGCAGTATCATCATAAGCTTCGGTTTTTATTTTAAAGTGTACACTATCATAATCCTGGGTTCGTATACTTTTCTTCTTTTTTCGGTAGAGCGTGATCGCTGTATTCAAAGCAACCCTGTACATCCAGGTACTAAACTTTGAATCTCCCCTGAACTTGGGGTAAGCTTTCCATAACTGTATCGTAATTTCCTGAAAAAGATCATTATGTGATTCCTGATCATTGGTATAGATACGGCAGATTTTGTGTGCAATGTTCTGGTTTTGTTCCAGGTTTGTTACAAACTGATGTTCTAGGTCTTTGTTCACGAATCTTCTTGGTTAGCACTAATAGGTAGATAAAAAGCTTGTAGCGTTACAAAAATCTTTAATTTATAGTTAATCCATCTTTCTTTGCTTCTAAGAATCTTAAATTTGAATAAAACCAACCGAAAATGATTATTCCAAAGTCTGATTTACCTAGAGTTGTAGTAGTTGGCGGTGGCTTCGCCGGGCTGGCACTGGCAAGAAATTTATTGAAGCAGGACGTGCAAATGGTCTTGCTGGATCGCCATAATTACCACACTTTTCAGCCATTGCTTTACCAGGTTTCCACTTCGGGACTGGAACCAGATTCGATCGCTTATCCATTAAGAAAAATTACGCGTTCCAGTGATCGATGTTTTTTCAGACTTACGGAGGTACAATCAATTTCTGCGGAAAAAAATACCGTTCATACAAGTATTGGTGATATTATCTACGATTATCTGGTCATCGCGACAGGTTCAAAAACTAATTTCTTCGGAAATGATAGTATTGAAGAACATGGAATGTGGATGAAAACTGTTCCGCAGGCTCTGAATATCCGTAGTCTTATTCTTGAAAATCTGGAGCAGGCTACCATCACAGATGATCCTGAAAAACGTAAATCATTACTGAATTTTGTGCTTGCCGGCGCAGGACCTACTGGTGTAGAGCTTAGTGGTGCAATTGCAGAACTTCGAAATCATATAGTACCCAAAGATTATCCTGATCTGGATCCAAATGAAATGAACATTCATCTTCTGGAAGGAATGGGTAGGGTATTACCTCCTATGAGTGAACATGCTTCTGAAAAGGCTCAGGAAATGCTGGAAGAACTAGGTGTAAAAGTACACCTGAATACGATGGTTGAAAATTATGATGGTCACCTGGTAACAACTAATACGGAACTGGCTCTTAAAACGGAAACTTTTATCTGGTCTGCCGGAGTGACAGGAGCACCTGTAGAAGGTTTGAATGCTTCAGCCATGGTGGAAAAAGCGAACCGTTATGAGGTGAATGCCTTCAACCAGATCAACGGTTATGAAAATATTTTTGCCATTGGTGATATCGCTTTAATGGCTACCGAAGACTTCCCGAGAGGTCATCCTATGGTGGCTCAACCTGCTATACAGCAAGGTAAACATCTCGCGAAAAATATTAAGAGATTGATTAAAGGAGAAGCTCTGGAAGCTTTCGATTATTTTGATAAGGGAACTATGGCTACTGTTGGTAGAAACAGGGCAGTTGTAGACCTGCATAAATGGAAATTTTCAGGTTTCTTTGCCTGGTTCGTCTGGATGTTCGTGCACCTATGGTTTCTGGTGGGCTTTCGTAACCGCGTCGTTACATTCTTTAACTGGTTATATAATTACGTGAACTTTGACAAGGCTGCACGATTGATCATTAGACCGTTTAAAGGTCATGAAGAACGAATGTCCATGGATAAGGATAAAGCATAATAAAAGGCCGTCTTATGACAGCCTTTTATTATTTATCTTCTTTCTTTGATCTCCTTATTATAATCTGAAGCTAAAGAAGTTTTTTGATTTTCGGTAAGTACTTTTCCAGCTAATTGAAATACTTCCTGCTCTTCTTCATCAAGATGATGGATCAATTGATGTTCTAGATCTTTGGCGATCTTCAACCAGTTCGAAGCGTCCATTTCAGTATCTTCCAGTTGTTCCACTAGTTCATCCATTTCGTGATGCTCTGCAACACTATGTCTTGCCTTTTCCTGGGTCATGTCCTTTTCCATTAGCGGAATATAAAAATGGCGCTCTTCAGCATCTTCATGAATCTTCAATTCATGTTTTAGATCTTCAAAGATCTTTTTTCTTTCTTCAGTTTTCCCTTCGGTTTTTATAAGCTTATCGATCAGGTCACGCTGTATTTCGTGCTCCTGTCTAAGTGCTTCAAAAATTGTCATGCTTTAGAATTTTATGATTTGTTTCCAAGTTATTCATTTTATGTTAAAGATTTTCTAATTTACAGAATACATTGATATGCTTCTAACAGTTCAGACAGTTGAAATGACAGTTCAGTAATAAAACTTTCAGTAAAAGACAGAAAGAGTACATCTTTGACATAGATTTATACAAATGAAGAACTTATTAAAAATATTAAAGATCAGTGTTATTGTGAGTTTAGTCATAGCTCTACTGGATGCTACATTTAATGGATTCAGCTTCAAGGCACTTGCCGACTGGGAGAACCTGGCCATGTACTTCTTCTATTCATTCGTACTTACTACAATTAATATACTTTACTTCTATTACTTTAATAAAAAAGTAGGTTGGAAGGATGCCGGACCTAAAAGGGCCTTTATAGCGTCTTCCGGTTCGATCATATTGACCTTGCTGGGATATTTTCTATGCCGGCTTATTGATAAAACTGTATTTGGGAAACAGCCTATACCTGAATTCCTGGAGAATGAAAATCTTAGCTATTATTTCTTTCCGCTACTATTTACCACGATCGTCACCCTTGTTTTTCATCTTATCTATTTTTATAAAGCGCTTCAGGAGAAGAGAGTTAAGGAGCAAAAGATCATTGCAGGAACTGCTTCAGCTAAATTTGACGCATTAAAAAATCAATTAGATCCACATTTTCTATTTAATAGTCTGAATGTTCTTGCTTCATTAATAGATGAAAATCCTTACCAGGCTCAACGTTTTACTACCTCACTATCCAAAGTCTACCGATATGTGCTGGAACAGAAGGATAAAGATCTGGTGCCACTTTCAGAAGAACTGAAATTTGCCAGGACCTATATGAAATTGCTAGAAATGCGTTTTGAAGACAGTATCTTTTTTGAATTGCCAGAGCAATTATCTTCAGAAGAAGCAAAAGTTGTCCCATTATCATTACAGCTGTTACTCGAGAATACCATCAAACATAACGTGGTAGGCGAAAGCAGGCCCTTAAATATTAAAATTACTGAGGAAAATGGTTACCTGGTTGTACAGAACAATTTTCAGAAAAAAGAAGTTCTGAGTGATCGCAAGGGTGTAGGGCTTCAGAATATCGTTAACCGCTATGATGTGGTGACCGATCGTAAAGTTTTAATCGAACAAAATGAGGATCACTTCAAGGTGAAACTTCCAATACTAACTAAACAAATATCAATTATGGAATCGACCACTATCAACGAACAAAATGCGTATTTCAAGGCAAAACAGAGAGTAAAGGAGATCAAGGAATTTTATGGAAACCTTATATCTTACTGCGTAGTAATCCCTTTTCTAATATTTATAAATTATTTTACTTACTGGGGTTTCCAGTGGTTCTGGTTTCCATTATTTGGATGGGGAATTGGATTGACCATTCACGGCTTTTCAGTATTTGGATATGGATCTGACTGGGAAGAGCGTAAGATCAGGGAATTAATGGAAAAAGATCAACAACAAAATAATAGCTGGAACTAATGGAAATCGATTATAGAAAAGATATGCGCTACAAGCAGGCGCAGAAAAGGATCAAAGACATCAAAGGTTTTTACGTTCACCTTATCGTATATATATTCGTTAATATTGCAATATTCGTGGTAAGTACACGCCAGACAGGTTTCGAAGAGGGGCTTACCAGGTGGCAGAATTATTCTACACTATTCTTTTGGGGGATAGGTTTATTCGCTCATTGGGCCAGCGTATTTGGTCCAAATTTTATCTTCGGAAAATCTTGGGAAGAGCGTAAGATCAAAGAGATCATGGAAAAAGACAAAAAGCAACTTTGGAAATAATCTGGACTGTGACGAAAGTAGTAATTATTGAAGACGAAAAACCTGCCGCACGACGCTTGCAGAGAATGCTGACTAATCTGGGAATGACTACGGAAGTGATGCTACATTCGGTTAGTGATGCTGTGAAGTGGTTTCAGAATAATCCAGATCCTGAGCTTATATTTTTGGACATACAGTTAAGCGACGGACTCTCTTTTGAGATCTTTGAACAGGTTTCTCCAAAAAGTGCTATTATCTTCACGACGGCTTACGATGAATATGCTTTGAAAGCCTTCAAATTAAATAGTATCGATTACCTTTTGAAGCCAATAGACGACGAGGAGCTGGAAGCAGCGATCACGAAGTTTGAAAGTACAAGGAAGAAGGAAGGGCTGGACCTGCAGGAAATTAGAAGTATGCTTACTGGACAATCTTCTTTGAAGACATATAAAACCCGATTTACAGCTCAGGTAGGACAGCACTTAAAACTCGTAGAAGCCAGCGATATCGCCTGCTTTTATTCTGAAAACAAAGCAACCTATATGCATTGTTATTCCGGGAGGAATTATCCGGTCGATATTCCGCTAGAACAATTGGAGGATGAGTTAGATCCTGAAAAATTCTACCGCGTGAATCGAAAATGCATCCTAAATATTAAAGCGATCAAAGATATACTAACCTATTCCAATTCAAGACTTGAAGTGAAGATCGAAAACTTTACTGAATTTCAGATCATTGTAAGCCGTGAGCGGGTTAAGGACTTTAAATCATGGCTAAACAATTGATGTTGAAATGTTAAAGATGATTATTTTAAAACCGCAAGGAAGAAGCTTCCGTATATCTTGATATATAAACTCGGTTTGTTTAAATAATTTTTGGTCGAATTATGTCGATTTGAGTTTTTGATTTTTTTGGTTGGTTAGATGTTAGGAGTGAGGACCCTCGGAAATCCTTCTAACGTTTACAAAGTAAGCCCTACGCCTTCGCGTGGGGCTTATTAATTTATAAAAGGTTTAGAATGAATTATAAAATCCATAAAAATAAACCCCGCGTAATTACGCGGAGTTTCAATTTTTTATAATCTGATATTTGTTATGGAGCTGATACCGCACCCAGAACATAGAGTTGTTCCATAGTTGGTGATTCACTACCACCTTCCGGCTCCAGTGTGATACCAAAAGCTTCAGACTGGTTTGCGTTTTCAAGCTCGAATATTTTGTTGTCGTCTACTGCGTAAGAGTCCAGAAGACCTATACTCGTTGTTGTTAAAGGATTCATTTTTAAAGACCATACCTGGTATACTTTACCTCTTGGAGGTTCTGGTAATTCCTTGGCATCAATATATGCTTTGTTGTCTTCTTTGTTCCAGTAAACCGCTGCATATGCTTCAGGAGCTACGTTCTGACCTTGCAGGCTCACCCTTGAAACATTCTTACTTCTAAGAATGGCAAGAAGATCTTCGCTTTTTTCTGCGTCTTCACGAATATCAACAATTTGTTGTTCCATTCTGGCACTGCGAACTTTTTCAGAATTCAGTTGCTCTCTTAGATCGTTATTATCTTCAAACAGGAAGAATAAACCAAGTAGTAATAAGATGCTGGCTGCCCATCCAATAAAAGATACCCATGGTGTTCTACTTTCAGTTTCCATGGTAACTACTTCACGACCACCTTTTCGGGATAGTTTCGCTTTTATACTGGATAACAAGGCCTCCGGGTTGTAAGGAGCTGTTGCTGCCGAAAGTTTAAGCAATGCAGCCTCAATCTCTTCAACTTCCTTTTCAACCTCAGGATGTTTCTTGAGTACTGCAGATACTTCCCTGCTTTCAGTTTCGGTTAAAGCTCCATAAACATAAAGCTCTAATATTCCAGATTCTATGTATTCTTTGATTTCCATTCTTATTCAGCTAACATATTCCGAAGGGAATTAATACATGCTCTGTTCCGGGTTTTAACCGTGCCCAGAGGCATATCCAGCTCTTCCGCTGTTTCCTTCTGTGTAAATCCTTTAAAGAACAGCAGGTCTATCAATTTTTTACACACGGGCTTTAAAACATCAATATATTTCTGAATCCCTATGGCATCGGCCTGAGCAGAAAAGTTAGACTTGCTTTCCAGAATATCTACGAAATTATCTGCTGTCAGGTTTTTCTGGCTGTTCTTGTGTCTCTTAGAGCGAAGCTGATCTATAGAAGCATTCCGGGCGATATTTAAGATCCAGGTAAAAAACCTGCCTTTGCTTGAATTATAGGATGAAGCGTTATTCCAGATCTTTAAAAAGACATCCTGTAATATTTCCTCTGCTATATCCTGATCATTCACTATACTGAATATAATACCGTAAACACTTTCAGAATAAAGCTCATAGATTCTTTCGAAAGCTCTTTGATTACCATTCTGAAGTTCAAGGATTAAACCGTCCTGCTGCATAAATAATGTTTAGAAAAATTAAATATAGTTCATAATATGGTATAAAAAAAGCGGCCAAATAGCCGCTTTTAAATAATATTTCTTGCTTATTACATTTCAATAACTCCACAACCAACTCTGGTTCCGGCAGCTCCTGAAGGTTGAGATGTATAATCATCTACACCATCATGAACAATCACTGCTTTTCCTGCAAGATCTTTATTCTTGTCACCACAATCTAGACACCACTCATCTGTAGTAAGATTAACAGTTCCATTTCCATTTTCATCAACTTCGAAATTTCCTATATCACCTTTATGGAAACCTTCTGAATCACCCCACTTTCCATGGTCTTCACCAGTTGGATTCCAGTGTCCACCGGCAGACTTACCATCTGCTGCAGAACAGTCTCCTTTCTCGTGAATGTGAATAGCGTGAGTTCCTTCAGCAAGACCACTAATAATTGCAGTCATGGAGACTTCACCATCTTCCTGGGTGAATACAACATTACCGCTTAGGTCTGAATTGCTAACAGATTGCAAAGTAACTTTTGCTTTCTTCTTTTCTTCATTTTTTTGGCTGTCCATTTCTGAAGACATTTCGGTCTCATTCTGGTCATCCATTTCTTTTTCTTTCTTGTCGTTCTTACATCCTGTGAAAACTAATCCGGCGCAAAGAACTAGAGATAAACTAATACGTTTCATAATGTATCGATTGGTTAAAATTCGGTTTACAGGTCTAAATTAGTCCTAATGTCATGTGCAGCCAAAAGTTTAAGGAGAGCTTAACAATAGAACCATACTCACTTAATCACGCAATTTTGAATTTATTTTCCCTGTAGAGGATAAGGTTTTATGAACCGGGCATTTATCTGCGATCTGCAGCACACGTTCCAGTTGCTTTTCATCGAGATCACCTTTGATCGAGATCTCTCTTTCGAAAGTATCAATTTTAGCACCGGCATCTTCGCAATTTTCGCAGTCATCAGCATGCTTTTTCGAATAACTTACATGCGTCTCTACATTCTGAATACTCCAGTTTTTTCTATGTGCATACATTTGAATAGTCATGGAGGTACAGGCGGCAAGTCCTGCTGAAACTAACTCGTAAGGAGTAGGACCAAGATCTGCACCACCAACTTTAGCAGGTTCATCTGCTATAAAACTGTGATTCCCCGTTCTAATCTGGGTAGTATAGCCATGTTCACCAAGGTTCGCTACTACCTCATGATCTGTACTTAGCTCTTCCTTTTCTTCGGAATCTATATAACGTGCAGCCCAGGTAGCAATTAGGTTTCCTGTATACAAGGAGTCACTCTTATCACTCAGCATATGATCTGCACCATCTAGGCTCACAAAGCTTTTTGGATGCCAGGCAGATCTATACAAATCTTCAGCATGATCTATGGATACAATATTATCTTGAGGAGAATGTAATATTAATAAAGCCTTTCTAATTTCCTGAAGCGCTGTAGCATCCTCATTATCATCCAGGTCTTTCACAAATTGCTGTTTGATCCTGAATTCTCTACCGCCAATATTCACTTCGGCATAACCCTGTTCTTCGATCTCCTTCATATTGGATTTAAAGTGAGATTTTACGTGGGTAAGATTGGAAGGTGCATTTATAGTGACCATACAGCGAATACTTTCCAGCTGTTTTGAGGCAAATAGGGCTGCAGCTCCTCCTAGTGAATGTCCAATCATGATGCTAGGTGCATGATAATTTTCCTCCAGGTACTTAGCTGCCGAAATTAGGTCTTCTACATTCCCCGAAAAGTTGGTGTCTTCAAAATCTCCTTCACTATCTCCCAGGCCCGTAAAATCGAATCTAAGAACTCCGTAACCATGTGACGCCAGCGTTCGGCTAATATTGGTAGGAGCATGAAAATTTTTGTTACAGGTAAAACAGTGGGCAAAGATCGCAAAGTCTGTAGGGGTTTCATTTAGTGGTAATTCCAGAACTCCCTTCAGTTCTTTACCGTCTGCATTTTTAAAGCTTATATCCTTCTTATTCATGTATCAATTTTATTTTTTTAAGATACTTTATTTTGTAGAGTATGGGGTATAAAAAAAAGCTGCATCACGCAGCTTTAATTATTATTTAGCAGAATTTTATAATTCCTTGATTTTTATGTTACGATACCAAACCTTATCATCATGATCCTGTAAGGCTATATGGCCGCTACGATTAGCTCCGAAACCTCCCCATTCACTGAACTTTGATTTCTTCACCATTTCTTCCCATTCTTCACCGTGTACAGGAAATTCAGTAACACGAGTTCCGTTTAGTTCTACCCAACCTTTATTTTCTTCGTGGTTGATATATATGGTCTCTTTGTTCCATTCCCCTGCAGGTTTAGTCGCATCTTCACTTGGAGGAACCATATCGTAAAGGGCTCCTGCAGTTCGATTTGGACCATTTTTAGCATCTGGGTGCTTTTGATTGTCCAGTACCTGGATTTCTGGTCCGGTTAAATAAGGCTCAGCATATTTTTCATTTTCCTGAACTGCCCACATCACACCGCTGTTTCCACCTTCGGAAATTTTCCATTCAAAACTCATTTCAAAGTTTTCGAATTCATCTTCAGTAATAAGATTTTCAGAAGATTCTCTTTCTTCAGCTGAAGGTGCAAAGGCGATCACACCATCTTCAACTTTCCATTGGGAAGAGATGCTGTCCTTATTATACGCTTTCCAACCCTGAAGATCTTCACCGTTAAATAATTCCTGCCATTCATGCTCTTCTTCCTGCATGGCAACCGACTCCTGAGTGTCCATATTCTCAGCTTCGGTTTCTTTATTTTCGTTCTTACACGCAGTAAGCGCTAATATTGAACAACCTATAATTGCTAATCTTTTCATTTTAATATGTTTAAATTCCTAAAATATTCCTCAGTTTATTTTCATCGATTTCTGAACCTGCAAAATCATCGAAACGCTTTTGAGTTGCTTCAATAATGTGCTTCTGAATGAATGGAGCACCTTCTCTGGCACCCTGTTCAGGACTTTTGATACAGCATTCCCATTCCAGCACTGCCCATACGTCACAACCGTATTCGGTTAGTTTAGAAAAAGCATTTTTAAAATCTACCTGACCATCACCTGGATGTCTGTATCTACCAGCCCTATCTTTCCAGTCCCCATAGCCACCAAACATTCCTTTTTTACCTGTAGGTTTGAATTCAGCATCTTTAACATGGAACATTTTTATAAACTCATGATAGTGATCAATGTACTCCAAGTAATCGAGTTGCTGTAATACAAAGTGACTTGGGTCATATAGAATATTTACTCGCTTGTGATTATTGGTAGCCTCCAGAAAACGTTCAAAGGTCACTCCGTCATGAAGGTCCTCTCCAGGATGTATTTCATAGCAAACGTCAACTCCCTGTTCATCAAAAGTATTCAGGATTGGCATCCATCTGTTCGCAAGTTCCTCAAAACCCATTTCCACAAGTCCTTCAGGTCGCTGAGGCCATGGATGAAAGGTGTGCCATAATAAAGCACCACTAAAGGTTCCATGAACATCAATTCCTAAATTTCTGCTAGCCTTAGCCGCATACTTTAGCTGATTTACCGCCCATTCGGTTCTCGCTTTAGGATTATTCTTATAATCATCTGGAGCAAAGTTATCGAACATTAGGTCATAAGCTGGATGTACAGCTACCAGCTGTCCCTGCAGGTGTGTGCTTAGTTCTGTGATCTCAAGTCCGTAAGACCCTACAGTTCCTGCCAGCTCTTCGCAATACGTTTTACTTTCAGCAGCCTTTTTAAGATCAATGAGCCTGGTTTCCCAGGTTGGGATCTGAATTCCTTTATAGCCTAAGTCTGAAGCCCATTTACATAATCCTTCCAGGGAATTGAAAGGCGCATGATCATCCATAAACTGAGCCAGAAAAACTGCCGGTCCTTTTATTGTCTTCATCATATTATTCTTCTTCCATGCTTACCCAAACGTTGCCCTGTTTGTGGGAAGCTACTGTTTGTTCTATAAAATGCATTCCTCTATAGCCATCATGCAATTTTGGATATGCACCTTGAAATTTGCTCTTATCTTTTATTGCCTGCGCAACTCCATAATAGATATTCCCCATAGAATCAAAAATCCCTTCAGGATGTCCTGCAGGAAGTTTAGTTCCCTCAAGAGAGAAGTCACTATTGTAAGCATGACCTGGTTTAAGGACTTGAAGTGGTTGATCCTCCTTCAGTAAATAGAGATAATTTGGACTTTCCTGTTCCCATTTTAAACCGCCTTTATCTCCATATATCTTGACTGAAAAATTATTTTCTTCACCTGTCGCGATCTGGCTCGCCCGCAGAACTCCTTTGATCTTTTCAGAAAAGCGTAAAAGAACGGTTCCATCAATATCCATAGGATTATCTTCATACAGATAATTAAGGTCTGATAGGATATTTTTCACCTGCATTCCGGTAACATACTCTGCCATATTGAATGCATGCGTTCCAATATCACCAACGCAACAGCTAATTCCAGACTTTTCAGGATCCAGTCTCCATGTGGACGCACGTTTCTCCTTATCATGAATTAACGGATTGATCCAGCCCTGGTAGTATTGTACATCTACTTTCTGAATTTCACCTATTTCACCATTTTCGATCATGGTCTTCATCTGTCTGATCATAGGATATCCAGTGTAGGTATAAGTGACCGCGAAAATCTTATTATTTTTCTTCTGAAGTTTATTCAGGATCTTCGCTTCTTCGAAAGTGGTGGTCAATGGTTTTTCACAAATTACATTATATCCATTTTCGAGCAATTGTTTTGCCATTGGAAAATGCAGAAAATTTGGAGTGAGTACTGAAACTACCTGCATTCTTTCTTCTTCTGAAAGCTTTGCTTCTTCATCTACAAGGTGATCTAGATCACGATAGACTCTTGATGGATCAAGCTGAAGTTTTTCGCCAAAATCAAGACTTTTTTGATGATTAGTATCAAATACACCACCTACAATTTCAAACTGGTCGAACATATTTGCCGCAACTCTGTGCAGAATTCCTATCAAAGAATCTTCACCGCCGCCTAATATTCCGAGTTTGATCTTACTCATAATTCAATGTTTAAATTTCAATATCTTTTTTGTCGATCTTTTCGTTCCTGAAAAATAAGGCAAAAAGGAGCAGGACTCCAAATGCAAATGCCGCAGGATATACCCAAATAGTTTCCCATTCATGCATTTTGTCTCCGGTGACGTATGCATTTGTGATCAAACCAGCGACATAGAAACCTATCAGCATTCCCACGCCATAGGTGGCTAAAGTGATCAATCCCTGTGCAGAACTTTTATACTTTGAGCCTGCTTTAAAATCTGTATAGATCTGTCCAGAAACGAAGAAGAAATCATAGCAGATCCCGTGTAAGGCTATCCCGGTAATAAGCATAAATATTAATTCTCCGGAATTTCCATAAGCGAAAAGCAGGTAACGTAAGGTCCAGGCCAGCATACCAGCGATAATTGTCAATTTAAAACCAAACCTTTTAAAAAAGAAAGGTAGTAGTAACAGGAATAAAACTTCAGATGCCTGCCCGATGGTCATTAAACCGGTTGGGTTTTCTACTCCAACTTCAGAAAGGAATGGATTTGTATTTTGATAATAAAAAGCCAGCGGAATGCAAATAAGTACAGATGCCATGAAGAACATTAAAAAGTTTCTGTCTTTAAGTAATCCTAATGCATCCAATCCTAGTGTTTCTACTACACTCACTTTTTTTGATTTATCTGCAGATGGTGGAGTTTTTGGAAGTGTAAAGCTGAAAATCCCTAAAAATGCTGAAGCAATACTTACCATCAAAAAGGTGTTTTTCAGCATTCCTTCCTGTCTTGATTCTGGAGAATCCCAGAAGAAAATATAACTGATCACCAGTCCTGCTATGATCCAGCCAATAGTTCCAAAAACGCGTATAAATGAAAATTCCTTTGCAGGATCTTTCATCTGGTTAAAGCTTACCGAATTTACCAGTGCCAGAGTAGGCATATAGGCGATCATGTAAGCAAGTACCAATGGATAGAATTCAGCAAAATCTGTACTCTGATACATAAAGTACATCAAAATTGCACCTGTAAGATGTAAAATTCCGAGGATCTTTTCCGCATTAAAAAATCTGTCGGCAATCATCCCTACAATAAATGGTGCGATAATAGCTCCCCAGGATTGTGTAGAAAAAGCAGTTGAGATCTGAACATCTGTTGCATCTAAATTGTAACCGAGATAGGTTCCCAGTGTAACGAACCATCCACCCCAAATGAAAAATTCTAAGAACATCATCAAGGATAATTGGAAGCGGACTAATTTGCTCATAAAAAGGAATTGTTGGAATTGATTTAAATTTGCTTTCCTGCTTTGATAAGTAGATCTCTGGTGGCGTTAATTCCTTTTTCAGGATCGATGTCTGTACCTTCATATTCGATACCGATAAATCCTGTATAGCCACCATCTTTGACTATCTGTAGCATTTTCTTATAATCGATGACTTCTTCGTTGCCTTCCATGTCAAAAGTATATGACTTTGCACTTACAGCTTTTGCATGTTTCATCAATTTCTCCACGCCTTCATACTTTGGAAATTCCTCGATACATTCTGCCTGCCATCTGGCACCGCCTTCACGTTTCAAACAGAAATTCCCAAAATCTGGCAGGGTTCCGCAGTTTTCCATATTAACGGCATCCATTACGCTAACCAGAAGATCTGCATCTGAAGATAAATATCCGTGATTTTCTACTAATACATTGATGTCCTTGGTTGCGGCATATTCAGATAGCTTTTTAAGGGCATCTATAGAATTTTTTTTCCAGTTCTCTCTTTTCTCGTCACCAAACAGATTTACTCTTATGGAATGACAACCCAGAAATTGAGCGGCGTCCACCCATTTTTTATGATTCTCTACTGCTTGGTTTCTTGCTAAGGAGTCGTTGGTTGCAAGATCTCCTTCACCATCGATCATAAGGAGTAAGTTTTGAACTCCAAATTCTTCACTTCTGTTTTTAAGTGTGTCCAGTACTTTCTGTAAATCCTCTTCAGGAGTTTTGGAATTTTTTACTTTTTCAGCATAAAAACTTGTAACATATTCTACTCCTTCAAAACCCATTTCACTGGATTTTTCAGCAAAATCCATCGGGTCTAGGCTACCTTCAAAAATTGGGCGGTGAAGGGACCATTGTGCTAGCGAAATTTTGAAGAATAGGGAATCATTTGTGTTTTCTGCAACTTCCTGTGATTCATTCTCTTTACTGGCTTCAGCTTGATCTTTACAAGAGGTTAAAGACAGTGAAAGGCTAATCGCAAGAAAGAGACTGCAGGCTCTAAGTGATCTGAAATTCATTTTTTTGGTTTGCTTAGGTTGTATGGCTTAAGGCCATTAAAAAATTGAAAATTAAATGTAGTCTTTTTTTTAAAGAAGTAAAATTATAGCCATAAATTTATATATTTGGTAGACTTCGAACTATTTTTTCAACGATAAATCAATGTATTGTGAATAACTATTATGAAAATGACAGCTATGATGCCATAGTTGTTGGAACAGGTATTAGTGGTGGATGGGCAGCTAAGGAGCTTACCGAAAAAGGTTTTAAAACGCTTGTTTTGGAACGTGGTCGTATGGTAAAGCATGTCAAGGACTATCCAACGATGAATGATGACCCATGGGATTATAAATTCAAAGGGCAGGTTCCACTAGAAGAGAAAAAACGACAGCTTAAGCAGGCTAGAACCGGCTATACTGTTGCTGAACCTAGCAAGCACTGGTTTGTAGATGATATTAAGCATCCCTATAATGAAACAAAAAGATTTGACTGGATGCGTGGATACCACGTTGGAGGTAGATCAATCATGTGGGGAAGACATAGTTACAGATTAAGTGATCTTGATTTTGAAGCAAATAAAAAAGATGGCGTAGGAGTGGACTGGCCTATTCGATATAAGGATATTTCTCCCTGGTATGATTATGTAGAATCCTACATAGGAGTTTGCGGTGAGAAGTTAGGTTTGAGTCAATTGCCAGATGGTCAATTCTTACCACCAATGGAATTAAATTGTGTGGAAGATCATCTTAGGCAAAGTATTTCTGAAAATTTCGACGGTCGGGTAATGACTTCTGGTCGTGTTGCTCATATTACCGGGGATAAAAAGTTCGAGGGCCGTTCTAAATGTCAGTTTAGAAACCGCTGTATTCGTGGTTGTCCTTATGGAGGATATTTCAGTAGTAACTCTTCTACTTTACCTGCTGCGGAAAAAACCGGAAACATGACCTTGAGACCAAACTCTATTGTGAGTGAAGTGCTGTATGATCCAGAAACTAAGCTTGCTACCGGAGTAAAAGTGGTAGATACTGAAAGTGGAGAGACTATGGAGTTTAAAGCCAATGTCGTTTTTCTATGTGCTTCAGCCGTGGCTTCTGCAAGTATTTTAATGCAATCAAAATCTGATCGTTTCCCTGATGGGATGGGGAATGACTCAGGAGAACTAGGTCATAATGTGATGGATCATCATTTTAAAGCTGGGGCATCTGGTAATTATGATGGTTTTCAGGATATGTATTATAAAGGAAGAAAGCCTAATGGAATATACCTGCCGAGATTCAGAAATCTTAACGGTAATAGTGAAGTTGATTTCTTAAGAGGTTATGGTTACCAGGGTGGCGCCAGCCGTACGAACTGGACAGATAGCGTTGCGGAAGCAGGTTATGGTGAGGATCTTAAGAAAGCGGTGACAGAACCAGGAGGCTGGAATATGGGGTTGATGGGCTTTGGAGAAACACTGCCGTATCACGAAAATAAAATGAGTCTTGATTATAATAAACTGGACGAATGGGGACTACCAACCGTAACTTTTGATGCCGAATTCAAAGAGAACGAGCTGAAGATGCGCAAAGATATGGTAGATCAGGCTGTGCAAATGCTTGAAAAAGCTGGATTTAAAGATGTTAGTGGTTACGATGATATTGGTGCTCCAGGACTTGGGATACACGAAATGGGGATGGCCAGAATGGGTAGAGATCCTAAAACGTCTGTGCTTAACGGAAACAACCAGGTTCACGAAGCTAAAAACGTATATGTAACCGATGGAGCATTTATGACTTCTGCAGGATGCCAGAACCCTTCTTTAACTTATATGGCGATGACCGCAAGAGCGGCAGATCATGCTTCGAAAAACTTTAAAAAGTCTAATGCATAAAAGATTTTATCATGAATAGAAGACAATTAATAAAAAATCTCGGACTGGGTGCAGGAGTTTTTGTAATAGGGCCTTCCGCATTAAGTCTTTTGCAAAGCTGCAAGAACGAACCTGATTACGACTGGCAGCCCGTGTACCTAAGTGCCTCAAACGGACTTGCATTAAAACAGGTGCTTGATACTATTTTACCCGCGACAGACACGCCTGGAGCTTCTGATCTTAATATCGCACAGTTTATTGATTCCTACATGGATACAGTAGCTGAACCTGAAAGAGCTAAAGAGTTTAAGCGTTCTGCAGATGCGTTTGCACAAGCCTTTGAAAAAGAATTTGAAAAATCACAGGATGATGGGGCGAAAGAAGATTACGATCAGATACTTAAAAAATATTTGAAAGCGACTCCAGCAGACCAAGAGAAATATATGAAACGTAATACAGAGACTCAGGATGCGCAAAATCAGGAGCCTGATGTTGAAATGGATTCAGATGCCGGAGCTTATGCCTACTTAAATAATGTGAGAGATATGGCAATCTGGGCATGGAAGAACAGCGAAGAAGTGGGTGAGAATGTTATGTGGTATGATCCAATTCCTGGAGAATATATTCCTTGCGGTCCAGTAAGTGAACTTGGTGGCGGAAAAGCGATGTCTTTATAGATTCTTAGTCATACTCCCAAAAATTTGAGATTTATCAACAGTTGTTGGTAAAAAAAATCAAATTGTGAAATTTTTAATAATATGGCGATAATGCTCATTTCTTTGCATTATCGCCATTCTTTTGTGGATTCCTTAAAATTTGCTGCAACAAATTGACGTTTAAAAATTTCAAACGTTTGCGAAATACTTTAAATTCAGAATGTCGATTGTTTTGTTAACAATAAATTATATAAATTTATCCTGCTCAACGTGTATTTGAGCGATTCCAACTAAAACTTTAACTTATGAGAAAATTGATTTTCAGGAGCCTTTTGCTAATCGGAGCACTTATTACCTTCGGTATGGCAAAAGCGCAAACTGTAACCGGAACAGTGACAGATGAGAGTGGTCCGCTGCCCGGTGCAACTGTTTCCATCAAGGGAACATCGACGGGTACCACTACAGATTTTGATGGGAATTATACCATCAACAATGTTCCGGCAGATGCTACGCTTATGTACAGCTTCGTTGGATATGTAACACAGGTTGTGAAAGTAAGCGGTCGTGAGACCATCGATGTAAACCTTGAAACAGATGCTTCTGAACTTGAGGAGGTAGTTTTAATTGGTTATGGAACCACAACTGTAAGGGATGCAACCGGTGCAGTTGCTTCGGTAACTTCCGAAGAATTTAATAAAGGTAACATTTCTTCTCCGGAAGAATTGATCCAGGGTAAAACTGCTGGTGTGCAAATTACACAGGCAAGTGGTGAGCCTGGAGCTGGAATTGCGCTTCGTATTCGAGGTACAACTTCAGTAAGATCTAATAACAATCCATTATTCGTCGTAGATGGTGTGCCATTAGCTGGTGACGCTACTGCTGCAGGTGGTGGTGACCTTGGAATTGGATCCAGCTCTTCAAGAAACCCATTGAACTTCCTAAATCCTAGTGATATTGAAAGCATAAGTGTTTTAAAAGATGCTTCTGCAACAGCAATTTATGGTTCCAGAGGAGCAAATGGGGTTGTAATCATCCAGACCAAATCTGGTAGAGGAGTTCAGGGTGGTTCATTTACTTATGATGGTTCTGTAAGTATTGCAAATGCCGCTAATGAATTTGATCTTTTAAATGCTGAACAATTTCTGGATGCTGTAGAACAATACGGTGGCGACAGAGATGCTCAGGATTTTGGTGCAGATACAGATTGGCAGGATCAGATCCTTAGAACTGCGATCTCTCAAAACCATGCTTTATCTTATATGAACAGTTATAGTTCTGGTAACCTTCGTGTATCCTTAGGATATAATGGTATTGAAGGTGTGGTTGAAAACTCAAAAATGGAAAGACTTACAGGTCGTTTGAACGCTAATCAAAGATTTTTTGATGACAAATTAAATCTTGGTTTACAATTGACACTTTCTAATGTACAGGATGAAGCGGCGCCAATTGGTAATAATGGACCTTCTACAGGTGACTTGCTTGGAGCAGCGTACTACGCAAATCCAACATGGCCAGCTGAAGTAGGTTTTGATCCGGTTGGAAACAGTAGAAACCCACTTGAGATTCTTGAGTATGTTAAGAATGAAACAGAAACCGATAGAATTCTTTTAAACCTTTCTGCAGATTATGATATCCTGGAAAACCTTAATGCCAAAATTACCTTAGGTTATGACAGAGCTGAATCTGAGCAGAATGCTTCAGTTTCAGGAAATGTTATCAACTTCGATAATGGTTCACCAGGAAATGGTCGTGCTCAGTTAAACGATCTTGAAGCTACGAACAGATTGATGGAATTTGTAGTAAACTACGATAAGCAGTTTGATAACTCTACTTTTTCAGCTTTAGTTGGTTATTCTTTCCAGGATTTCCAGAGAGAAGGTAGATATGCGAACGGTTTTGGATTTGCATCTACAGATAACGGAGCAATGTCTTCAGAATTAAGAGGTGATATTGATGCTCTATATGGAGCGGTAAATGGAGGCTTCAACCAATTACGTTACAATGCTGATGGTTTGCTTGTAGACAGGTTATTTACAGATAATGGTCCTGTATTAGGAGAATCTGTTAATGATCCAGGTGGAATCAATACCAGAGTACTTACAAGTGGTACTTACGATAATACAGATGAAATTCAGTCTTTCTTTACCAGGTTGAATTACTCCTTGATGGACAAATACTTATTTACGTTCACCATGAGAGCAGATGGATCTTCAAGATTTGGTCCTGATAATCAATATGGTTATTTCCCTTCAGGTGCATTTGCCTGGAAGATCGACCAGGAGGATTTTTCTCCAGACGCTTTATCTACTTTAAAACTTAGACTTGGTTATGGTATAACAGGTAACCAGGAAGGTCTTGGATATGGAAACTTTACGATTCGTCGTGTGCTAAATGGCTACGGAATTGATAACGGTGGAAACATAAATGGTGGTGGACTTGGAACTGCAGGATTCGCTAACCCAGGATTGAAGTGGGAGGAAACTGCTCAGGCTAACGTGGGGATCGATTATGGTTTCATGAACGATAGATTATCTGGTAGTCTTGATTTTTACTATAAGGATACACAGGATCTTCTTCTTGTAGCAGAACAGGCTCAACCTTCACCGGTACCCTTTACTTTCCAGAATCTTGATGCCAGTGTTATTAATAAGGGTGTTGAATTCGCAATTGATTATGATATCATTGATAATGATAATTTCTTCTGGAACTTTGGTTTCAACGTAGCATATAACGATAATGAACTTCAGGATTTTGATGGTTTGATCCAGACGGCTCAAATTTCAGGTCAGGGTCTTACCGGAGCTTTTGCTCAGCTATTGGCTGAAGGACGTCCATTGTTTTCTTACTACTTAAGAGAGTTTGGTGGATTTGACGAAAATGGTCTTTCTATCTATCCTAATGGAGATGCTCAACAATTCGTTGACAAAAGTGCACTGCCAACTACAAACCTTGGTATTAATACCAGAGCTGAATTTGGAAATTTTGATGCTTCTATCTTCTTTGCAGGACAGTTTGGTCACTATATCTATAACAACACTGCTAATGCATTCTTTACTGCAGGTAGTATAAACAGTGGTAGAAATGTAACTACAAATGTACTTACGAACGGAGAACTTCCAGCGAATGCTCCAGATGTATCTACGAGATTCCTTGAAAAGGGTGATTTCTTAAGATTACAGAATGCAAGTCTTGGTTATACTATTCCTCTTGCTGAAGATTCTTTCGTAGAAAATCTAAGAGTTTATGTAAACGGTCAAAACCTTTTCGTGATCACAGACTATTCAGGTCTTGATCCGGAAGTTAGTGTAGATAAGTCACTAAATGGTTTACCCACAGCTGGAATCGATTATACAGCATTCCCTAGACCTAGAACGGTAACATTTGGATTAAATGCTAAATTTTAAAAAAATTAATGATGAAAAATAAAAAGTATTTTACTTTAATTCCAGCCTGCGCACTGCTTGTCTTTAGTGCATGTACAGACCTGGAAATTGAGGAAACAGATTCGATCATCGTAAACCAGACCGGAGAATTTACAGGTGTGGGTGACGTAGATGCGACCTTGAGCGGTATCTATGATGCTGTACGGGGACAATTAGAAACTCAGGAAAACCTTTATGGACTTAATGAAGTAAGTTCAGATGAATTTCTGGTACCTACCAGAGGAACAGACTGGGGTGATAATGGCGTTTGGAGAACATTACATCAGCACAGCTGGTCTCCAATTCACCAATTCGTTAGAAACGTATGGAATGATCAAAACTCCATAATCTTTAGAACAACTGAGGTTATTGATGAAAGAAGCAACGCCACTCCGCAACAGGAAGCAGAGGCAAGATTCCTAAGAGCTTTTGCTACATTCTGGGTCATGGATCTATATGGCCAGGTGCCATTTAGAGGGCCAGATGAAGGAATTGAAGTAGATCCTACAGTAATGTCCAGAGCTGAAGCTTTTGATTTCATAATGGAAGATTTGAATACTGCAGCAGCAAATATTTCAACCGCAGGTCCAGGAACTGAAGCTACAAATCGTGCGACTAAAGCAGCGGTTCACTTCATGCTAGCCAAAATGTATTTAAATAAGCATGTTTACACCGGAACAGGTTCTCCAGATGCTGGTGACATGCAACAGGTAATTAGCAATGTTGATGCGATTAGCGCTATGGGCTTTGGTCTTGAAGAAGGATACTTTGGTATATTCTCTCCAAAACTTGATAACGAAACTATCTGGTATACGAATTCTGGAGTAGGTCCAATGATGTGGCATACGTTACACTACAACCAGAATACCCCTGCCAATGGTGGTGGTGGTTGGAATGGTTTTACCACTTTAGCTGAATTTTATGACCTTTTCGAAGGTGATCCAAATTCAAACTTTTTGGGTGATGGTCAGGAAGAACGTAGAGGATATGTTCCAACTGAAGGAACTGCTGTAGGAGTTGATTTTGATGGTGATGGTGAAGTAGATCAGCTCGATGAAAATGAAGATGGAATGCTTGATGGTTCTCAAATAGGATTTGGGATGTTAATAGGACAGCAATACGGGATCGATGGTTCTAAACTACAGGCTGAAGCTGGTAAAGATCTTAGTTTTACAAAAGAACTTCCGGGACTTTTAGGTAACGATCAGTCAACTGGAGTTCGTGTGATCAAGTATCACCCAACAAATGGTTCTTTCGCTGGACACAAGATTGTCTTTAGATATGCAGATGCACATCTAATGAAAGCTGAAGCAGCGCTTAATGGTGGAGGCGGAAATGCAACAGAATTAGTAAATGAGCTTAGAACTATTCGTAAAGCAACTCCATTAGGGAGCGTTACAGCACAAGATCTACTGGACGAGCGTGGAAGAGAACTATATACAGAGATGTGGAGAAGAAATGACCTTATTCGCTTTGGTAAATTTACGGAAGCATGGAGTTATAAAGATGCTTCTGAAGATTTCAGAACATTGTTTCCAATCCCGGCATCTGCGATTATTTCTAACCCAAATCTGACTCAGAACGAGGGTTACTAAACTTTTTAAAATTGAATGAAAAGAGGGCTATTTTAGCCCTCTTTTTTTGTTATACATTTGTTAAAATTATTTACCTTTCAACCTGCTCCTCAACGCGATTTGTTATGGAAAAAGCCATTCGGCTTACATATTTCATTTTTATCTTTATCCTGTTCTCAGCCTGTGAGAAAAAGAAAACTCTTTTAATAAAAAAAAGCAGTCAATTTACCGGAATTCATTTTAGCAATGAGCTTAATCCGGACTCTGATTTGAACATCCTTAATTATTTATATTACTATAATGGCGCTGGAGTCGCTACTGCAGATTATAATAAGGATGGACGTCCCGATCTATATTTCACCTCCAATGAAGCAGTAGATAAACTCTATCTCAATCTTGGAAATTTCAAATTTCAGGATATAACAGCTCAAAGTAATATTGATAATTCTGAAGGATGGACCACTGGCGTTTCCAACATCGATATTAATAATGATGGGCTTATGGATCTTTATATTTCTAAAGTCGCAGGAATCGAAGGACTGGAAGGTCATAACTTATTATACGTAAATGAAGGAGTTGATTCCGAAGGAAATTTAAAATTTAAAGAAAGCTCAAAGGAATACGGTCTGGATTTTAGTGGCTTTTCCACTCAATCAGTTTTCCTGGATTATGATCTGGATGGTGATCTGGATCTGTTCTTACTCAATCATTCCATTCATCCCAATAGAAATTATGGTCGCGGTAGTAAACGGAATTCATTCGATGCCCGTGCAGGAGATCGAATCTTTAGAAATGAAGGGACAAAATTTGTAGACGTTTCCGCAGAAACAGGAATATTTCAGGGTCCTACGGGCTATGGTTTGGGTGTCGCGGTTGGTGATCTAAATAATGACAATTATCCAGATATCTACGTTGGAAATGATTTCTTCGAGAACGATTATGTGTATGTCAATCTACAGGACGGTACTTTTCAGGATTTAATAACCAGCAGCCCAGAGAGTCTAGGTCATACATCGCATTATTCCATGGGAAATGATATTGCCGACATGAATAACGACGGCCTGGCAGATATTGTATCACTTGATATGCTTCCTGAAGATCTGCATACCTACAAGACTTCCGGATTGGAATTTCCTTTTCAGACGTATTCCAATTACCTAAGAAATGGATTTGGTCCTCAGTACATGCAAAATACGCTGCATATCAATCGCGGTGATCTGAAGTTTTCTGAAGTAGCTTACCTGAGTGGTGTTGCTGCGACCGAGTGGTCCTGGAGTGCTTTGTTTGCCGATTTTGATAACGATTCGCATCAGGATCTATTCATCACTAATGGCATTAAAGGTGCCACCAATAATATGGATTATATAAAATTCATTTCTACGGAAGAAATTCAGCAACAAATTAGTACTGGTGAAAAAATAGATCTTGAAAACCTTACTATGCGACTTCCCGAAAAAAAGGTTGCTAATTATATTTTCAAGAATAACGGTGAACAGAAGTTCACAAATGTTTCTGAAGAGTGGTTACCTGTTCAGGAAAGCTTTAGTCATGGCAGTGTTTATGTAGATCTGGATGATGATGGCGATCTCGATCTGGTTACCAATAATACTAACGATGCCGCCTTTATTTATGAGAATACTACAACAAAAAGCAACTTTTTGAAGATCGATCTGCAGGGTCCTGAAAAGAATAGATTTGGGATTGGAGCAAAGGTCACTGTTCATACAAAGGAAGTAAGGCAGATGAAAGAACATTACCTGAGCAGAGGTTATCTGTCTTCAATCGCTCCAGGTTTGCACTTTGGTTTAGGATCGAATACAGTAGTGGATTCTGTTACTGCTAAATGGTATGATGGCAGCAAAACGGTATTAAAAACGGTGAAATCAAATCAAAAAATAGTTGTAAAGTACTCCGCTTCAGAAAAGAATACAAAGCAAGGGTTAGAGTTTCCACGATATATAATTGATTCTGATTCTATTTTAAATTACAAGCATATTGAACAGGCAAGTCTTGACTTTAATAAACAACCGTTAGGCTTGTTTGCGTATTCAAACCCAGGACCAACCTTGGCGACTGGGGATTTAAATGGAGACGGAAATATAGATTTGGTTCTGGGAGGTGGCAAGTCACAGGCGCTACAGGTCTTTTTCCAGAAAGATGAAACTTTCCAAAAAATAGAGACTTCAGCTTTTGAGACAGATGCTATTTCAGAAAACACCGGCATTGCTTTACTGGATCATGATAATGACGGCGATCTGGACATACTGGTGGTAAGTGGCGGAAATGAATTTAGGTCTGGCGAAGCAATTCAGCCAAAACTATATATGAATGAAAATGGACAGTTCAGAAAAGACAGTATTAATTTTGAAGGACTTTCCTTAAATGCTTCAGGAGTTAGTGTGGCAGACGTCAATAATGACGGATTTCAGGATGTATTTATTTCATCCAACCTCAAACCGCATGAATTTGGTTCCAGCTCAAAGCAATTTCTTTGGATTAACAATAATGGGCAATTTAGAGATGCCACCAGGGAATATTTCAAAGAACTTCCCGGGAGCGTTCAAACTTCGAAATGGGTTGATTTTAACAGAGATGGGTATTTGGACCTAATACTGGCAGGGCATTGGAACGGGCCGGAGATCTTTCTCAATAATAGCGGGAAGTCCTTTTCGAAAATGGAAAGCAATTTATCAGATTTTAAAGGGTGGTGGAATGATCTTGAGCTTGCCGACTTTGATAATGACGGTGACCTTGATCTTGTAGTTGGAAATTGGGGTCTTAATTCCAGGCTTACGGCAACATGGGAAGAGCCAGTAAATCTATACCTGAACGACTTTGATGGGAATGCTACTTCAGATCCTATTCTAACATATTTTTATAAAGGTGAAGAAACCGTATTTGCTTCAAAAGATGAACTGGATCAACAACTCCCATATTTGAAGAAAAGATTTAATACCTATGAACAGTTTGCAAACGCAAAGCTTTCGGAAATATTTCCGAAGGAAAAATTAGAAGAAGCACAGGTGAAAAACGTCACAGAATTAGCCTCCTGCTATTTTGAAAATCTTGGAAATGGAACTTTCAAAAAACTTGAATTACCTTTTGAAGCTCAGGTTTCACCAATGATGTCTATAGAAGTTTCAGATTACAATGCTGATGGTTTCCAGGACATTCTTTTGGCAGGAAATAACTATGAAATAAGCACTCAATTAGGTAGATTAGATGCTTCACACGGTGTTTTACTATTAAATGATGGCAGCGCAAATTTCACAGTTTCGAAAGAATTGCCAGCGATCTCCGGGGCGGCACGTGACATTGAGAAAATATGTGTGGGAAATCAGGAATATGTGATCATCACCAGGAATAATGATTCCACTGTAATTTTAAAATCAACGAATTAAAATGAATAGAACCAGGTACTTTCAGGTTTTAGCAATTTGCTTTTCAATATTTCTAGTCTCTTGCGATTCAGATACAAAAAAAGAGGAGGATGATTCCGTAGAAAATATTCGCTCTCAGAATACTCTATTTACTGAAATGCTTCCAGAAGAAACAGGAATTGATTTTACAAACGAAGTTAAGAATCAGCCAGACTTCAATATTTTTAAATACCGGAACTTTTATAATGGTGGTGGTGTTGCCATTGGAGATATCAATAATGATGGACTCCCAGACATTTACCTAACCGCTAATATGAAACCGAATAAATTGTATCTCAACAAGGGTAATTTTGAGTTTGAAGATATTAGTGAATCTGCGGGCGTGGAAGGTAACAAGCCATGGTCGACCGGAGTCAATATGGTTGATATCAATAATGACGGACTCCTCGATATCTACGTGAGTAATGCCGGAAATATGGAAGGCGACAATCATGATAACGATTTGTATATAAATAATGGAGATCTAACTTTTACTCAAAAAGCTAAGGAATTTAACCTCGCAGAAACCGGATTTAGCACTCATGCATCCTTTTTTGATTATGACAAGGATGGTGATCTGGATGCCTATATTTTGAATAATTCCAACATACCAGTGAGTACTCTTGGCTTTGCCGAGCAAAGAAATATTCGAGCACAGGATTGGGAAGGAGTGCCTAAAATTTTTAGAGGAGTAGGAGATATGCTGCTAAGAAATGATGATGGCGTATTTACCGATGTGAGTGAGGACGCTGGTATCTTCGGAAGTTTGATAGGTTTTGGTCTTGGAGTGATGGTTAGTGACTTTAACAACGACCTGTATCCAGATATTTATGTATCCAATGATTTCTACGAGCGTGATTATTTATATATCAATAATCAGGATGGTACTTTTACTGAAGAGATTGAAAACTGGACTCAGCATTTATCTCTTTCTGCGATGGGAGTGGATATGGCAGATATCAATAATGATGGTTTTGCGGATATTTTTATCACCGACATGCTTCCCGATTCTGAAGAAAGAGTAAAATCTGTAATGGAATTTGAAGGGTATAACGTCTTTAAACTGAAGCAAAGCAAGGATTTTTTCCAGCAATACATTCATAATACCCTGCAATTAAATAATGGGAATGAGTCATTTGCAGAGATCGCTCATTTTAGCGGTGTTGAAAGTACAGACTGGAGTTGGGCAGGACTTATCTTTGATATGGATAATGATGGAAACCGTGATATATATGTCACCAACGGAATTAATCATGATCTAACCGATCTCGATTTTGTTGAATTCTTTGCCAATGAAATCATTCAGAAAATGGCATTAACTGGTAAAAAGGAAGCAATCGACTCTATTATCAATAAGATGCCGGTAACCAAACTGCCTAATTATGCTTTTCAAAATCAGGGTAATCTGAAATTTAGGAATAAAGCTGAAGAATGGGGATTAGGTTTGCCAAGTCTTAGTAACGGTAGCGCCTATGGAGATCTTGATAATGATGGAGATCTTGATCTGGTCGTAAATAACGTAAATATGAATTCCTTTATTTACAGAAACAATTCTGAAAAAATCGCAGATCACAATTACCTTAGAATTAAGCTGGAAGGAGGTGATAAGAATAGGTTTGCGATTGGAGCTGTTGTCAAAATATATGCAGGTGATGAGATCATTTTGCAGGATCAAAATCCATCTCGCGGCTTTCAGTCCTCCATGGATTATGTGATGAATATTGGCCTGGGTAAGAAACAAAATCTAGACTCCTTGAGAGTGATCTGGCCAGACAACGCGACTCAACTGCTTGAAAATGTGAAAACCAATCAAACTTTGGTTCTGGATCATTCCGAAGCTAAGGATCAATTTAAGATCAGGAAACAAACAAATTCAAAAACCCTGCTTACCGAAGTTTCCAACGATCAACTGGAAAGTCATTCAGAAAATCAATATACCGATTTTGACTTTGAAGGAATGATCTATAAAAAATTGAGTCAGGAAGGTCCGGCGATGGCAGTTGGTGATATCAATAATGATGGAAATGAGGATGTATTTATTGGAGGTGCTAAAAAACAAGCTGGAACTATTTATCTGAATCGTGGAAATGGAAATCTGCAGAAGATGCATCAACCCGCTTTAACGGCCGATGCGATGTTCGAAGATACTGCAGCTGCATTTTTTGATGCTAATGGCGACGGTTATATTGATCTAATGATTGGCTCTGGAGGTAATGAGATTGGCGAATCGACGAATTACCGTCCTAGACTTTACCTGAACGATGGTCGAGGGAATTTTAAACCAACGCAGGCGAAGATCCCTTCTGTAGAACAAAATGTGGCGACGATTGCTCCCCTTGATTTCGACAACGATGGCGATGTGGATCTCTTTATAGGATCCAGAAGTGTTGCGGTAAATTATGGAATTGATCCACAGCATTTATTTCTCGAAAATCAAGGGAATGGCGAATTTGTTAACGCTACAGAAAGGGTCGCTTATGATGTGAAATATGCAGGGATGATTACCGATGCAACCTGGGAAGATATAGATGGCGACGGTAAAAAAGATTTGGTCACAGTTTCAGATTGGGGTGCCCCTCATGTGTATATAAATTCTGGAAAAAGATTAAGCTTGCTTAAGAATGACCTGGAAAAGTATACTGGATGGTGGAATACGGTGGAAGCTGCAGATCTGGATAATGACGGCGATATGGACCTGGTTCTGGGGAATAATGGAGCCAATCTTGCCTATGAGACAAGTTTTGAAAACCCAATGAAGTTATGGGTCAACGATTACGATGATAACGGAACTATCGAGCAGATCGTAACTTTGGATAAAGATGGAAAAGATTATCCATTGCATATGAAAAAAGAGATGATCTCTCAGCTGGTTTTTCTAAAAAAGGAAAATTTAAAAGCTTCAGAATACGCTAAGAAAACCGTGCAGGAATTAATTCCCGATCAAAAGATTCAGAATTCCATCGTGAAGCAGGCAAATATTTCAGAAACTATTATTGCTATTAATGATGGGACAGGTCAGTTTAAAATTCAGAAACTTCCAGGAAGAGTTCAGTTTTCATGCGTTTGCGGGATTTCCTGCGTAGATGTGAACAATGACGGAAATCTTGACTTGGTGATGGCCGGTAATGATTTTGAATTTAAACCACAATTTAGCCGACTTGATGCTGGCTATGGAAGCGTATTGCTTGGCGATGGTGAAATGAATTTTGAATGGAAAGATTTTAAAGAAAGTGGTTTCCATATTCGGGACGAAGTCAAGTACCTGAAACGTATTCGTGATAAGAATGGTAAGACTTTTATAATCGCTGCTATTAACGACCAAAAACCTCGAATTTTTGAAATCAGCAATTAGTAGATTCTTTCTTTATTCCCTGCTTATTTTTGTTTTCTCCTGTAGTAAGGACAAAGAAAAGGAGCAGGAATCACTGTTTTTTAGTAATCCTGAAGCCAAGGTAACTGGGATCGATTTTGTCAATGAGCTTACAGAAACCCGGGACCAGAACATTCTGGATTATCTCTATTTCTACAATGGAGGTGGAGTAAGTATTGGCGACATTAATAACGACGGACTTCCGGATATTTATTTTACTGGAAATCAGGTTCAAAATCGGTTGTATCTCAACAAAGGATCCTTAAAATTTGATGACATTACTGCAACGGCTGGAGTTGGTGGTCAAAGTACCTGGAATACAGGTACTACTATGGCCGATGTGAACGGCGACGGATTATTAGATATCTATGTTTCTGCAGTCGTCGGCGTTAATGGGTTTCGCGGCCACAACGAATTATTCATCAATAACGGTGATCTTACTTTTACCGAAAGTGCTGCTGAATATGGTCTCGACCTGGACACTTACAGTTCCCAGGCTGCATTTTTCGATCTTGAAATGGATGGTGATCTTGATGTATTTATTCTGAATCATGCCGTGCATACGAATGAATCATTTGGGCCGGCAAATATTCGCAACAACCGTGTTTACGAAAGCGGTGATAAATTGATGCTGAACGAGAATGGTAAATTTCGGGACATTAGTGTACAGGCTGGAATCTATGGTGGAGCAAACTCTTACGGACTTGGAATCACTACTGCGGATTTCAATAATGATGGTTTTACAGATGTTTATATAGGAAATGATTTTCATGAAGATGATTACTACTACATCAACAACGGGGACGGTACCTTCAGCGAGGAATTGAAAACGAGGTTTGGTCATACATCCAGGTTTTCGATGGGAAATGACGCAGCAGATATTAATAATGATGGATTCGTAGACTTGATCACGCTGGACATGCTACCAGAAGAAGAGACCGTTCTAAAATCTTCAGCAGGAGATGATAATGTAAACCTTGACCGCTTTCGCATAGAGAAACTGGGTTATCACCCGCAGTACACCCGCAATATGCTACAGGTCAATAAAGGCGGTGAGTTCTTTGCAGAAACAGCCTTAATGAGCGGAGTAGCGGCTACCGATTGGAGTTGGGGACCTCTGTTTGCAGATTTCGATCAGGATGGATCTCAGGACCTTTTTATAAGCAACGGGATTCCCAGACGTCCTAACGATCTGGATTACGTGAAGTATACTTCTAACGAGCAAATTCAGAAGAAACTGGATAAAACCACGATCGTGGATAACGAAGTGCTCGACAAAATGCCTTCCGGAGCCGTGACAAATTATATATTTAAGGGTTCCAGGAAAGGACAGTTCGAAAATGTAACCAATAAATGGATTGCAAATGATTCCATTATTTCAACCGGAGTGGCTTATGGCGATCTGGATAATGATGGTGATATCGATATTGTGACCAATAACATTAATGCACCTGCCAGTGTCTATATTAATGATTTTGCTGAAGGAAATTATTTAAAACTGAAACTTCAGGGATCAGATTTGAATTCCTTCGGAATAGGTGCAAAAGCGATTATTTATACTTCTGAAGCTGCTCAAGTTCGACAGTTATATACCACTAAAGCTTTTCAGTCTTCATCAGAACCTTTGATGCATTTCGGTTTAAAACAAGGGGATACTGTGGATAGTTTAAGGATTATCTGGCCTGGAAATCTTTCTCAACTCATTATTTCACCAGCTCTGAATTCTACTCTTTCGCTAAAGTTTTCCAATGCGAATGATAGCACCAATACTGCTGAAATATTTAAAACCCGAAGCAGATTTCAATTCCAAAGAAGTGAAAACTTTGGGATCGATTATGAGCATAAGGAGAATACTTATAATGATTTTGATGTGCAAAAGTTAATACCACATCAAACTTCAGATCTTGGACCTGCTGTTAAGGTAGCAGATCTAAATAATGACGGGAAAGATGACATCATTTTTGGTGCTTCCAGGTTTCAGCCTTCAGTTGTCTACTATCAGGAAAAAGGTAATTTCAGAAAAAAGAATTTTAAAGCATTAACCAGTGATTCATTGGCTGAAGACGCATCGATTACTATTGCCGATCTGAATAGTGACGGACTCCAGGATATCCTGATAGCCTCTGGTGGAGGAGAGTCTGTTGGAAAGAATAAGTGGTTGCAGGACAGAATCTATTATAATTCTAAAGAAGGAGATTTCCAGGAGTCAGAGTTGTTTCCTGAACTATTCCTTAATTCTTCTGTGATTAAAACTGCCGACTATGATAATGACGGTGATCTGGATATTTTCATTGGCAGTAATGCACAAAATTACCAGTATGGAGCGATCCCAAAGTCGGTGCTATTGCGAAATGATAACAGTAAATTCACTGAAGTGCAGTCAGAGATCTTTGAGAACATTGGTATGGTGAACGATATGACCTGGACAGATATTGATGGTGACAATGATCTGGATATGATGATGGTAGGCGAGTGGATGTCTCCGCAAATCCTGGAAAATAATAATGGAACATTTATGAAATCGGCTGCACTGGAAAATATGCCGTTAAATGGATTATGGCAAACCTTGATAGCATCAGATATTGATCACGATGGTGATATGGATTACCTTTTGGGAAATTGGGGTCTTAATACCAAATTAAAAGCTTCTGCAGAACATCCTTTGAAATTATATTACAAAGATTTTGATCAGAATGGCCTCACTGAAACCATCCTGGCAATGGAAAAAGATGGGAAGTATTATATGCCGTATGGTCTTGACGAATTGAGCGCACAGTTGAACCAGATGCGCAAGAAGTTCACTCAATATAAAGACTATGCTGGTAAAAGTATTGACGAAATCTTTTCTAAAGATGAACTGAACTCTGCAAGACTGCTGGAAGTACATACATTATCTTCCGGCTACCTGGAGAATAATAACGGGAAATTCAGTTTTCGGGCTTTTAAAGATGAACTACAAATAGCTCCCATACGTGCGATGCTTAGTTATGATTTTAATAAAGATGGCAGAACTGAAGTACTGGTAGGTGGTAATTATTTCGGGATAACACCTTATCATGGTAGATTTGATGCGATGGGTGGAATGCTGATGTTAAATCAGGATAAAATTCTTGATTCTTATGAAATTGGTTTAAATTTATCACAAAAATCTGTTAAAGATTTTTCGATTATTGAAATTTCTAACAAGTCCTATCTTATAGTGACCATAAATAATTCAGAAATTGAAATCTATGAATTCAGTTTTTAAAATAATTGCCAGCATATCATGTTGTCTGCTTCTTTTGATTTCCTGTGCACAGGAAGAGAAAGAGATTGTCGTGACAGCAGATGATTTTCATGCTGCTAATGAGCACATCAGTAAAACGATGGTGCACGATATTTTTTCCCCACCGGTGGCAAGTAGAGTATATGCTTATTCCAATATTGCTGCTTATGAAGTCATGGCTCAATTTGATGAGAATTACCAGAGTCTTTCAGGCCAGTTAACCAATCTCGAGGAAGTTCCAGCTCCAGAATCTGATCTTACAAACCCGGAAGTGGCCGCAATTGTGGCATTTTACGACATCGCAACCAGCCTGGTATTTTCAGAAGATAAAGTGAGGGTTAAAAGTGATAGTCTCTTCACGAAGTGGAAAAATACGAATGAGAGATCCTTTAAGGTTTCTGAAGCATACGGGAAAAGGGTGGCCGCTCATATAAAAGATTGGTTGAAACAGGATAACTATTCTGAAACCCGAACCATGCCTAAATTTTCTATTCTTACAGATGATGATAGCAGATGGCAGCCAACGCCACCTTCTTACATGGATGGGATCGAACCGCATTGGATGAAAATAAGACCCTTTGTGATAGAGGACGCGGACCAGTTTAGACCAGCGCCACCACCAGAATTTTCTATGGAAGAAGGTTCAAGATTTCATACAGAACTCATGGAGGTTTATAATATTAGAGAGAAAATCGCAAAAGATGAGGAGAACAGCGAAGAAATGGCTATCGCCAAGTTCTGGGACTGTAATCCCTACGTTTCGATATTACGAGGGCATTTAATGTTCGCTACTAAAAAGATCACTCCAGGAGGTCACTGGATGGGAATTGTAAAAATTGCCTGCGAGAAGGATGAAGCCGACTTCAGTAAATCTGTTTATGCGTATTCTAAGACTGCCATAGCCATCGCAGATGGTTTCATTAGCTGCTGGGATGAGAAGTACCGGAGCAACCTTGTGAGACCTGAAACTGTTATCAATAAATATATAGATGAGAACTGGACATCTGTACTTCAAACTCCGCCATTTCCGGAGTATACAAGTGGACATTCTGTAATTTCTGCGGCTGCTGCCACGGCTTTGACAGATATTTTTGGTGATAACTTCGCTTTTGATGATGATACTGAAGTAGATTATGGACTACCGGTTAGAAGCTTTGAATCATTTAATAAAGCTTCAGAAGAGGCAGCGAACAGTAGATTGTATGGAGGAATTCATTACCGGGCTGCCATTGAAGTTGGGATGACTCAGGGACAGGATCTGGGAAAATATGTCATCGAAAATCTTCAAATGACAAAATCTACTGAAAACTCTGAATTAGCTTCCAAATAGTATGATCAAGAAGTATTTTACTATCCTCCTGGGTGTTTTACTCCTTAGTTTGGCGTGGTTTTTATTTATAAAAGAATACGATTACCAGTTTAGATTTCAGGCCAATCATTCGCCTGCAATGGTTCAGCAAGAACTTAAAAAAATAGAAAGTTATAGCATTTTTGACGGTGAACCTATAGTCTCGAATCAGCAAACTGAAGGGTATGAGGCACTAAAACAGACCTTGCAATTTGGTGATCAGGAACTCGAGCTTCTTTGGGAATTGGAAAATCAGGCTGATACAGTTACCAGTATATCTGTTAATGTAACATCTAATGAGAAAATACAGAACAGACTCGCTATTTTAAATCCATTTGCTGAAAGCGGGTATATTGATAGTCTTGAAAATTCTTTTCTCCAATTTGGTAAGGAGCTACTAAAGAAACAGGCGGCTTATAAAGTGCAGGTAGTAGACAGTATTGTTTACTCCCCGGCATTGGATTGTATTTGCAAACCTGCTGCAGATATAAAGGTTGAGAACAAGGCAATGCAAATGGTCAGGGATATTGGCTATCTCGAAGATTTTCAGATTTCCCATAAATTAAAACTTACCGGATATCCATTTGTAAAGATCCAGGACTGGGATCAGGAGGCCGGTACTATAGATTATGATTTTTGTTTCCCGGTGAATCTTGCCCAGGATATAAGGCCCAACACATTTATAGAATTTCAGCAATTTCCAGCTACTACATCTTTGAAAGCGATCTATAATGGTAATTACAGAAGTTCAGATCTGGCCTGGCACCAATTGCTTTCTGAAGCTAAAAAGAGGGATCTTAAAACAAGTAACTTACCCTTGGAGATCTTCTGGAACAATCCTAAAACTGGTGGAGAAGCATTAAGCTGGAAAGCCGAGATCTTTATGCCTGTAGAGCCTGAGAGTTAAATTCTGCCGGCACCACAACCTTTAGTTTTTCATTCATAATACTTATGATTACTTCGGAACTTTCTCCTTTAAACTCCCCGTCAATCTGAAAGGCTACGGGCGTTTTGCAGGTGATTTTTGCTTTTTTAGCCTGAAAGGTTTCAACAACATCTGAATTAACATCGGTTTCATTGCGTATGGTCTTAATAATCTCTGCAAGGTCTAGTTTTCTGTAAATAATGATCTCAAACTTACCGTCGTTCATCTTCCCATTGGGATTGATATTGGCCCCGGTACCATATTTGTTTGCATTCGCAATAGCGAGAAGCGCACCGCTGGTTTGATGTTTTTTAAAATTGGTTTCTACTTCAAACTCAAAAGGATATTCACTCTTTAGCAATGTTGGAAGTGATTGCAATAAATACCCGAATTTCCCTCGAAATCGGGATTCTTCATAATTCTGAATAAGTTCAGCATTGATGCCAAGATCACTGAGATGAAGACAGATATCATCGTTAATGTTTAGCAAATCCATTTCAAAAATAGTGTCACCATAGGCTATTTTCACCTGTTCTTCAAGAGATTCGGGGATCCCGAAATTTGTAGCTAATCCATTTGCAGATCCCGCAGGAATAATTCCCAGGGGAATGCCATAGCTTTTGATCGTTTTGGCTACCAGATTAATGGTCCCATCCCCACCAATTGCAATGATTCTTTCAATCTTGAGCGAATCCAAACGATCCTGAATCTTCTTAACATCCTCCACACCAGTAGTAGCGAAAAGATGTATAGTTATTTGATTGGTTTTCGCAAAATCACGTGCCTTCAGGATAATCTGCTTTTTATCCAGATCACCAGAAATAGGGTTCACTATCAATAAAACTTGGTTAAAATTCATGTGTTATTGGTTGAAATACACCTAAAATTAAGTATTTTGGAACGGAAGTGATTTTAAAAAAGGCCAAATTTTGAAGCTTGATCTTAAACTTTATCGGGGTTACGTAAATGAAGAAGAACTAGTCGTTTTTGGACATCTGTTCCAGTCCTGGGCTCCAGATAAGTATAGTGTTGACAGAAAGGGAATTAAGCACGCTTATGCTTTACTTCACAAATTCCGCATTGAACCGCTCCCTAATTATGAAGTTCATTTAAAATTCCAGGATCTTGAGGTTAAAACTAAAACTCAGGAAGACGGATATTTTAGATTTACCGTACCCTATCACTCTAAGATAGAGCCAGGATGGCACGAGTATGAGGTTATTTGCAATACAGGTGAGATTGGAATGATAGAAAAAGGTGAGCTTTTAAAACCACATCCGGGCAAGCTTGCCATCATTTCAGATATTGATGATACTTTCCTTGTTTCCCACAGCAGTAAGTTCTTTAAAAAGATCTACGTAATGCTATCTAAGAATATCAACAATCGTAAGATATTTGAAGAGGTAAAGGATCATTATCATAAGCTGAGCAGGGCTGGTAGAGAAGAAGATAATTCTTTTAATTCATTTTTCTATGTGTCATCCAGCGAATGGAATCTGTACGATTTTATTGACGAATTCGCACGGCTGCACGATCTTCCCAAAGCTGTGATCAAATTAAAGCAGATCAAGACCGGGTTGATGGACTTTATTAAAACGGGTAGGGGAGATCACGATCATAAGTTCGTGAAGATCAAAGATATTATATCCTTTTATCCACATCTGGAATATGTTCTTTTAGGTGATGACTCTCAGCATGATCCTTATTTGTACGAACGAATCTGTAAAACATTTCCAAAGAATATTAGAGCGATCTACATTCGGCAGACTTCCAAATCATCAAAAAAAGCGGTTCAAAAAGTGTTAGCCAATATTGAAAGTATGGATGTAAGTACCTGTTATTTCCAGGATAGTAAAACGGCGATTGATCATTCTGATAAAATCGGAATCATTTAGAATGCATTAATAAAAAAAGCCCTTCCGGAGAAGAGCTTTTAATCTATTTATTCTATTTCAAATATTTCGGTTTCTTTAAAAGCCGACATTTCTATTTGTTTTATTTCTGCTTTAAAATCTGGCCATTCTTCCTGATAGAATTTATTTGTTTTATTTAAAGCCGCTTGAAGTTCTTCCCGCGCCTGGTTCATAAGAATCTCCTCAGTTTTTGTGATACCATTCTGCCTGGATCTTACATAACTGGATGCTGTACCAAGCCTGGTCATCACTGTATTCTCTCTGTTTCGTGTGATTCCCTGCCGGTCATCAACTTTCCCTAGAAACAGCGCTATGTGTTCCTCAAGTCGTGTGGTAATGGAATCTACACTCTTCAATGCCATCTTCCTTTCTGCAGTATCTTCCAGGTTATCTTTAAGATCTTCAGCGAAATTTTCTGCGGTGTTCTTACTCTGCACTAATTGCTCTACCGCATCTGCAGCGGTTTGTTGCCATTTCTCGATCTTCTGGCCAGCTTCATATACTTCTGAAATACTCTTTTCTGAAACTTCCAGACGAGGATCTGTTTTTACCTCTATCATTTCTTCAGAAGTTTCTCCGTTAAAACTCATTACGAGGCGATAATTCCCCGGTTTTACAGCAACACCGCCTGGTTCTCGTTTCGATTCTCTGATAGATCTTGAAGGTCTGTCTGCTCCCTTTTCGTCAAGATACCATCTCATGGTGTAAATACCAGTGCTATCAGGCGCCTTTTGCTTCAAAGTTCTTATTAAACGGTCTGCATCGTAGATTTTCAGATTTATACTATCGGCATTGGCTTTTTTATCTTGCTCCTCATCTTCAGATTTATCTTCTGAAACATTCGCTTTGTCAATTTTATTTTCCTCTTCCGAAGAATCGATTCTAATAAAGTAAGAGATTGGTGCTCCCTGTTCACGATTTTCGCCCTGATAGACCGCGTCCCCACCAAATCTGCTCCCAGTTGGTTGCTGTGTAGCATTGTGATAGGCAACAGGTGGTGCAAACAATCTTAGTTTATTCTCTATAATCGTATTTGCTCCTGCAAGTTTTCTAAAAGGTCTAATATCGTCAAGGACCCATGCTGCACGGCCAAAGGTGCCAATTACCAGATCATGCTCACGTGGATGTATCACCAAATCCTTTACTGATACTGTAGGAAAACCATGGGTGTATTTCTCCCAGTTTTTACCGGCATCAAGTGAAATATACAGGCCATCATCTGTTCCCAGGAATAATAAATTTTCCTCTTTCGGGTCTTCTACAATGCTTAAAGCATAGCTTTCGGTATCATCGTTATCAACAATTCGCTCCCAGCTTTTCCCATAATTTCTGGTTCTATAGGCATAAGGCTCATAATTGAACCTTCGATAATCATTTGCGACTAGCAATGCCTCGCCTTTTCGCTTATTACTGGCCTTTATCTGTACGATCCAGCTTCCTTCCGGTAGTTTTGGTAAGTTAGTGGATACATCTGTCCAGCTCGCGCCTCCATCGCGGGTATATTGAACTTTCCCGTCATCTGTTCCAACCCATAACATATCTTCTTCTAGGGGAGAAGGCTCAATAACCAGTATGGTGGTAAAGTTTTCAGCTCCGGTAGCGTCCATGGTGAGTCCGCCACTTTCAGTTTGTTTCTGCTTTTCAGGGTCATTAGTAGTTAGGTCTGGTGAAATGATTTCCCAGGTTAAACCTTTATCCGTGCTTTTGTGAACAAATTGACTTCCGAAGTAAATAGTATTGCTATCGAACGGATCAATATTAATAGCAGAATTCCAGTTAAATCGAAGTTCCACATCAGGATCTGGATGCGTAGGTCTAACCGAATAGTTATTTCCGGTTTCATGATCGTATCTGCTAACATATCCCTGCTGACTCATACTCCAGCCATATCTACTGTCGTATGGATCTGGAACGACATCAAAACCATCCCCAAAGCTAATTTCCTGCCAGTAAGAATTTCGGATTCCCTGCGCTTTCCACACATAAGCAGGACCTCTCCAGCTTCCATTGTCCTGCATTCCACCATAAACGTTGTAAGGAAATTCATCATCCACAGCAATATGATAGAATTGAGCCACAGGAAGATTGGCTACGAATCTCCAGCTTTTGCCTCGATCTTTAGAAATATTGAGTCCGCCATCATTCCCGTCCATCAAGAAACTTCCATCTTCCGGATGAATCCAGAAGGCGTGATGATCTGGATGTATACCATTGTCTACACCATAGGCCGGCATCAATTCCTTAAAACTGTTTCCTCCATCTTCAGAAACATTGATATAGGTAAAAACGGAATACAAGCGATTCTCATTCTGAGGATCTACAAACAGATCTGAATAATAGAATGGTCGGTTACCAATTTCTTCCTTATCGTTGATCATTTCCCAGCTAAACCCACCATCTTCAGATTTGTAAAGAGCATTCTTTTTCGATTCAACCAGGGCATACATAATATTAGAATCTGAAGCTGCAATTACAAGTCCGATTCTTCCCAGATCTCCCTTGGGAAGTCCGTCTTTTTCTGTTTTCTTCTTCCAGGTCTTCCCACCATCAAAGGTTATATAAAGTCCGGAACCTTCACCACCCGATTTAAAAAACCAGGGATCTCTTTTATGTTCCCACATGGCCGCGACCAGTTTATTGGGGTTATTTGGATCCATCACCAGGTCTGCAGCACCTGATAGGTTATTGGTAAACAGAATTTTGTTCCAGGATTCTCCACCATCAGTAGTTTTGTAAACTCCTCTTTCTTCGTGCGCACCCCAGGGTGAACCTATTGCCGCGGCATAAATTATATCGGGATTATAGGGATGTATAATAACGCGGTGAATATGACGGGTCTTTTCCAGGCCCATACTAGTCCAGGTTCTTCCGCCATCCAGACTTTTATAAATTCCGTAACCACCATTCAGACTATTTCGGGGATTACCTTCACCGGTTCCAACCCAGATAACCGAAGGATTTGATTGTTGCACCGCAACAGCGCCTATAGAAGCAGTAACTTCATTGTCAAATATAGGTTCCCATTTAATACCTGCACTGGTAGATTTCCATAATCCGCCAGATGCTGTCCCGGCGTACATGATATTAGGATCACTAGTAACCACATCTATGGAAGTAACACGTCCACTCATTCCAGCAGGACCAATATTTCGGGGAGTTTTGTTTTTAAAAAGTTCAAGATCGAAGTTCTGTGCTGTAAGATTGGTGGTAATTATTAAAGCAAAAAGCCTCAACAGGTGGGAATATCTCATGAAATTATTCAAATTTTTAAATATGATCTCAAGTTAGCAATTTTCTCTCAATCGAAATTTAAACACAACTCCAAAAAAAAGGGACTTTTTTAAGTCCCATCATATTATTTTCTTCTGTTGAATTCCCTACGATTATAAAAATCTTCAGGATCATCTAAATTCCTGTCATCATGTTGCCAGTGCTGATCTTCGTCGATTGACTTTTCAGGTTTAAACCCTGTATGTTTATCGTGAAAGTCCTGAGAACGATGGTGATCATCTATAGGTTTTCTAGAGTCATTCCCAGATCGCCCGGAATAGGAATCATCCTGTGAAGTTCTGTGCTCTGAAGTATTTACCTCTTCACCAACCTTACGATCTAAAAATTGTCGATCGTCTCTGCCGGTATCAATTCTTGTATCCACCGCAGCTTTACGATCATTCGAAGAATATTGCATATTCTCCCGTTCTCTTTCTACTCTTCTCTCTTCTGCGGAAAGCTTTTCATACCCATGATCGTGATCATCGTTTAATCTGGATTCATCTCCATAAGTGCTCTCCGTTTTATGCAAATCATCTTGAGTGTTATAATCTCTGTCTCTGTTGTACGATCCCAACACATGATGTTCATAGTTTCTGCTAATATCTGTACCCGATCGATAACGTTTGGTTTCGGCGAAAGTCTGGTAATCTATACCCTCTGTAAATACATATTTATCAGTAGCATTGATATCAATAAGTCCAATAGGAATTATGATATGATTTTCACCATCTTTGTTGATGAACTCCTTAAATTCACTTTGATGTTGAGCGGAGTAGGGGTCATGGTTCCTGTCTATGATGTCCTGTTCTACCTGTACATCTACATAAACTACTTTTCCTAATTCTTTGTTTACCAGTAGGTTGTCTACTTTACCTATTGTCTTTTTATCTCGATCCAGTAGTTTCCATCCACGAATATCATGATCATGACTGTCTACTTTATATCCTTTTAGCTGGCTTAAATGTACCAGGTGTTTTTCTGTTGTACTCATAATTAGATTTTTAACTTAGGAGGTTAGTGTTTCCATTTGAGTTCTCATGTATCAATGCGATATCATCAGTCTCATCAATTTCATTATCATCGTTCTCAGCCATACTTCCATAGAAATATAAGAACGCAAGAATCGCGAGGATAATCACTACGAGAATCCACGGCCATACTGGTTTTTTCTTTCTAATTTTTATTTCTGCCATCTTGTTGATTTTTTGGTTATTCTAAAGTACTACAAAGCAGTGCCAAAAAGATTTAAGTATAGTGTAAAGTATTGTTAATTAGAAACAACGCATAAAAAAAGCCAGGACTAATGCCCTGGCTTTTTATTAATAGTTGGTAGATTCTAATTTATCTGAATGTGCCACTTGGGAATACAACCAGACTTTCATGGCCGTTCTTACCGACTGCAGCAACTCCAAACAGGTAATTATCTATTACAATTCCCTCTAAAGTAAACGAAGTAACATTACCTACAAATCTTGAGTATTGCCATTGCGGAGAAGTAGTATCTCTCCAATAGATCTTGTAGCCAGCGATCTCACCATCAACTACTTCCCATTTTAACTTTGTATCAGGTTCAACAATTCCACCAATTTCAACTTTTTCAGGTGCTGGAGGTGCCCAGGCCAGAGCGGCAAGGTTAATAGCATTTACCGCTGTTAATTTCTCAGCATAGTCAAAATTCACTCCAGATACTACGTCACCGTACTCTATACCATTCTCCGTTCGAATATCCTGGTGTTGCCTGTTATAGTTCTCATGAGCTTCCATGATACGTACGCCAGCAAATCCAAGATCATTGAAAGGTCTGTGGTGACCACCACGGCCAAATCTATCCAGCCTGTAGATCATCATCGGGTTCATTTCCGGCATATATGTCTCAACATTTGAATGTATATATCTTGCCAGTTGTCTTGAGATTCCATCAACTTCACCACCATAAAATCTTCTCATTCTTCTTTCGTTTTCAGTTTCCTTAGGTGGAACTGGTTCAGAAAAGATTCGGAAACTTCGATTGTCAATCACTCCATCTACACCTTCAATATTTCCGATCATATCATTGTTAAGAATACCTATAATATCCCAGCTTTCTTTTATTGCATATTCAGCCAGACCTTTACCACCAAAAAGACCTTGTTCTTCACCAGATAAACCTACATAGATGATACTGCTTTCAAAATCATAATTGGATAAGACTCTTGCGGCTTCCATGGTTCCTGCCATTCCGCTGGCATTGTCGTTTGCTCCGGGAGCATCTGTAGTGAAATCCATGGTGTCGCCATTCCTTGAATCAATATCACCACTCATAATGACATAACGATTAGGATACTTGCTTCCTTTCTGGATCGCAACTACATTTACTACCCATGCTTCCTTTGGAATTCTTTGTCCGTCATCTGGAGTTACATGATCTTTTTGATAAAATACATCTAGACAATCGTTACAATCTGCAGAGATTTTGTCGAATTCAGATTTTATCCAACGTCTGGCAGCGCCAATTCCACGAGTATCAGATACTGTGTCGCTAAACGTATTTCGTGTACCAAAACCCGCAAGTTTTCGAATATCGTTTTCGATACGATCTGCACTTACATTCTGAATGATCTCGTAGATCTTTTCATCTGTATCCTGAGCTTCAGAAGTATAAGATATGGTGCATAGACCCAGCATTAGAATGGCAGTCTTAAAGGTAGTTTTCATCATAAATGGAAATTTGTTTTAAAAATAGGGAAGTTATTTAATTCTATAAAATAAGAAAGCCCCGGTATTACCGGAGCTTTAACTTCTTGATCGATTTGATCCAAAAAAATTAGGCTTGCATTTCGTGCATTTCTGCTTTAGCCTGATTGATCTTTTCTTCAGACTTATTGCTTGCGAAACCTGCTTTAGTCTTAGATTTAAGAGCTTCCATTTTGTGACTTAGAGAATCTGCAAAATCGTTGATTCCTCTGTTCGCGTCTTTGATATAACTGTTGCTTGTATCAGCAATAGTTTTTCTCGTTTCTGTTCCTTTTTTCGGTGCGTATAGTAATCCAAGTACTGCTCCTGCAGCTGCTCCTGATACTAGTCCTAATAATAATTTTCCTGCTTTCATAATATTTGGTTTTAAACTGGTTCGATTTAAATTCAGGTGCTAAATTAAATAGAAATTGAACCTATGCCATCATCTGCTAGTTAATGTATATTTAAACTTTTGATAGTATTCATAAATTATTTAACAACATAAAATCATTAGTTATTTTTCCGGAAATTCTCCAGCAAGGTGCGGACTTTCGGAGTACCTTCAACATAGTATCTGGCGCTTGTTTTTTTAATGCCTACTTTAACGGTAACGCTGTCTTCCGGAAGATCTTCAAACATATATTCATCTGTCCAGTCGTCACCAATTGCGAAAATAAAATCGTAATCTTTTCCTACCAGTTTTTTTGTAGAGGCCTTTCCTTTATTCACGCCGCTGCTCTTAATCTCCAGTACTTTATTTCCTTCCAGCACACTTAATCCGCGATTGGAAATAAGCTCTTTTAAAGTTGTACTCAATTCATTGGCACGAATCTCTCCTAGTTCAGGATCTGCTTTTCTGTAGTGCCAGGCAAGAGAATAATTCTTTTCTTCTATAAATGTACCTGGTGTTCTATCCACAAAATTTTCGATCACTGGACGAACGGCATCCATCCACTCACTTTTTACATTTTCTGAAAGTTCCCATTCTCCATCGATCTGTCTCATCCAGACTCCATGTTCAGAGATTAGTTCTACCGGTACATCCTTCCACCAGGTTCCTAAAGTATCTTTATCTCGGCCACTTATTAGTATAACATCTGTTTTGTCATCGGCATTAAGATCACGTATAAGTTCTTTAAGATCGGCATCAGGACGAGCGTTCTCAGGTTTGTCTGTAAAGTTTACTAGTGTTCCGTCATAATCAATGAATAAAATCCTTCTTTCGGCTTGCTGAAATTTAGTCATGATCTCCTGTGAAATTTCAGAATTGATCTTGATAGACTGAAAGGACTCTCTGTTTTCTTTTGTAGATCTAAGAGACTTCATAAAGTCACCTGCCCATTTTTCTACACTATAGCGTCTCAATCGCTTCTGAAGCATTTTATTTCTTTCGATCTGTTCTTCTTTCGGCATTTCAAAAGCGGTTTTTAATGCTTCGGCCACCTGCTCAAAATTATTAGGATTAATGATCAGTGCTTCGTTCATCTCATGCGCGGCTCCGGCCATTTCACTTAAAATAAGAACTCCTGTATGATCTGTGCGCGTTGCGATATATTCCTTAGCTACCAAATTCATTCCATCACGGATTGGTGTTAGCAAAGCAATCTCACAGGTAGTATAAAGGTCGATAAGGTTTTCAAAAGGCATGGAACGATAGAAATACCAGATGGGAGTCCAGCTTACGGTAGAGAACTTCCCGTTGATACGTCCAACAAGTTCATCAATTTCTCGTTTCAGCCTTCTGTATTGAGGTACATTGGACCTTGAAGGGACAGCCAACATCACCAGCCGTACTTTCTCAATATACTCAGGGTTCTTGTCAAGGAAGTATTCATAAGCTCTTATACGGTGTGCAATACCTTTGGTGTAATCCAGTCTGTCTATACTTAGGATCAGCTTTGCATCTGGTGTAGATTCTAAATGATGATCCAGTCTTTTCTGTAATTCAGACTGGTCTGCAGAAGTACTTTCGTAATGATCCAGTGCAGCCTGTTCAAATTTCTTATAATCGATACCCATAGGGAAAGAATCTACTTTAACGATCCTGTCTGGAAGGGTGATCTGGTTAAAATCTACCTGGTGTCGCAAAATCCGGCTAACAGAACTTAAAAAATGTCTTTCATAATCATAGGTGTGAAAACCTATAAGATCTGCCCCAAGCATTCCCTGTAATACTTCATCTCTCCACGGAAGTGTTCTGAAAACTTCATAAGAAGGGAAAGGGATATGATTGAAGAATCCAATAATAGCATCTGGCGCCTGTTCTCTTACCATATTAGGAACCAGTAAAAGTTGATAATCATGAACCCAGATGACATCACCTTCTTTATAATGTTTAAGTATTTCATCTGCGTACTTTTGATTTACATCCTTATAGGTATGCCAGTAATCATCGTCAGATTCGGTGTACTCCATAAAATAATGGAATAGAGGCCATATGGTACGATTACTAAAGCCATAATAAAAGCCGTCGATCTCATTGGCATTTAGATGGACGGCTACACAATTCTCTTCCCGGGCCTTTTGCTGAACTTCATCCTTCAGATTTTCAGGAATTTCCTCTTCGGTCATTCCGGGCCATCCTATCCAGATACTGTCTCCATCTTTATGAAAGGATTTTAAGCCGGTTGCGAGTCCTCCCACACTAGGTGTCACTTCGAGATCATCTTCAGAAATGGAAATTTGCAGTGGTAAGCGGTTGGAAATAATGATTGTTTTGCTCATAATTAATTATAAATGCCGTGGTCGCGAAATTGATTTTTATTAAATTTCCGAAAATCATTTAAGACAGCCATTGATTTATAAGATTTTTAAGATATATGGATAATCTCGACTACGGAATAATAAGTAATTGTAAAAGTGCAGCTTTAATCTCTAAAACAGGCTCCCTGGATTGGTGCTGTATGCCAAATTTTAACTCCTCTGCAGTTTTTGCAAAAATACTTGATGATGAAATTGGAGGAAGTTTTGAAATACTTATAGGGGATGACTATAAGATTACACAGGAATATCTTTGGGAAACTAATATTTTAAGCACGGTGTTCGATAATGGAACTGATGCTTTTCAGTTAATAGATTTCATGCCCAGGTATCCTCGTGAAGATGGATCTTATTATGCGCCGCCAGATGTTATTAGGTTTTTCAGATTAATAAAAGGGAAACCAAAATTCAGTATCAAATATGATCCAAAACTGGATTTTGCAAGAGAGAAAACCTACAACGAGAATAAGGGTGATTATATAAAGAGTTTTACGAAGGAAGGTAAATATGATTCTGCTTATCTATATTCAAGTTTGAATCTGAATGATATCCTGCAGCAAAAAGAGATCACACTTACTGGAAATGCATATTGCCTTGTTGGCTATCATGAAAAACTGGTAGAGCAAACCCTGGATAGGTCTTATTTGAAATTCCAGAGAACAAAGGTCTACTGGATGAATTGGGCAGATAATACAACCAGATATACTCATTACGGGCAGGAGATTATGAGAAGTGCGCTTGTGCTTAAAGCATTGAGCTACGAAAATTCTGGTGCTGTACTTGCCGCCGCGACTACAAGTCTGCCGGAAACAATAGGTGAGGAGCGAAACTGGGATTATCGTTTTTGCTGGATTCGTGATGCTTCCATGGTGATCAAAGTGATGGCAGGTCTGGGACATATAAAATCTGCCAAGGATTTCCTTCAGTTCATCATAGATATTATTCCGCATAAGGATGAGAAGATCCAGATCATGTACGGGATTAATGGTGAAAAGGAATTAACCGAACATATTCTAAGTCATTTAAAAGGTTATGAGGGATCCAGTCCCGTTCGTACTGGTAATGCAGCATATATTCAAAAGCAGAACGATATCTACGGTATTTTGATGGAAGTGATCTACCAGCAATTCCTGATGTTCGAAACTTCGCTTGAAAATTCTGAAGCACTGTGGACCGTGGTTCGTGGTATTGTCATGATCGTAGAAGAAAACTGGACGAAACCAGATAAAGGTATCTGGGAGCTTCGTACAGAAGACAGACACTTTGTATTTTCAAAATTACTTTGCTGGGTAGCTGTAGACAGAGCTATAAAGATTGGTGAGGTTCTAAGAATGGGAATCAACGATACCAAATGGATCGCCTTAAGAGAAGAAATTTATCAGGATATCTATGAGAATGGCTGGAACGAAGAAAAACAGGCTTATACTCAATCCTATGGTTCGGCAGATCTTGACGCATCTACATTATTAATGCAGCCTTACGGTTTTATTGAAGCAGACGATCCACGATTTGTGAGCACAGTACAGGCTACTGAAAGGGATCTTTGTGAAGACGGATTGATGTATAGATATAAAAATAACGATGATTTTGGGAAACCAACCTCGTCATTTACGATCTGTACCTTCTGGCTAATTGATAGTCTTTATAAAATTGGAGAGAAGAAGAAAGCAAAGGAAATGTTTGATCAGTTATTATCCTACAGTAACCATTTAGGTTTATTTAGTGAGGATATCGATTTTAAAACCAAACGCCTACTCGGGAACTTTCCACAGGCTTATTCTCATTTAGCACTTATTGAAACAGCTGCGAATTTCTCTAAAGGAATTTCTGCGGAAAATGCCTTATTTCAGGATTAATTTAATTCCTGATCTTTTTCTATACTAACCCGGGCCTTCGGAAGATGTCCCGGGTAATTTTTTTGTATGAAATCAAGTAATTTCTCTCTTAAGTGCACACGGAGATCCCAGGCAGTAGGCGAATTTCTTGCACTTATCAGTATTCTTAACTCTACGGTCTTTTCCGAAGCATTTGTAACCTGAAGCACATTCACATTACCATCCCAGAGAGAAGTGTTGTTTAATAACCTTGTAAGCTCTTCCCGAAGTGGTTCTAAAGGCAAACCATAATCTGCATAAATAAATACTGTTCCCAATATATCTGCGGAACTTCTTGTCCAGTTCTGGAAGGTTTTTTCAATAAAATAAGTTGTGGGAACTACCAGTCTTCTTTTATCCCAAACCCGAACCACTACATAGGTAAGATTGATCTCTTCGATCCAACCCCATTCACCTTCAACGATCACGACATCATCCAGGCGGATAGGCTGAGTTATGGCGATCTGTATACCTGCAAGCAAAGTAGCAATTGCTTTTTGCGCAGCCAGACCTATAATGATTCCGGCAATACCAGCTGAGGTCAATACACTAATCCCCACAGAACGTATACTTTCAAAACTCATTAAAGCGATACCAACGGCAAGTATTACAATAATGAAAATCACAATATTCTCAAGGATCATGTACTGTGTATAAACCTTCCTGGCTTTGAGATTATCATCACTAGCCATATCGTACATCTTGAGCATTCTTTTTTTAACTACTCTAAACAGTAAGATCAGAAACCAGGCAACACTTAGAATGATACCCACTGTACTAAGGTGACTAACAATTTCATAGGTGGCTTCAAACCTGAAAATTTTACTAATGATCGCTATTCTGGCAATAATAGAGGCTAGAAAAATCAATAATGGTAACCGAATCTTATTGGCGAAATTAACCGGAAGTATATTCGTTGGATTTTTACCAAGCTTCCTGATGATATAAAATGCAAGACCAAAACTTACGACTAAAATGACAAGCGCTGAAACGAGGTAAAGAAGTCCGCTTTCTTCCAATTCGAGCATAATTCAGATTTAGATATCTAAAATTAAAATTTTGAACGCTTAGTTGCTACAGGTTTACAGAAGATTAACCTAAAACGTTTTAGCCTTCGTCATCCATTTTCTTATCCTCTTTAACATCATCTGAATATTTATCATCGAGTACAACGCGCTCCCGTTTTAAATAAATTCCGTCTTCGAGTTCACTGATGTAACGTACAATATTTTCTCTAAGCTCGCAATGTAGCGTCCATGCAGTCGGAAAATCCTTGGCACTTATCAGGCATCGCAATTTAAGGTAATTGTGATCCATACCTGAGGCTTCAACAAGTGGCGATCTATCTTCATCACCATCCCAGTCATCTGAGGCTTTTAATAACTCTGTAAACTTTTCACGTACTTTTTGAACGTCTACACGATGATCTACAAATAGTTCGATCTCCATAATATTCTGTGGGTTAGACATGGAAAGATTCATAAAACTTTCAGTAATCACATCAGACAGAGGTATGACCAATCTCCTTAATTTGAAGGTATTAACGACCATATAAGTAAATGTGATGTCTTCCACGAAACCATATTCACCTTCAATAATAACCGCATCACCAATCTTTGCAGGACGGGTCAAAGCGATTTGAACGCCGGCGATAATATTACCCAGCGTACTCTGTGCTGCAATACCAACTACCACGGTGGCGATTCCTGCGGAAGCCATTAAAGATATTCCCAATTTCTCAAGAGAAGGGAATTGTGAGAATATGACTGAAGCACCAATAATTACGATTATAAAGATAAATATTCTTCTACCTACAGAAATATAGGTCATCAAGCTTTTCGCTTTGCTATTTTCCTCGGTTCTTACATCGCCTACTTTTTCCACAGCAAAGAAGTCCATGATATAATCTATAATACGCATGATCAACCAGGTAAGAATTGATATAAGCACAATTAGAATAAACGTATAAATACCTTTTGCGAGAGATCCGGTAAATGAAATCAGATTATTGAGTAATAAATAGAAAGCCAAAATTCCTATCGCGGCTCCTGCTGGAGATGCCAGCCTATAGGCAATATTCCGGATCCAGTAGCGATTCACACCAGAAAATGACTTTCTTATAATGGCACTAACTCCTTTCGCGATTAAATAGCATATCAAGATAAGAAGCAGGGTTCCAAAAACTTTCCAGACTGGTATTCCCAAAACTTCGAAACTAATCCAGTCAGGGATCATTCTATCCAGCCTTCTGGGACCATAGGTTGTATATAGAGGTTCCGTATTTTCTACAGTTTGTGATGAAATTAGCCAGATTGGATGTTCGTCTTTGTACTTCACGCGTTGTACTCTAAAGCTTATATCACGATCGTCCAGCGTTGTAGTGCCAAATAATAGACTTCTTCTGGGTTTTCCCGCTACAGCCTTGTTTGTTGAGGTACTTACATCAATTTGTCCATCGGGACGATCAGGCAGGCCATCCCACCCAATAGAAATTCGTTGCTCAAGAACGAAATGTAGTTTTTCAGCAAGAATCGCTGCATCTACTTTCGAAATATTATCAGGCAACAAATTAAAATTCATTGCATACAAAGCTTCTTCGTAATTATCGTTTCTGGCCTCTACTATAAAATGTTCCAGTGCAGCCTGTGGGGATTGCAGATTTATAGTGTTAGGAGGGAAGCCAATGCCGTCATTCCATTGTTGTGTCTGGTAGTAGGCATCTGCATATTCACCAATATCATTTGTGGCAACAGCGGCTGAGTCGCTAAGCACCGTCGCCTTACTAGGTAGTTTCTGATCTTTAGATTTGTTGTGTTCTGGTTCCTGCTGAAATGCAAATGCCGTTTGCTGCAAAAAAAGAATGGAAATACATAGCCACAAGTGGCATAAAGAGCGATTCATGAGTGATTTCTTTGGTCGGTCAACTAAGATACTCAATTTTCGATTTTAAAATAGAAAGGCTGGCTGGTAAACGAAGAAAGCCACCTAAAAGGTGGCTTTTTGTGGTTATAATTTTGGTTGATTAGTTTACGAAACCAGTTCTTGGTCCTCCACTAGCGAAAACTGTTCTCATACGAGCTTTCTGACCTTCAGAGAACATATACATACATGCATCATTAGTATAATCCATGTAGTTCATAGTCATATCTGTAGATCTACAGTTTACAGTAGGATAAGAAGGACAGCTGTAGTTAGGTCCATCAGAAGAAGGAGTATCTGCTACGAAGTCATCCTGTCTACATCTACCATCACCCCAGATGTGACGTAAGTTTAGGTAATGTCCTACTTCGTGAGTCGCTGTTCTACCTTTATTAAATGGAGCAGAAACGTATCCAGTTGTTCCAAAGTACTGAGGAGAAATTACTACACCATCTGTGGAAGCTGGTCCACCAGGGAATTGCGCATATCCAAGGATACCACCACCAATGTTACAAATCCAGATGTTTAGAGTATTAGAAGGAGAGGTTGGAGGGTAGGCATATTTCATGGCGTCACTAGTTCCCCATTCAGATCTTGAGTCACTGTATCTGTTTACTCCAGCAAGAGTAAAACTGATTTCTGAATCTGCAACCAATCCAGCAAATTCACTAGGAACATTACCTGCATCATTGTTTGAAGCTCTGAAGTCCTCATTCAAAACAGAAATCTGAGAATTGATTTGAGCATCAGAAATATTTTGCTGAGAGTTACTGTAAATAACATGAACTACAACAGGAATATCTACAATTCCAAGATTGTCACCTACTGGCGGCTCAGTGGTTCCTCCACCACCTGAACCAGGTTTACCTTTACCGTTTCCATTCTTAGCCAGAATAGACCGAGTATTTTGTTCTACATCGTACATTTTCTTGTGTAGCCCTGGATTCTCGTTCAATAAACGATTAAGGTTTCTCATAGAGTAACACTTCGTTTTATCATCTTCAGTCTTTTTGCCGTCTGCCTCAGCATCTGTGTAAAGATAAAAATTACTCATGTCCACCTGAGCTACTTCCTGGTCAACACTGTTTTCTGTAGGATCTTGCTCACAAGAAGCAAATAGGAAGGCCATAGCTGCCATTCCAAGAAAAACTTTTTTCATAATGTTAAGTTATTGTTTGATTTAGAGCCAATATATCTAAATATTTAGAAACAATTAACGATAACTAAATGAATTTGTAACATTTTTGAAACAATTATTATAAAAATAAAAAAACCACCCTTTTGGGTGGTTTTTCTCAGTTTAAAAGAATGTTTCTAAAAACAGTATTTGTTTTCAGAAGTTAATTTCTCTGCGATGGTATTTCGAAGTGCCACAATATTAGGCAGGTTCGTATACTTGGTATATCTCTTAAGCCCCATGAGCATCATACGTTGCTCGTCTCCTTCAGCAAAAGAAGCAATTCCCTCCTTTGCCTTAGTATTCACAGTATCCACTGCATGGTAGAGATAAAGTTTAGCCATGGCGATCTGTTCCTTCTGAGTATCTACTCCAAATCTCTTGGCATTTTTCTCTGCTCTAAGAATTCCAGATTCAGCCATATAGACTTCTATTAGAATATCTGATGCAGCTAATAATAATTGCTGATGCTCTTCTAATTGCGGACCGAATTTCTGTACGGCACTACCTGCAACCATCAAGAAAACCTTTTTCAGTTTACCGATCATTTCCTTCTCTTCAGCGAACAATTCAGAATAATCTGGTTTGTCCATGGAAGGAATTCCAGTAAGCTCATCTGCTACTTTCGTAGCTGGCCCTAGTAGGTCAACATGTCCTTTCATTGCTTTCTTAACCAGCATTCCTACAGATAACATCCTGTTGATCTCGTTGGTTCCTTCATAAATTCGAGCAATTCTGGCATCTCGCCAGGCAGATTCCATTGGAGTGTCTGCAGAGAATCCCATTCCACCAAATACCTGAATACCTTCATCTGCACAATTCTGAACATCTTCAGAACATGCAACCTTCAGAATAGAACATTCAATCGCGTATTCCTCAACTCCTTTAAGTTCAGCATCTGCATGTGAACTACCTTCTTCCAGTCTAATATTTATACGATCTTCGATATTCTTAGCCGCACGGTAAGACGCTGCTTCTCCAACATATGCTGAAGTAGCCATCTCTGCAAGCTTGGATTTTATAGCTCCGAATTTTGCAATAGGAGTATTAAACTGTACTCTGTCATTCGCATATTTAACAGAAAGATCTGTCACACGACGCTGGGCGTCTAAAGAAGCTGCAGCAAGTTTAATACGACCCACGTTTAACGCGTTCATGGCAATCTTAAAACCATTTCCACGGTCTGAAAGCATATTTTCTACTGGCACCTTGGTTTCATTAAAGAAAACCTGGCGGGTAGAGGAGGAGTGAATTCCTAATTTCTTTTCTTCCTCTCCAAAGCTAATCCCATTACCTTCTTCGTTCTCTACTATAAAACCGGTAATATTTTTGTCATCTTCAATTCTGGTAAAAACAATAAACACATCTGCAAAACCAGCATTGGAAATCCACATTTTCTGTCCACTAATGCTATAATACTTTCCATCTTCAGAAAGGACAGCTTTTGTTTTTCCTGAGTTTGCATCAGATCCTGCACCTGGTTCTGTAAGACAGTAAGCTCCAAACCATTCACCAGTAGCTAATTTTGGTACGTATTTTTTCTTCTGCTCTTCGTTACCATATAGGGTAATTGGCATTGTACCAATTCCTGTATGTGCTCCGAATGCAGTAGCCACAGATCCAGTAGCACCAGATATATAGTCACAAACAAGCATGGTAGAAACGAAGCCCATCCCTAAACCGTCATACTCTTCAGGTACCGCAACACCCAAAAACCCTAGTTCTCCAGCTTTACGCATTACCTCTTCAGTAAGAGCATAGTTTTTCTTTTCGAATTCTTCTTTATGAGGCCAGATCTCGCGTTCTACAAATTCCTGAACGGAATCACGCATCATTTTCTGTTCCTCATTAAAATCTTCCGGCGTGAAAACGTCTTCACTTTTAGTTTCCTTTACAAGAAACTGACCACCGCGAAGAAGATCTTTTTTAGTTGTATCTGTACTCATTTTTATAATTAAGATATTAGTTTTGAGATATAAGATTATAGACTCAGTATCTCAATTAATTTATATTATTTATATTTTTTTAGTCTCATTTAAAAGATCTAAAATCTCAGGTCTAATTTAAAAATTCAAAAACTCCGGCAGCACCCTGTCCTGTTCCAACACACATTGTTACCATACAATGCTTGTTCTTGAGGTCACGCTTCCGCATTTCATCAAATATCTGCACTGAAAGTTTAGCTCCAGTACATCCCAGTGGGTGTCCCATGGAGATCGCACCGCCATTTACATTTAGTTTTTCTTTATTAAGCCCAAGTTCCCGAATCACAGCCAGTGATTGTGAAGCAAATGCCTCATTCAGTTCAATAAGCTCCAAATCATCCTGTTTCAAACCAGCTTGTTTTAGAGCCTTCGGAATTGCATGAACCGGTCCAATACCCATAATTCTAGGTTCAACACCCACTGCGGAATAGCTTATCATTCTTGCTATAGGCTCAAGATTCAGTTCCTTAACCATGTCTTCGCTCATTACCATAACAAAAGCAGCACCATCACTCATTTGTGATGAGTTACCTGCAGTAACACTCCCGCCTTCAGCAAAAACAGGTCGTAATTTATTGAGAACTTCTACTGAAGTATCTTTTCTAGGACCTTCATCCTTATTTACTGTATAAGACCTTGTCTTCTTTTTACCGTCTTCAACATAAGTCTCATCGATGGTAATTGGAACTATCTGATCCTGAAAACGATCTTCCTGCTGAGCTTTGATCGCTTTCTGGTGAGAATCATAAGCGAACTGATCCTGATCTTCTCTGGATACATTGTACTTATTCGCTACCGCTTCCGCAGTAAGACCCATTCCCCAGTAATAATCTTCATTGCCATTTTTGGCAACTTCATAATTTGGAACTGGCTTGTAACCCCCCATAGGAATGTAACTCATACTTTCTGCACCACCTGCGATCACACAGTCTGCCATTCCCATCTGGATTTTAGCAGTTGCAATGGAAATTGTCTCGAGGCCTGAAGCACAATACCTGTTTACGGTCATACCTGGAACATCTTCGATCTTCAATCCCATTAGTGAGATCAATCTACCTACGTTCAATCCCTGTTCTGCTTCTGGCATCGCATTACCAACCATTACGTCATCGATACGAGTCTTGTCAAAATCTGGTAACTTATCCATCATATACTGGATGGTTTCTGCAGCAAGTTCATCAGGTCTTTTAAATCTAAAAACACCTCTGGGAGCTTTCCCAACTGCTGTTCTGTATGCTTTAACTATATATGCTGTTTTCATTTTTTACTTTTTAATTGTTAGAACTTGACTTTCTGCTTAGTTTCTTAAAGGTTTTCCTTTTTTCAACATATGCTGAAGACGTTCCAGCGTTTTTCTCTCCCCGGTTAAGGATAGGAATGCTTCTCTTTCGAGATCAAGTAAATATTGTTCACTTACCATCTGGCTGGATGATAGATCTCCACCGGCCATAACATACGCCAGTTTGTTTGCGATTTTGTGATCATGCTTACTAATGTATTTACCTGCATCCATTTGGTCTGTTCCAACCATAAATGCTCCAAGTGCCTGCTTACCTAACACCTTGATGTTTGTACGTTTGATTGGCATGGTATAACCATTTTCTGCCATCAATAACGCATGTTTCTTAGCGATCGCTAATTGTCTGTCTGGATTGATCACTACAATATCTTTACCTTTCTGAAGAATATTAAGATCAAATGCTTCATATGCTGAAGTAGATACTTTTGCCATTCCAATAGCCAGGAAATTTTCTCTTAGTCGGTTTAATTCCACATCATCCTTCTCATAAGTATCAGAAGCACGAAGTGTCATTTCCTTGGTTCCACCACCACCTGGTATTACTCCAACACCGAATTCTACAAGTCCGGTATAGGTTTCTGCCGCAGCGACAACTTTATCAGCATGAAGTGAAAGTTCACAACCACCACCCAGAGTCATTCCGTGCGGTGCAGCTACTGTTGGAATAGAGGAGTAGCGCATTCTCATCATGGTATCCTGAAAATACTTGATCGCCATGTTCAGTTCTTCATATTCCTGCTCTACTGCCATCATGAAGATCATTCCAATATTCGCTCCTACAGAAAAGTTCTTTCCATCATTAGCGACTACAAGACCCTGATAATCCTTTTCAGCGATATCTATAGCCTTATTGATTCCATCAAGAACATCACCTCCAATAGAATTCATTTTACTTCTGAATTCAACATTAAGGATTCCGTCACCAAGATCTTCCACTACAACTCCGCTGTTCTTGAATACTTCTTTAGATTCTCGAATATTATCAAGAATTATGAATGAATCCTGACCAGGAACTTTAGTTTGCTTCTTGTCATCAATGTTATAATAGTAAGTATTACCATCTTTCACACTATAGAAGCTTTTGCTTCCATTTTGCAGCATTTCACTTACCCAGGCTGCAGGTTCATAACCTTCAGCTTTCATCATTTCAATACCTTTTTCAACACCAATAGCGTCCCAGATTTGGAATGGTCCATGTTCCCATCCAAAACCAGCTTTCATGGCATCATCGATCTTGTATAACTCGTCTGAAATTTCAGGAATACGATTCGAAACATAAGCGAATAGTGCAGAGAAATTCTTTCTGTAAAAATCACCGGCTTTATCTTTTCCTTTAATCAATACTTCGAAACGATCTGCTACATTATCGATAGACTTGGTCATTTCAAGAGTTGCAAAAGACGCGCTTTTACGATCTCTGTATTCCATCGTATCAAGATCCAGAGATTTGATCTCGCTTGAACCATCTTTATTTTTTACTTTTTTATAGAATCCCTGACCCGTTTTACTTCCAAGCCATTTGTTTTCCATCATAGTATCGATAAAGTTAGGCAGGGCAAATAGATCATGCTGCTCATCATTTGGAACATTTTCGTGAAGACCGTTTGCAACATGCACGAGAGTATCCAAGCCTACAACGTCTACCGTTCTAAAGGTTGCCGACTTCTGGCGTCCTATAACGGGACCAGTCAATTTATCAACTTCCTCGATGGTCATTCCCATATCCTTAACGGTATGGAACAAGCTCATTATGGAGAAAATTCCAATTCTGTTCCCAATAAAGGCAGGAGTATCTTTTGCTAATACAGCATTTTTCCCAAGAAATTTTTCACCATACATTTTCAGGAAGTCCAAAACTTCAGAAGAAGTTTCTTTTCCTGGAATGATCTCAAATAACCTTAAATATCTTGGTGGATTAAAGAAGTGAGTTCCGCAGAAATGCTTTTTAAAATCATCAGATCTCCCCTCGGTCATGAAATTGATAGGAATACCTGAAGTATTTGAAGTTATAAGAGTTCCTGGTTTTCTGTGCTTTTCAAGGTTTTCAAACACCTGTTTTTTAATGTCCAGACGTTCTACAACAACCTCAATGATCCAGTCTACTTCTGAAACTTTTGAAATATCATCTTCCAGGTTACCAGTAGTGATACGGTTCACGAAGTCCTTATGATAAATTGGAGATGGTTTGGATTTTACTGAAGCCGTTAAAGCATCATTCACGATCCTGTTTCTAACCACTTTGTCATCAAGACTAAGACCTTTTTTCTGTTCTTTTTCATTGAGCTCACGGGGAACGATATCAAGTAGAAGTACTTCTACTCCAATATTTGCAAAGTGACATGCAATTCCACTTCCCATTATACCGGACCCAATAACTGCAACTTTATTAATCCTTCTTTTCATTATTTGATTTTTATGGTTCAAAAAACCAAACCTATTAGGCCTGGTTTATTATTGTTTTACACTAATTTCTTCAGTATATATTTTCTTCTCACTAATAAGACCAGTGATCGTATTGGCCACCTGTATAAAAGTTTTAAGATCCTTATCGCTCACATTTTCCTTTACCGACTCATCGAATCTCAATACCACTCTCTTAGAATAATCGCGCATTTCTTTCCCGAAGTCTGTTAAATAAATAAGTACACTACGTCCATCATGTGGATTACGTTTTCTTTCTATTAAACCTTTTTCTTCCATGGTTTTTAAAATTCGCGAAAGGCTGGTAGCTTCCATTCCCATTTTTGGACCCAATGAGGTAGATGGCGTTCCATCTTCCGGATCGATACTCAATAAGGCAAAACCTGTAGCCATCGTACTTCCAGCCTTACCTGCTTCTTCATTATACATTTTAGAAACAGCCATCCAGGTGGCGCGCAAAACATAATCTATGGTTTTCTCCTTCATGGGGGATTTTGGATTGATTCCAAAGTTAGGAAAAAATATTATGCATGCATAATAAAATGTCTCTAAAAATACTAATATGTTGTTTTAATACTATTTAAATTCCTAAAACCAAAAAACTCCCCGGTAGTTGGGGAGTTTTTATTAGCATATTCTTAATGATAGATTAGAATCTACCATATAGTTTTTCGTAAAGATCCTGGTATCGGTCACGAATATTACGTCGTTTTAGCTTCATAGTAGGAGTTAGGTGCTCGTCCTCTACCGTCCATGGTTCTGGGGTTAATTCAAATGTTTTAACTCTTTCCCATTTCCCGAATTTCTGATTGTAGAAATCTACTTCTTCCTGAATACGTTCACGCACCATATTGTTACGAGATATATCTGCAGGATCACCTGAGTCAAGATCGATATTCTTTCTCTGTGCCCATTCTGTTATGAATTCGAAGTTAGGCTGGATCAAAGCCGCCGGCATTTTCTCTCCATCTCCAACCACCATGATCTGCTCAATAAATCTTGATTGTTTCATGGTATTTTCGATAAGCTGCGGAGCAACATATTTCCCTCCAGATGTTTTGAACATCTCTTTCTTGCGATCTGTGATCTTAAGAAAACCATCTTTATCGATCTCTCCAATATCTCCTGTATGGAAAAATCCTTCAGAATTAATTACTTCTCTGGTCTTTTCTTCATCCTTATAGTAACCTTTCATCACGTTAGGCCCTTTAGTAAGGATTTCTCCGTCTTCAGCAATTTTAACTTCAACATTATCCAGAACTTTTCCAACAGTTCCAATTCTGAAACCTCCATTACGTTCATCATTCACTGCGATTACCGGAGATGTTTCTGTGAGACCATAACCTTCCATCACCGGGATTTCAGCTGCGGCAAAAACCCTGGCAAGTCTTGGTTGCAATGCTGCACTTCCAGATACGATTAAATCTATATTACCACCCAGACCTTCTTTCCACTTTGAAAATATAAGTTTACGGGCAAGTTTTAATTTTGTTTCGTACCACCAGCCATTCTGGCCATAAGGTTCATATTCAAGTCCAAGCTCTACAGCCCAGTAAAATAATTTTTGCTTCACGCCACCTAGTGCAGTTCCTTTAGCAATGATCTTATCATATACTTTTTCCAGCAATCTTGGAACGGCAGTAATTACATGTGGTTTTACCTCTTTCAGGTTATCGCTTATCTTTTCGATAGATTCAGCAAAATAAACCGATACCGAATAATACTGGTATAGATAAAGGATCATTCGCTCGAAAATATGGCAAATAGGGAGGAAGCTCAAACCTACGTAAGTTCCGGTATCGAAAGGAACACGAGGTGCACTTCCTAGTACGTCACTTACAATGTTCTTATGACTTAACATGACACCTTTTGGTCTTCCGGTAGTTCCGGAAGTATAAATTAAGGTAGCCAGATCATCTTCTGTAACTGCCTTCTTGAGTTTTTCTACTTCATCCTGGTTTGCCTTATCTTCTCCAGATGTTAAAATTTCTTTCCAGTTCTTACAGCCAGCGATCTCGTCAAAACTATATACTTCCATTAAACTGGTTGTAGCTTTGATACTGTTTAGCTTATTTAGGATCTCTTCATCTGAAACAAAGCAGTAAGTGGCTCCACTATGATTTAGAACATATTCATAATCTTCTTCGGAAATTGTTGGGTAGATTGGCACATTTTGAGCGCCGATCTGAAGAATTCCAATGTCCATTATATTCCACTCAGTTCTATTATTAGTGGAGATAACTGCAATTTTATCATTCGGTTTCACGCCAAGTCGAAGAAGTCCCCTACTAATTGCATTCGCCTTATCAATATATTGCTGAGTCGAAACAGTTTCCCATTTTCCATCATATTTAGTAGCGAAAGCAACATCCAGTGGATGATTTTCTAATTGATAGTAAGGAAAGTCAAATAGACGTTTAATGTCGTTCATGAAAAGGAAAGATTTTAGATATACCTTGCAAAATAGCAATTTTCAAAGCTCATTCAAATCAAATATGATAAAAAAAAATCTTGTTATTTGCGTATTTACTAAAATGTGACCTATAAATACTATCTATAAAAACTGTTAATTATTCCTTAAACTCTTCAGTATCAATCTAAATTCAGCTTTTTCATATGATTTTTTTCCGCTGAAATCTAAATACTTTTCCAATCAAAAAAATTTGAACATTTCAGTTCAATTAAAATTGTTGATGACTTTTCAAATTTATCAGCGCACTTGTGGATTCAATCTCTACCAGAATAATGCATTTCTCGCTACTAAATTTATAGTCTCAAGGAATTTTATGGAACTTATATTATGGGAAAAAACACAACTATATAGATTTGTGCTACCGGTTTGAAAACAAAAAAGGAACCGAATGGTTCCTTTTTATACTCTATTTCTCCAGCCATTTTCTGGCATTTACAAAGCCTTCCAGCCAAGGTGACACATCATCTTCGCGTCCATCTGGATAATTTGCCCAGTTCCATTGGTACGTAGATCGTTCCATGTGTGGCATCATTACCAGGTGCCTACCACTTGCATCTGTAAGTGCGGCAGCATTGTAATGTGACCCATTAGGATTTGCCGGGTAGCCTTTATAAGCATATTTTCCCACGATGTTATAGCGGTTTTCCTCATAGGGGAAACTGAATTTACCTTCACCATGTGCTGCCCATATTCCTAAGGTACTTCCCGATAAAGTGGAAAGCATAACAGAATTGTTGGGCGGAATCTCTACGGAAGTAAAATTACACTCAAATTTCTGCGATTCATTATGAAGCATCTTCGGTTTTTGCTCATGTTCCGCATTAATAAGGCCTAGCTCAACAAACAGCTGACATCCGTTACAAACTCCAAGACTTAATGTATCTTCTCTCTTAAAGAAATTTTCCAGTGCAGCCTTTGCCTTTTCATTATATAAGAAGGCTCCAGCCCATCCTTTTGCACTACCAAGAACATCTGAATTTGAGAATCCTCCAACAGCTGCAATGAAATGTATGTCTTCAAGGTTTTCTCTTCCGGAGATCAGGTCGGTCATGTGCACATCTTTCACGTCAAAACCTGCGAGGTACATCGCCCGGGCCATTTCCCTTTCAGAATTAGAACCTTTTTCACGAATGATCGCGGCTTTTATTCGCGGTTTCTTAGCATCCAGTTCAGGTAATTTTCCAGTAAAATGTTCTGGAAATTTAAATTCAAGTGGTTGCCTCTTATAGTTGTTGTATCGCTCAGTTGCTTTATCTATCCCGCTTTGACGTTCATCCAGTAAAAAACTGGTTTTGTACCAGGTATCTCTTAATTCAGCAATATGAAAATGGAAATCATCATCACCAACTTTAATATTTAGCGCAGCACCTTCCGTCGCAGTTCCAATCTTATAATAGTCTATTCCAAGTTCCTTCATGAAAGATTCCGCAGTGTCGTCCTTAGCCTGGAATACTATTCCGCAGTTTTCATTAAAGAACAACTTAATGATATCTTTTTCGCCTAGTGCACTCAGGTCAAGATTTGCACCTAAATTGACATCGGCAAAACACATTTCTAGCAAAGTAGTGATCAATCCGCCAGATGCTACATCGTGACCAGCTGCGATCATATCGCTCTTGATCATGGATTGCATGGCGTTGAAGATATTACTGAAACGCTCATCGTTCTTTACAGTAGGAGCTTCATCGCCAACTTTATTAAGAATCTGGGCGAAAGTAGAGCCTCCCAGTTTATAATCATCTCCGGAAAGATTGATATAATAAATACTTCCTGCGTTTTTCTTTAATACCGGTTCTACAACCGCTTTAAGATTGTCGCAATGCCCTGCAGCAGAAATTATCACCGTCCCTGGTGAAAGAACATCGCCATCTTTGTATTTCTGTTTCATGGAAAGTGAGTCCTTCCCGGTTGGTACATTGATCCCCAGAGAAATTGCAAAATCTGAAATTCCTTTTACCGCTTCATAAAGTCTTGCGTCTTCACCTTCGTTATTACAGGGCCACATCCAGTTCGCGGAAAGTGATATAGATTTAAGTCCTTTTTCTAAAGGAGCCCAGATGATATTAGACAAGGCTTCTGCTATAGAATTACGGGAGCCAGCTACAGGGTCAATCAATGCAGAAATAGGGGAGTGTCCAATGGAGGTTGCAACTCCTTCCTTGCCTTTGTAATCCAATGCCATCACTCCGCAATTGTTTAAAGGCAACTGTAAAGGTCCTGCAGTTTGCTGTTTAGCAACGCGCCCAGAAACACAACGATCCACTTTATTAGTAAGCCAGTCTTTACAGGCGACAGCTTCTAGTTGCAAAACTTGTTGTAAATACTCGTGAATTTTCTCCTGTTGATAATTGAGTTTTTCATAATTGCGAGTAATCGTTCTGTCTTCCATGATCGTTTTAGGAGAGCTTCCAAACATTTCTGCCAGAGCAAGGTCCATTGGTTTATCGCCAGATTTCATGCCTTCAAAGGTGAATCTATAATCACCGGTTACGTTTCCAACTTCATACATTGGAGAACGTTCACGATCTGCGACTCTTCTCAAAGTATCGAGATCTTTCTCGCCAATGACCAGTCCCATTCTTTCCTGGGATTCATTTCCAATAATCTCCTTAGCAGAAAGGGTTGGATCTCCAACAGGTAAACTATCAAGGTCTATCTTTCCACCTTTTTCTTCCACCAGCTCACTTAAACAGTTCAAGTGACCACCGGCGCCATGATCATGGATAGAAACAATGGGGTTGTGTTCGCTTTCTACCATTCCACGAACGGCATTTGCAGCTCTCTTTTGCATTTCCGGATTGGAACGCTGGATAGCATTCAATTCTATACCACTGCTAAATGCACCAGTATCTGCTGAGGAAACAGCAGCGCCACCCATTCCAATTCTATAGTTTTCTCCACCAAGAACGACGATCCTGTCATTTTCTTCAGGAATATCCTTTAATGCCTGGTCCTTTTTTCCGTAGCCAATACCACCGGCGAGCATGATCACTTTATCGTAACCCAGGGAGCGCTCGTGTTCGCTATGTTCGAAGGTAAGTACAGATCCTGATATTAGTGGCTGACCAAATTTGTTACCAAAATCTGAAGCACCATTAGATGCTTTTATCAATATGTCCATTGGTGTCTGGTACAACCATTCACGTCTTTTCATTCCATTTTCCCATGGTCGATCTTCTTCCAGTCTGGAATACGAGGTCATATAGACTGAAGTTCCTGCCAAAGGAAGTGAACCTTTACCACCAGCAAGCCTGTCCCTGATTTCTCCACCACTACCAGTCGCGGCTCCGTTGAATGGTTCCACAGTCGTTGGAAAATTATGAGTTTCAGCTTTTATGGAAATGACAGATTCGAAGTCCTTTATTTCATAATATTCCGGAACATCTGGAGCTTTGGGAGCAAACTGTTCAACAACAGGTCCATTGATAAACGCGACGTTATCCTTATATGCTGAAACGATCTCGTTTGGGTTCTCTTCGGAAGTTTTTCTTATCAGTTTAAATAGAGATACTGGTTTTTCCTCGCCATCAATAACAAAAGTTCCATTAAAGATCTTGTGTCTGCAATGTTCTGAGTTCACCTGGGAAAAACCAAAAACTTCAGAATCTGTAAGTTTTCGATCCAGTTTTACTGAAAGATCTTCCAGGTATTTAACTTCTTCAGCATTCAATGCTAAACCTTCCTGTTTATTATAGGCTGCGATATCATCGATCTCTATAATTGGCTTAGGCTCAACATGAATATCAAAGATCTCCTGATCGAGTTGCTTGTATTTCTGAGATAACATTGGATCAAAATCAGAAAAATGCTCGTCAACTTTCAGAAATTCCTCGATTCTAATGATTCCGCTAATTCCCATGTTCTGAGTGATCTCGACAGCATTCGTACTCCAGGGAGTGATCATTGCGGCACGTGGACCAACAAAAAAATCTGCCAAAGCAGATTTATTTATTTGAAGAGTGTTTCCAAAAAGCCAGTTTAGTTTTGAAATAGACTGTGCAGAAAGGTTGGAATGCGTTTCAACCGCAAAAACCTTAGTAGTTTGATTTCCGAAGAAAAGGATCATGTAAGTTGTGTTTGTGTTGTTTTGAACAGGACACAAATTTACTTTTTTGCCTTCAATTCATGAAATTAAAACTTGTCAATATCATATCTATAAAAGGACAAATTTTAATGCTTCGGAAGTATTCCTATTTCTAGGTCTGTTTTTCCAGTAGCGCCATATAGAATCCATCATAGCCACTTTCACTGGATAGAATCTTCTTTTCTCTTAGCAAACGGAATTCTTTACCTTCATCTGTTTTTAGAAACTTCTGAACCTGTTTATCATTTTCTGAAGGAAGGATGGAACAGGTTGCATACACCATTTTTCCACCTTTTTTCAAGATCCTGGAATATTGCGGAAGGATCTCAGCCTGAGTTTTGTTGATCTTTTCCAGAAACTCTGGTTGTAATTTCCATTTCGCATCTGGATTTCTACTAAGAACTCCGAGTCCGCTACATGGAGCATCGATTAAAACCCTGTCTGCCGAATTATATAATTTTTTGATCACTTTCGTGGTCTCAATACTTCTGGTCTCTACGTTATGAGCGCCAGCACGTTTTGCACGTCGTTTTAATTCTTTCAACTTATTTCCATAAATATCCAGCGCAATAATCTGGCCTTTATTCTCCATAAGTGCAGCCAGGTGAAGGGTTTTCCCGCCTGCGCCTGCGCAGGTATCTACAACTCTCATTCCTGGTTGTACGTCAAGAAATTCTGCCACTCTTTGAGAATTTGCATCCTGAACTTCGAAAAGGCCATCCTGGAAGGCTTTCGTTCTAAAAACGTTAGAGCGCTCTTTTAGCTCCAATGCCTCAGGGTAATTTCTGACTTTATTGGTTTCAATACCTTCTTCCAGTAGAATACCAGCCAGTTTAGCAGGATCGGTTTTCAAGCTATTTGCTCTTAGAACTACTGGCGCCTGTGTATTTAACGCGCTTAATTCCTGTGTCCAGATCTTTTCGCCTAATTCCTCCAAACCGAGTTCATCCAGCCAGTCTGGCACAGATTCTCTAAATTTTCGAGTTCTGCTTAGCTCGTCAAATTTCCCTTTGATTCGTCTCACCGGAGTTCCTTCAAATTGTGGCCATTCCGGAATCTTAACGCCTCTAAGTACACACCAGACAGCGAAAATCCTAAAGAGGTCTTCTCTGGAAAATGGTTCTTTTACTTCAGCAATTTCAGCATATAATCTTTTCCAACGAACTATATCGTACGTGGTTTCAGCAATAAAACTGCGATCTCTTGATCCCCATCTTTTATCACGCTTCAGCGTCTTTTCAATTACCTTGTCGGCATATTTTCCATCGTTGAAAATTTCAGCAAGAGCATCTATAGTTGCAAAAACGAGATTTCTGTGTAGGCGCATAATTCTTCTTTAAGCCGGCAAAGTTACGTTTTTTTGATTCGGAAAAATCTATATTTGGATCAAATCTATTTTATGAAAAAACTGGTACTACTTCTATTAGTCCTTACTGCAGGTTGCAAAAATAATAATGAGTCTGAAGCTGAAGATTCAATCTCTTTAAGTAAGCATACAACCTTTAGTGAAGTTCATATCGAAAATATACTTGAAGATGATTCATTGAGCATCAGGGCGATCCAGGTGATTGGTGAGAACCTGGCCTTCGCAGCGAATAAAGGGACTTATGGTTTGTATAATGCAACGACCAAAACCTGGAAGACGAATACTCAGGCTTATAATAGTATTTATCCCGAGTTTCGAGCCATCGCAAGCACTTCGAACGACTTCTTTATGCTTGGGGTAGGAAGTCCTGCGTTGTTATACAAAACTGGTAATAATGGCCAGTTGGAACTGGTCTATAAAGAAGATGATGAGAAGGCTTTTTATGATTCCATGACTTTCTGGAATGATACAGAAGGAATTGCGATGGGCGATCCTACTGATGGCTGTATTTCTATTATAATCACGAGAGATGCCGGAAAAAACTGGAAAAAACTTGACTGTGAGCAACTACCTCCAACTGCCGATGGTGAAGCAGCTTTTGCAGCCAGTAATTCAAATATTGCAATTTATAAGGATGAAACCTGGATCCTTACAGGCGGGATGAAATCGAGAATTTTGTATTCTCCAGATAAGGGGAAGAACTGGAAGATTTTTGATACCCCACTTGTTCAGGGAACTGCCACTTCAGGAGGTTATAGTGTTGACTTTTTTAATTCTGAAATTGGATTTATCATTGGTGGAGATTATACCAAATCAAAAGAGAATAACGGAAACAAAGCGATCACAGCAGATGGTGGTAAAACCTGGAATTTAGTTGCAGAAGGGCAGGAGCCGGGCTATAGAAGTTCGGTTAAATTCGTTCCCGGTGGTGATGGGGATGAATTAGTTGCCGTAGGTTTTGAAGGCATTGATTATAGCAAAGATGGTGGAGAAACCTGGTCAGAATTGAGTGAAGAAGGATTTTTCACCATTAGATTTATCAATGACTCCACTGCATATGCGGCTGGAAGTGGAAGAGTAGCGAAGCTTAGATTTAATTAAAAAAACAGGCCCGACTTTTAAAGCCGGGCCGTTTCATTCTAACCAAATACTTAACCAATATTATTCGTCCCTCGATTTATTATTTTCCTTTTTCGCTCTGTATTCTCTAATGAGCTTTTTATGAAATTCGTCCTCGAGTTTATGTAATTTTATAATGTCTTTCGCTGTAATAATTTGCTTCAAGTCTTTGAAGAGTTGTTTTTTGATCTTGTATTCTTCGTTTTCAACAGAAAGGAATTCATTTAGAAGATCTTCAGCCTGGTCCTCATTATAGCAACTTACATCTTCCAGTTCGATATGCTCACGTTCGTGAAGTTTTCTCTTCTTACGCTCGTATTCATTATAAATTGGCCAGAATTCCTGAGCCAGTTTATCGGTGAGCTCGAGTTCCTGAGTAATAAAAGCTACTTTTAAAGCTTTGATCCTTTTGTGTTGTGCTTCCCGATCTTCGTTTTTTTCCTGTGCCAGTAAAATATTCGCTGGCAAAAGAAATAGAATTATTAGTAGGTATCTTTTCATAATTAGTCCATTATATAAGATGGATCTTCAACGTTTTCATCAATATATTCGAAAGCTGCTTCAGTATCAATTTCAGTAAAGTCAGCTTCCAGATTACCTTGAGTAATCAAATCTGAATATTCAACACTATTAAGGTCGATACTTCCCATTTCATAACTGTCGTAAAGGTAATTTTCTAAAGCCGTAACCTCTATATCATCCCAACCAAGATCGTTCGTTTGATTAGAAGGAAAGAAGTTGCCTAGCATGATGACAATGATTGCAGCTATGGCCGAAGCATATAGCCAGTATTCTTTTTTAAATAACGGTACAACTTTAGTTTCAGGAGCAAAAGATTTTGAGAGGATATTATCTTCAAGCTCATCAAAATAATTATGTGGCGTCGTAAAGCCTGAACTTTCGATTGCAGGTAGTTCATTTTCGTGAGAAAATTTATCCATAAGACTATTTTCAAGATCCTGGAAATAAGTTTCCGGGACTTTGAATCCAGAGTTATTCTTATGTTTAAAATTATCAAGTTTCATCGTACTTATGACTTAGTATTTAAGTAATGGTTTAATTAGACTTTAAAAATTCTTCGATCTTCTTGGTCGCAATGTGATACGAAGCTTTCAAGGCTCCCTCACTAGTACTCAAAATCTCTGCCATTTCTCTATATTTCAATTCTTCGAAATATTTCATATTAAAGACCTGTTGCTGTTTCTGCGGAAGCGTGGCGATAGCTTTTTGTAATATCAATTGTATTTCGCTTCCTTCAAAATAGACATCACTTTCAAGATTATCAATAATTTGATCCTGAAGTTCTTCTGAAGTGATCTTTAAGCGCCGCGCTTTTTTATTGATGAATGTAATGGCTTCGTTCGTCGCGATACGGTACATCCAGCTGTACAATTTGCTATCACCCTTAAATTTATCAATATTTCTGAAAATCTTAATGAAGGTATTCTGCAGAATATCATCTGTATCATCATGACTTTTTGCAATATTCCGGATATGCCAGTACAACCGCTCTTTATAAAGCGTTATTAATTCCCTGAAAGCTTCCTGGGAAGTGGATTGCTTCTGCAATCTTAGTATAAGATCCTGTTCAGCTTCTGGTGTGTTGGACATAATAGACGTTCAATACAAAGATATTTAATTCGATTATCGTTCAAAACGATGTTTAAAATAAATGCATGTAAGTAATAGCTTACAGAATACCTCAATAATCAGATGAAAGGAATGATTTCCGGATTAAATGCTAAATAAATTTGGTCAATATGTATTTTGACGTATATTTACAACAGTTAAAAGATTTAATCCTTTTTTTGCCCCTTAAAAATTGAATTATTTCGAATTATTCTTGCTGCCCCAAGTGAGAATAATAATTAAAAAAAGGATGATACCTATGTAGTCATCCTTTTTTTTATGTCGTTACTTCATTTGATCATTCAAAAGACTGCATAGCTACCAGTTTCTTATAAGTTCCATTGGCATCAATCAATTCCTGATGTTTTCCCTGTTCCACTATCTCACCTTTTTGCATCACGACAATCTTGTCTGCATTCTGTATCGTAGATAATCTGTGCGCGATCACAATAGAGGTCCGGTTCTTCATCATATTTTCCAAAGCTTTCTGAACCAGTTTCTCACTTTCAGTATCCAGGGCAGAGGTTGCTTCATCCAGTATCATTACTGGTGGATTTTTAAGTACAGCCCTTGCAATAGATAAACGTTGCTTCTGGCCACCACTTAATTTGTTTCCGCTATCTCCAATATTTGTATCCAATTGTTTTGGAAGTTCTTTTACGAATTCCCAGGCGTTGGCTATTTTTAACGCCTCAATAATTTCTGCATCTGTAGCATCATCTTTACCAAGTGCGATATTATTCCGAATACTATCATTAAATAATATTGAATCCTGAGTAACCAGGCCAAGCAAATCCCGGAGATCAGATTTTTTCATCTTTCTAATATCGATTCCGTCGATCTTAATAGTTCCGGAATTTACATCGTAGAACCTGGTGATCAAATTTGCAATCGTAGATTTTCCAGATCCAGATTGTCCTACCAAAGCGACGGTTTCACCTTTATTCACGTTGATAGAGAATTGTTTTAATACCTTATCATCTTCATAAGCGAAATCCACATTTGAGATCTCTATGCCTGTTTCGAAATTCTTTTTATCAATGGCGTCTGGATGGTCTGTTATGGTAGATGGTGTTTCGAGAACCTGCAGGATCCTTTCTGCCGCCGCATCACCTTTCTTTACGCTGTAAGTAGCTTTAGAAATTTGTTTTGCCGGAGTCAGGATGTTGTAAGCCAATCCCAGAAAAGCTATAAAAGTTGCTGCATCCAGAGATTCCTCAACAAGAACCATATTACCTCCAAACCATAGAATTACAACAATAACAAAGATTCCCAGGAATTCACTGGTCGGTGATGCCAAATTTTGCCTGTTAATAAGACTATTCAGGATTTCCTTGAGTCTATTTGTGCTTTGCTGAAACCTCTCGTAAAATTTACTTTCTGCATTAAAACCTTTTACGATCTTTAAACTGGAAAGTGTCTCTTCAACAATACTAAGAAAATGACCGTTTTCTTCCTGAGCAAGATTCGACTTTCGCTTTAATTGCTTTCCAATCAAACTAATAATAAAACCAGCGATTGGAAGAAATATAAAAACGAAGAGCGTCAATTGTACACTCATCACTAACATTGCCAGGATCGTAAATAAAATGGTGAGGGGTTCTCGTACAATGAGTTCCAGAATGGAAAGAAATGAAGTTTGAACCTCGTTTACATCGGCAGTGATTCTTGATATGGTATCACCTTTTCTTTTTTCTGAAAAATAAGCTACTGGCAAGGCAAGTATCTTTTTATACATCGCATCACGAAGGTCGCGTAACACGCCATTCCGAAGAAATGTAAGAAAGAAAGAACTTAGATAGCCAAACAGGTTTTTGAGAAAGAAAAGGAGAACTACAATTCCGCAGATAAATATAAGTGCGGCAACTTCATCCTCGTTCACTCTCTGCGTGACCTCGTAATTAAAGTAATCTGAAAAATAATCTTTAGCGTTCGAAATTCCAGTATAAACTGGTTTCTCAGCAACCCTTTTTGTTTTATCAAAGAGTACCTGGATAACAGGTATTAGCGCGATAAAAGATAATGTACTGAATATCGCATAGAAGATATTACAAATAATATTGAGGATCGCAAACTTCCTGTACGGCATTGCGAACATCATGATCTTTCTAAAATAGGTCATTTAAAGAAATTTAGCCCAGTTTTAATTCATCTTTGATTCGGGCAATCTTATCACTTAATTTCTGATTTTCAGCATCATAATTGTGAATATCATCCAGCTGAGAATTTACGCTGATGTAGAACTTGATTTTTGGCTCTGTGCCACTTGGTCTTGCCGCGATCTTCGTTCCATTTTCAGTATAATATATTAGAACATTTGATTTTGGAATATCGATAACGGACTCTTTTCGCTCTAAAACATTTTTTGCAGTAGAAGCGTGGTAGTCTTCAACTAAGACCACTTTTTCTCCATCGATCTCTTCCCATGGATTTTCTCTGAGATCTACCAGCATTTCTTTGATTTCCTGCTCACCCTTGATTCCTTTTTTTACGAGGGATATAAGTTCTTCACGAAAAAGACCATGTTCTGTGTAAAGCTCAAGAAGTTTCTGGTAGAAAGATTTTCCTTCTGCCTTCATTTTTGCTGCGATCTCACAAGCAAGTAGGGTAGCGGTTACCGCATCTTTATCTCTAACAAAATCACCAACCATATAACCAAAACTTTCTTCACCGCCACCAATAAAATTCATTTCGGGGTGGTCCTTGATGAGTTTTGCGATCCATTTAAATCCTGTAAGAACTTCTTTGTATTCTACTCCGTATGATTCGGTCAAATTCTTCATCATTGGAGTGGAAACTATCGTAGAAGCAACAAACTCCGATCCTTTGATTTTATCCTGTTTTTTCCATTCCTCAAGCAGAAACCAGGTCATCACCAACATGGTTTGATTTCCATTAAGAAGTACCATTTTACCATCTAAATCACGAACGGCAACTCCAAGCCTGTCACAATCCGGATCTGTTCCAATAACAATATCTGCATTGATCTCTTCTGCTTTTTCCAAAGCCATTTTTAATGCTTCAGGTTCTTCCGGATTAGGTGATTTCACTGTCGGAAAATTACCATCTGGTTCACGCTGCTCCTCAACAATATGAACATTACTGAATCCTGCCTTTTCCAGAACTTCAGGAACCATTGTAATAGAAGTTCCGTGGAGAGAAGTAAATACTACTTTAAGATCGCTCTTTGCGATAGCTGAAGTATCAAAACTTCCATTTTCTACAGAAGCTTTTGCAAATGAATCGTCAATCTTCTTGTCGATCTTCTCGATCAAAGATTCGTTCGCTTCAAATTTAACTTCAGTATAGTCAAGATTATTAATGATTTCGATCACTTCTTTGTCCTGCGGTGGAACTAACTGGCCACCATCCTGCCAATAAACCTTGTAACCATTGTATTCTGGTGGATTATGGCTTGCGGTAAGCACGATCCCACAGTGACATTCTAATTCCTTGACTGCAAAAGACAATTCAGGAGTCGGTCGTAGTTCAGAAAAGAGATATACTTTGATATCGTTCGCCGAAAATACATCTGCAACAACTTTGGCTAACGTATCGCTATTATGCCTGCAGTCGTAAGCAATCGCAACTTTAACCTGCTCTCCAGGAAAAGATTTTTTCAAATAATCTGAAAGTCCCTGGGTATTTTTACCTAAAGTATATTTGTTGATACGATTTGTACCAACACCCATAACACCACGCATTCCACCTGTACCAAATTCAGCATTTTTGTAAAAGCTTTCTTCCAGCTCCCCTGGATCAGCATTTATTAGTCTATTGATCTCGGTTTTAGTGTCTGCATCAAAGATATCAGTAAGCCACGCCTGTGCCTTCTGAAGAATTTCAGGTTTATTAGTTGCCATAATTAGTTGGTTTTGCTAAACAAAAATAATGATAAATACGAGAAAGGTACTAAATATTACTGGTGGTTTTTCGTATCAGGTAGCGCTCTTTCTCGCGTTTTGAACGAAGAATAAGCTCTCCCAGAAAACCAGCAAGAAAAAACTGTGTTCCTATGATCATCACTGCAAGTGAAATATAGAACCATGGATTCTGAGTTACCAGTACGTTAGGTAGGCCATGATAAAGTTTATAAAGCTTGGAGACACCAATAAGAAATGCAGAGACAAAACCAATGATAAACATTAGAACGCCCAGTGCTCCAAAAAGGTGCATAGGTCTGCGTCCAAATTTGGAAAGAAACCAAATGCTAATTAGGTCCAGGAAGCCATTTAGAAATCTACTGGCGCCAAATTTTGTGTTACCATATTTCCTGGCCTGGTGTTTAACTTCTTTTTCGGTGATCTTGCTGTAACCGGCATTTTTGGCAAGTACAGGAATGTATCGATGCATTTCACCATAGACATCAATGTTCTTGATCACTTCATTTCTGTAAGCCTTTAGTCCGCAGTTAAAATCATTTAATTTTACTCCGGAAGTTTTTCTTGCAGCGGCATTAAATAGTTTGGAAGGAAGATTTTTGGTGATCACATTATCATAACGCTTCTTTTTCCATCCTGAAACAAGGTCATATTTCTGCTCCTTAATTAAGGCGTATAATTCTGGAATTTCATCAGGATTATCCTGAAGATCGGCATCCATGGTGATGATTACTTCACCCTGGGCTTCGATAAAACCAGCATGTAAGGCCTGGGATTTCCCGTAATTTCTATTAAAACGTATGCCTTTCACACGATCATCGGCTTCAGAAAGTGATTCGATCGTCTTCCAGGAACCATCTGTGCTGCCATCATCAATAAAGATGATCTCATAAGAAAAGGAATTGGATCGCAATACTTTTGCGATCCAATTATATAATTCAACCAAAGATTGCTCTTCGTTGAGTAATGGTATAACTACCGATATCTGCATATATTATGCGTTTGTCTTATCTTTCTCTCTAAAGATCAAAGCTACGATTAATCCTATAATTGAAAATATAACTAACTGGATTGCCAGACTAATCATAACATTTTTAAACGAAAAGAAATTTTCTTTTTGCATTTCGGTCATCGTCTCGTTAATCTGAGCTTCAGTCATTCCAAACTTTTCGAACATTTCTGCCTGCTTACTCATCGTAATTTCCTGCAACGTATCTGCCGCTTGAGGGTCGATTACATTGAAAAGTATAACACTAAATAAGGTAGATAAAACCAATCCAATTACTACTGTAATAAAATAGGTAGAAAAAGCTTCCTTAAAACTAAAAATCCCAGTATTGAACTTCTTAGCCTTATTTACTGCCATGATAGCTAGCGCAAGGATTATAATATATACAATTGGTGTATAATACCATTCAGTCATTAAAGAAATGTCGAATGCATACACTAAGACCGAGATTAGAATAAGTGCAATACCTAGATAAAGGCCATAACTCGTAGCTAGTTTTTTTGTTGATTGTTCCATTGTAAGTTGTAGATTGATTAGTTTAGCAGTTAGTTAACAAATATAAGGAAACGTTACACTCAATAATAAATAAAAAGTTTTTTCAAATTTATTTGTCCGTAAGTAGTAATTAGTTAAATTTGCACCTCGAAAATTAAAAGATCAAAGCGATGAAGCAGGGAATCCATCCGGAAAATTATAGATTAGTAGCATTTAAAGATATGTCTAACGAAGACGTGTTTTTAACTAAATCTACAGCAAAAACAAAAGAAACTATTGAAGTTGACGGAACTGAATACCCGTTGGTAAAACTGGAAATTTCCAGAACTTCTCACCCTTACTATACTGGACAGACCAAATTACTGGATACTGCAGGTAGAATTGACAAGTTCAAGAACAAATACTCAAAATTCAAGAAGAAGTAATTCTTCCGGATTTTCGATATACAAAGCCGCTTTTAGCGGCTTTTTTCATTTTAGCAGCAGTCCGTTTCGTTGGAAACTTTATTTTTGCTGAATCAAAGCATACGATATGAACTATATTCTATTTGACGGTACTTTCCGAAATAATCTATTACCTTTTACATTCACCAGGCCAGTAGCCGATCTACGGATTGGGATACTAACTATCCGTGAAAAATGGGAGCAACGATTAAATGCTACTACTTCAACTAAGACTGAAGAATATCTTTCTGAAAAGTGGCCATTGAAGTTAGAGAGTTCAAATATCTTTATCAATGCTTCTGTGTTACCGGATGATACATTACTGGAGGAAATTTCAGTACTTCAGCATGGCGAAAAATTAGTTTTTGAAGATATCCTAATAGCATATAAGTTTGAAGGGAATTCAGAACTATCTATTGAAGATCTTCAGCTTAAAGAATCATCCAGAAAGCCTTTTATAGTTGCTCATACCTGGGATATCTTCTCTAAAAATGCTGAAGCTATTCAGTTAGACTTTAATCATTTGACCAAAGGAAGAACTTCTCAGGACATTGACTCTTCAAATTACACCAAGAATTCAGAAAACATTTTTATTGAGGAAGGTGCAAGCGTAGAAAATTGTTCATTAAATGCCAGCGATGGCCCTATTTATATAGGTAAAGATGCTACAGTTATGGAAGGATCGCTTATCAAAGGTCCTTTCGCATTAGGAGAATCTGCAACGATCAAAATGGGTGCTAAAATTTATGGCGCTACTACCATTGGACCTTCATGCAAAGCTGGCGGTGAGATTAGTAACTCTGTATTGTTTCAGAATTCTAATAAAGGGCATGATGGCTTTTTAGGAAATTCTGTACTTGGTGAATGGTGCAATATAGGTGCCGATTCCAATAACAGCAATCTTAAGAATAATTATGCCCCCGTTCGTTTATGGGATTATGAGACAGAAAGATTTGCAGATACCGGGTTGCAGTTCTGCGGACTTATAATGGGAGATCACAGTAAATGTGGTATCAATACCATGTTTAATACCGGGACCGTAGTAGGAGTGAGTGCTAATATTTTTGGGAGTGGTTTCCCTAGAAATTTTATTCCTTCTTATAGCTGGGGTGGAAGTGCAGGAACGACAACATACAAACTTACCAAGGTTTTTGAAACCGCCAGACTGGTAATGCAACGCCGGGGAGTAGAGCTCACCGCAGCCGATGAAAAGATCATGGAGCATATTTTCGATTATTCCGCGAAATGGCGACGGGATTAAATTCTAGAAACCCCATCTGATCATTTGATTTTCAGTTTCATAAATGATTTTTCAGAAACACTTTAAGTTGGTATCTTTGCAGCCCGAAATACAGGATTAGACGAATTGATCATGAGCGCAAAAAAAGTAGCATTTTATACCCTTGGCTGTAAGCTGAATTTTTCTGAAACTTCCACGATCGCTAGATCTTTTGAGAATGAAGGATTCCAGAGGGTGGAGTTTGATGAAGCAGCAGATGTTTACGTGATCAATACCTGTTCTGTTACTGAAAATGCAGATAAACGATTCAAAACTATTGTAAAGCACGCACAGAAGGTAAATGAAGATGCATTTCTTATTGCGGTAGGCTGCTATGCTCAATTGAAACCAGAAGAACTAGCCGAGGTAGATGGTGTGGATCTGGTCCTGGGTGCTACTGAAAAATTCAAAATTACAGACTACCTGAATGATCTCACCAAGAATGATCATGGTGAAGTTCATAGCTGCGAGATCGATGAAGCCGATTTCTACGTGGGTTCTTATTCTATAGGTGATCGTACCCGGGCTTTTTTGAAAGTTCAGGACGGATGTGATTATAAGTGTACATATTGTACCATTCCTTTAGCCAGAGGTATTTCGAGAAGTGACCGCCTTGAAAATGTCCTTCAGAATGCTACGGAAATTGCAGAACAGGGAATTAAAGAGATCGTTCTCACAGGAGTAAATATTGGAGACTACGGGAAAGGTGAATTCGGAAATAAAAAGCATGAGCATACTTTTCTTGAGCTCGTACAGGCACTGGATGAAGTTGAAGGGATTGAAAGACTTCGTATTTCATCCATAGAACCAAACCTGCTAAAAAATGAAACGATCGATTTTGTAGCTTCAAGTAATACTTTTGTACCTCATTTTCACATTCCACTTCAAAGTGGAAGTGACGATATGCTGAAGCTTATGCGCAGGCGCTATCTGAGTGATCTATATGCGGATCGTGTAAATAAGATAAAATCAGTCATGCCAGATGCCTGCATTGGCGTAGATGTCATTGTTGGCTTTCCAGGTGAAACTGATGAGCATTTTCTGGAGACCTATAATTTTCTTCAGAAATTGAATATATCATACCTGCATGTTTTCACTTATTCAGAAAGAGATAATACTCCAGCAGCAGAGATGGATGGAGTAGTCCCATTAAAAGTGCGAAAAAAGAGAAGCAAAATGCTAAGAGGCTTATCTGCTAAAAAACGCAGAGCTTTTTATGAAAGTCAGCTTGGGAATACATCAACGGTTTTATTCGAAGGCGAGAACAAATCAGGTTATATCCATGGATTTACAGAAAACTATGTAAAGGTAAAGGCACCGTGGAATCCAGAGATGGTAAATACACTTAAAAAAGTGAATCTTACCGAGATCGATGAAGATGGCCTGGTAAGATTCGAAATGCTTCAGGAAGAATTGGTTTAAATATTAATACCTACAGGAAGTAGATCTTTATATTTTCTTCTATTTTTCCGCATAAAACCAGCAATGGTTGGGTTCGTAGGAACCACTCTCATATTGGTTTCGCTTATCCTGGAAAGAACCGCTTCTATAAAATCATTTTGCCTTTCCAGAACTTTCTCAGATACTTTGATCTTGGTTAAGAAGATCTTTCTATCCTGTTGAGAATATTCTATAATGCAGAGTTCTCCCTCAATCTCAGTTTCAAACTGTCTCAAGAATTCATTGTCTGTAATCTTCATTTCTTCTACATTCATATTTCAAGATTTAATTCATAGGTACTTCAATAAAAAGCACCATTGATTCATTTTTAACGTCAACATTTATCTTAGGAGTATTCCAGACACCAACAGCATCGCGCTTTGAAAGCTTTAAGTCATCAATTTCTGAATCTCCTTCTATCATAAAGATGTAAACACCATTGGCCTGGTTATTTAGGTTATACTCAATATTCCTGCCAGCTTCGGTCTTCTGGATTGATAGGAAGGCGTTTTGATGTATTTTCAAGGCATTTTCATCATCGTGACCCATTGGAGCTACTACTGTAACCAACTCACCAGCATCTAACTGTTTGCTATAATTCTTTTGGTCATAGCGGGGTTCATGTCCGTTCCTATCCGGGAAGATCCAGATTTGGAGCATGTTCAATTCTTCAGTAGACGAATTAAATTCGCTATGTTCCACACCCGTTCCGGCGCTCATTACCTGAACTTCGCCTTTCTCAATGATTGCGGTGTGTTCCATCGAATCTTTATGTCTTATTGCGCCCTGAAGAGGAATAGAAATGATTTCCATATCCTTATGTGGATGGGTACCAAAACCCATTCCGGATTTAACGTAATCGTCATTAAGTACACGAAGCAGTCCAAAATTTGTTTTATTAGGATCGAAATAGTTAGCAAAGCTAAAGGAGAAATTAGCGTTCAACCAGCCATGATTAGCGGTGCCACGAGATCCTGCAGCGTGAAATATTTTATCCATTATTTATGAGTTATAAGATTTGAAAGTCTAAGATTAAAGGCTAATTTTGATTGTTCAATTTACGATTTTGTGAGTGCATTTCATGTAACTCGCATGTTAAAAAGATTAGTTTGCAGAAGCGTACACATGTTTATTTCATGCCTGGTATGGCAGCAGCTCCAACAATTTTTGAAAACCTGATTTTACCTGCAGAAAAGTATGAAACACATTTGCTTGAGTGGGTAATTCCTGAGACAGATGAATCACTTGAAGATTATTCGAAAAGAATGCTTCAGTTTATCAAACACGAAAATATTGTATTGATAGGCGTTTCTTTTGGAGGGGTTATTGTACAGGAGATGACAAAGTTTCTGGACTTACAGAGACTTATTATCATTTCCAGCGTGAAATGCAAGCATGAGCTACCTCCCCGTATGAAGTTTGCGGCTAGAACGGGCTTATTTAGAATTGTGCCCACAAGTCTGGCGAATTATGTAGACCATTTCGAGAAGTATGCCATTGGACCTTTTCTTAAAAAACGTGCGAAATTATATAAACAGTATATTTCAATTACAGACAAGCAGTATCTGGACTGGTCTATAAAACAGATGGTGAGCTGGAAGTGTGAAAAGCCTGATGAAAAGGTAATTCATATTCATGGTGATCAGGATGAAGTTTTTCCAGTAAAAAACATTGACAATGCGATCATCGTTAAAGGTGGAACGCATATTATGGTAGTAAATAGATTCAGGTGGTTCAATGAAAATCTTCCTGGAATTATCGAAACCGGTAAATTGATTAAAAGAACTTAAATAAGAACATATGAATTTATTGAAAAGCGCATTGATCTTTGTAGGGATTCTAACAGTCCTGGGAATAAGTATTAATGCATATGTACAGGATGGGGAATTAAATTCAAGTGAATCCGGTAGTATATTAGCTGATACGATCAGGAATCGTAGTGTTGCAACTAGCTACCGAATCAAGGCGTTGCCTGTGCCAGAAAACCTGGATTTTGCAGGAGAGCCCGTTCCATTGGAAGATCCTGATGTTTATGAAAGAATGGATAGGGAACTTTTGGTGAATACTTATTGGCAGTCGAATGCTTTGCTGCTTATAAAACGAGCTAATAAGTTCTTCCCGATCATCGAGCCGGTTTTAGAAGAAGAAGGGATTCCTGACGACTTCAAGTATCTTGCAGTAATAGAAAGTGGTTTGACTCAGGCTGTATCACCTGCAAAGGCAGTAGGTTTCTGGCAAATCCTTGAAGGAACAGGGAAGGAGTATGGATTGGAGATCAATTCGAATGTTGATGAACGGTATAATATTGAGAAGTCCACCCGTGTAGCTGCAGATTACCTGAAGAAAGCAAAGGCACGCTTTGGTTCCTGGACATTGGCCGCGGCTTCATATAATGCAGGTCAGTATGGTGTGGATAAGCAATTGGATAGACAAAAGGTTGATGAATACTATGAGTTATTACTTGGAGAAGAGACCGGTAGATATGTGTTTAGAATTCTTGCCTTGAAAGAGATCATGAACAATCCTGAGAAGTATGGATTCGATTACGAAGAAGAAGATCTTTACGCGCCAATTCAGCTTAATAAAGTGAAAGTAGACACTGCTGTAGAGAATTTCCCAAATTTTGCGAGAGAATTCGGAATCAACTATAAAACTCTAAAGATTCATAACCCCTGGTTAAGGGATGATCATCTCAATAATTCGTCAAGAAGGACTTATTATATTGAGATCCCTGAAAAAGGTCAGTATCCCATACTAGATTAGTCTACACTAACATTATCTGCATAAACTTCATCGTACTCGGGAACCAGGTTTTTTGAAATCGAGGTTTCCAGTGCGATATAGTTTTTTTGATAAGCCGTTTCGAGATCGGTTGCCGGTCCTGAGAATACGCTTCTTCGAATGGAAGTGATCCTTTTATCTTCGGAAAGTAAGAAGCAAGTTGGAAGTCCTAAGGAATGTTTCAGTTGTTTCACGACGTAACCACCGTTGTTTTCTGATTCATCCACATAAACTACTAAAATTTCTGAATCAAATTGATCTGAAAGTTTCTTTACAGTTTTTCGCTTATCCCAGAACAACACCACAAAATCCACCTTCTCAGAGTATTCTTTCGCTAATTTGTTAATTGCAGGAATTTCTCCCTTAGCAGGAATACACCAGCTGGCATAAGTAATAAGGAAAGTCGGTTTATTAAAATCGTAAAGCTCAACTTCACGATTTCGAAGGTTCTTGAATTTAAAATTATTCATGTAAGAACCTGCAAGTTGTTCCGAAGTGAATTTTTCGAAGAGCTCCTGGGCTTCTTCATATTTATTAGCTCTAAATGCAGCATCGGCCTTTTTATTATAGTCAGATAAATGCTCAAAAAGCGCTTCAGTAAAATAATATTTATCGTCCAGATCTTGCTGGGCGAATAAATGGGGCGTAATAAAAAGAAGCGTTAACAAAAGTAACAGTCTCTTCATAATTTATTTTTGGGGCTTACCCCTTAAAAGTATTATGAATAAAGACGATTCAGAAAAATACTCGTTTAAATACCAATTTACTTGTTGAAAGAAAATATCTTAAAAAAACTCTTAATTAGATCTTTTTCATTTGCTCTTTCATCATTCGAATCTGGTCGTTTAGCATTCCATGTTTGTCAAGTTTTTTAGCTTCACTAAGTAGTGTAGTCGCTTCTCTCTTTCTTCTTTTGGTCATGGCGATTCCAGCAAGGTTTAATTTTGCCATGGCAAGATCGTGATCCATTGAAAGTCCAAGTTTGATAGCACGCTTAAAGAACTTTTCAGCCTGGGTCATATTGGTTTGAGAAACCATTAGACCGTGCAGGTACCAGTAATATCCCTGTTGCTTTGGTACTAATGCCTTTTCGGGATCTTTAATCTTGTCAAGCCATTTTTTTGCGCCAGGAAAATCTTGTTTTCTAAGTCTAAGAAACGCCAAAAGTATCATTTCATTCTTAAAATACAGGAAGATAAAAATCCCGGAAAGTAGAATGAGAGCAATTCCATTTCCAATTTCCCCTTCAATAAATTGCCAGACAGCAACGGCGATAAGTAATCCTGCGATAAATAGTTTGATAATCTTATTGAACATAGATAAGTTTGTTTTCCGGCGGCAAAGGTAGTAAAAACAATTAAAATTTTTTATGTTTAGTATTTGCAGTACATAAAAAGCTTTGTATATTTGCACGCAGTTTTTAAGACAGATAAACGAATTTTAGAAGATAAAAGATATTCACAATGAAAAGAACGTTTCAACCATCCAAAAGAAAAAGAAAAAACAAGCACGGCTTTAGGGAGCGTATGGCAAGTGCCAACGGTAGAAAAGTCCTTGCCAGAAGAAGAGCAAAAGGAAGAAAGAAACTATCTGTATCTTCTGAAAACAGACATAAGCATTAATGATTATCATTAATTGAAATATTAAAGGTGTTACTTTTTGAGTAACGCCTTTTTTTATACCCCGACGCTTCTTAATTTTATAGTACACAACTAACAACACGATCAAATCTTAATCATGCCTAAAAACAACAACATCAAGTGCGTTTTAATCATTGGTTCTGGTCCAATTATTATTGGGCAGGCCTGTGAGTTCGATTACTCAGGTACTCAATCTCTTAGATCTCTGCGAGAGGATGGGATTAAAACCATACTTATCAATTCCAATCCTGCAACGATCATGACCGACCCTTCCATGGCCGATCATGTATATCTTAAGCCACTTACTACAAAATCCATTATTGAAATTCTGAAAGATCATCCCGAGATTGATGCTGTTCTGCCAACTATGGGTGGCCAGACTGCACTGAATTTATGTATAGAAGCAGATGAAAAAGGTATTTGGAATGATTTTAATATAAAACTTATTGGTGTTGATATCGATGCGATCAATATTTGTGAAGATCGTGAGCAGTTCAAACAGCTAATGGGAAGACTTGGAGTGCCAGTCGCTCCGGCCAAAACGGTGACTTCTTATTTACAAGGAAAGGAAGTTGCCCAGGAATTTGGATTTCCATTAGTTATTAGAGCGTCATTTACTCTTGGTGGGGGTGGAGCCAGTTTTGTGCACCGTGCTGAAGATTTTGACGAGATGCTTTCCAGAGGTCTTGAAGCTTCTCCAATTCATGAGGTGTTGATCGATAAAGCATTGTTAGGCTGGAAAGAATATGAACTGGAACTACTGCGCGATAGAAACGATAACGTAGTAATTATTTGTGCCATTGAAAATATGGATCCAATGGGAATCCATACCGGTGACTCGATCACAGTTGCTCCAGCGATGACACTTAGCGATAAAACGTATCAAAGAATGCGTGATCTCGCGATTAAAATGATGCGTAGTATTGGAGATTTTGCCGGAGGTTGTAATGTGCAATTTGCGGTTAGTCCCGATGAAAAAGAGGATATCGTAGCAATTGAGATCAATCCGCGGGTATCTAGATCTTCAGCTTTAGCTTCTAAAGCGACTGGATATCCTATTGCAAAGGTCGCTACAAAACTGGCTTTAGGTTATAATCTTGATGAACTTGAGAACCAGATCACCAAATCAACTTCAGCATTATTCGAACCTTCACTTGATTATGTGATCGTTAAGATCCCTCGCTGGAACTTTGATAAGTTCGAAGGATCAGATCGCACATTAGGTCTTCAGATGAAATCTGTAGGGGAAGTGATGGGAATTGGGCGTTCGTTCCAGGAAGCTCTTCATAAAGCTACACAATCGCTTGAGATCAAACGAAATGGATTGGGTGCAGATGGAAAGGGTTATAAGGATTATGACCAGATCATAGATAAATTAACCAACCCAAGCTGGGATCGGGTCTTTGTGATCTACGATGCCATACAAATGGGAATACCTCTTAGTAGAATTCACGAGATCACGAAGATCGATATGTGGTTTCTGAAACAATATGAGGATCTTCACGCTCTTGAAGTGGAGATCACTAAATATGATAAAGAAAATCTTCCGAAAGACCTTCTGCTGGAAGCCAAACAGAAAGGTTTTGCTGATAGACAAATTGCACATATGCTTGACTGTCTGGAAAGCGAAGTTTATAAGAAGAGAGAAGAATTACAGATTAACCGGGTTTATAAACTTGTGGATACCTGTGCTGCGGAATTTGAGGCTTTGACTCCGTATTATTATTCCACCTTCGAGGAAGGAATTCGTTCCAAAGATGGAACGCATTATACGGATAACGAAAGCAAGGTTTCAGATAAGAAAAAGATCATAGTGCTTGGTTCCGGTCCCAATAGAATAGGACAGGGGATAGAGTTTGATTATAGCTGTGTTCATGGTGTTCTTGCTGCTGCAGAATGTGGTTACGAAACGATCATGATCAACTGTAATCCTGAGACAGTATCTACAGATTTCGACACTGCAGATAAGTTGTATTTTGAACCTGTGTTCTGGGAGCATATTTATGACATTATTCAGCATGAGAAACCTGAAGGAGTTATAGTACAGCTTGGGGGGCAAACGGCTCTTAAACTTGCGGAAAAACTTGATCGCTACGGAATCAAGATCATGGGAACCAGTTATGAGGCCCTGGATTTAGCCGAAGATAGAGGTAGCTTCTCAACTCTATTACAAATGAACGATATTCCTTATCCAGACTTTGGAACTGCAGAAAATGCAGACGAAGCCCTTAAGCTTGCTGAAGAACTGGATTTCCCTATCCTGGTAAGACCATCTTATGTACTTGGAGGTCAGGGAATGAAGATCGTGATCAATAAGGACGAACTGGAAGCTCATGTGGTAGATCTTCTTAGAAAAATTCCTAACAATAAATTACTTCTGGATCATTATCTTGATGGTGCAATAGAGGCTGAAGCAGATGCTATCTGTGATGGTGAAGATGTCTACATTATCGGGATCATGGAGCATATCGAGCCTTGTGGAATACATTCTGGTGATTCTCATGCCTTGTTGCCGCCTTTCAACTTAGGAGACCTGGTAATGCAGCAAATCAAGGATCACACTCGCAAGATCGCTCTGGCGCTTAACACAGTTGGATTGATCAATATTCAATTTGCGATCAAGGATGATAAGGTATTTATTATCGAAGCGAATCCAAGAGCGTCGAGAACAGTACCGTTCATTGCAAAAGCTTATAAAGAGCCTTATGTAAATTACGCAACCAAAGTGATGCTTGGTGAAAAGAAAGTGAAGGATTTCAACTTTAATCCTCAGCTGGAAGGTTACGCCATTAAGCAGCCTGTCTTTTCATTCAATAAATTCTACAATGTGAATAAACAGCTTGGACCAGAAATGAAGAGTACCGGAGAAAGTATCCTGTTCATTGATAGTTTGAAGGACGATGAGTTCTACGACCTATATTCCAGAAGAAAAATGTACTTAAGTAAGTAGTTAAATTTATAGAAATTAAAGGTCATTCTGAATTCTATGTTCAGAATGGCCTTTTTTAATAGTTGAAAATGAAAGAATTCGTTTTAATATTTGGTGGAATATTGGGGGCGCTCGCTGTAATCTTAGGAGCCTTTGGAGCTCATGCCTTTAAAAAAACCTTTAATGACGATCAATTAAAGAGTTTCGAAACCGGTGTAAAATATCAAATGTATCATGCGATCATATTGATCATTACAGGAATTGTATTTCCTTTTACTCAAACTGGACAGCAGCTCACCGCCTGGTTTTTTATGATCGGGATCTTGCTGTTTTCCTTCAGTATTTATGGTCTTACCTATAGTAGTTCGATCAATAAAAAGCTAAAAATACTCGGTCCGGTTACTCCTCTGGGTGGGTTGTTCCTAATCCTGGGATGGATCTTTTTCACAATAAGTATTGCTGAAATAGCTGTTTATCTAAATGTCTGATTATTGGCAATCTGTACGCTGTAAAGTGTAGCGATCATTCAGCTTAAAATCTTTGTTTCTGAAGCTGGCTTTTCCATTAGATTTTTCTGTTTCTGTAAAGCCTTCAACGAAGCCATCAGGGCTTTTTAAAAAGAATACTTCTCTTTCTGATTCCTTTCCTTCTGAAGTATATTGGTAGCTGGCAAAAAGAGAATCATTGGAAATTCTTCCTCTAATACTACCTTTGTTCTGGTCTTTCTCGAACAGTGAATAAGACAGATCGCCTTCTACAATAGAATCATCTTTGATCCTTAAAGCCATATAGATCGTATCCTTACTTTCAAGGTAAGTGTAGCATTCGATCTTTTGAATACTTTCGGTCTTCGGAGCCGCTATTTCCTGTTTTTCTACTGAAACCTTCTCAATTTTTTCGGGTACTTCAGATTTACAGCCAAATAAAAAGAGGCTGATAAAAAAGAAAATGTAGGTAGTGTTTTTCATAATTCAGCATAAAAATAGGATAATTATTGAAGATCTGATTTCCTGCTTCTATATTTTTCAGCGAACCATGCGATCAAAATAAGTTGAGTGGAATGATACAGCATGATGGGAAGTAGTATCAATCCAGAATTTGCTGTACTTCCGAAGATCACCCGAACCATTACAGAGCCATGCACTAAGGATTTTTTTGTTCCGCAGAATTGAGCAGTAATGGTATCGCTTGTGTTCAATTTTAATGCCTTACTCGCGAACAGGGTGCCGTAATACACCAGAAAGAAAAGAACAATAACGATTCCTGCCATTTTTAAGATCTCACTCCAGCTAATATTAACAAAGATGTTTGAGGAAAATGAATTGCTGAAACTTGTATAAATTATCAATATGATCGTAGCCTTGTCAAAATTACTAAGCTTCTTACCGTGTTTTCTGGCCCAGTTTCCCAGAAACTTTTGAAGAAATAATCCAATAAGCAAAGGTGCTACGATTTGCAGCATCAATTTTTGCAATACGCTAAAAAAGTCAAAATCTGTTGAGCTTTCCAGTACCAGTCCCAACCATAGTGGCGTTGCAAGTATTCCAATAAGTCCGGATAAACTAGCATTAAATATAGCCGCAGGCAGATTTCCTTTCGCCAGCGCGACCATTACTACAGATGATGAGACGGTAGAAGGCAGGGTTCCCAGAAAGAACAGCGCAATCCAGGATTCAGATTGCAGCCCCTCTTCAAATAGCGGTAGACAAGCGATACACAGAAGTGGGAAAACAACAAAAGTGGTTAAATGAATAATGATATGAATCTTATAATTCATCAAACCCTGTTTAAACTCTGCCGGCGATAATTTGAGTCCGTAGAAAAAGAATATGAGTCCAATTCCTATATCGGTAATAGTTTTTAAAGGTAAAATTTCCGGGCCCTGCGGAAGAAAGTATGCTATTGCGATCGCAACAAATATCGCTATGATAAACCAGTTCGATCTCACGAATGCATCTCAATTTTAGCCTTATGATCTTCCAGGATATGCAAGTATTTTTCAGAAGCAAAATCGGTTTCATGAAATTCATTTACTCTGAAATCCTTCATTTCCTTACGTTTGATACTTTTAGCGAAACGCCGAATTTCATCATCAGATTTCAGGACTAAACCTGGAACTTCAATGGAATTCCCTTCTTTATCCTTTGCAACCATTGTGAAATACGAACTGTTGCAATGTTTAATATCACCCGTTTGAATATTTTCAGATTCCACGCGAATTCCTATTACCATAGAGCTTCTACCCACATAATTTACAGAAGCTTTCATTGTCACCAGTTCACCGATCTCAATAGGCTTCAGAAAATCAACGGTATCAACGCTTGCAGTAACACAATAGGCCCTTGAATGTTTCGAGGCACATGCGAAGGCTATTTGATCAAGGAGTGATAATATATAGCCACCATGAATCTTGCCGTTAAAATTGGAGTGAGAGGGTAGCATCAATTCGGAGATAACGACCTGGCTTACTTCAACGCTTTTATAATTTTGCTGCATATTATCTTCTAAAATGTGGACTTTGAGATTGCTCTACTTCAGTAATAAAATATTTGCTGTCTCCCCAGAAAAAGAAGGTGGAATAGCGTTCTATGTAGGTAAGTTTCACGTAATTCCCTTCATATTCCTGAAGATCTTTGATCACTTCGTCATTTTTATCGAGAACAGAAAAACTAAATATCTGAGCACCGCTTATTCCCTGACTTATTTCACCTTCCCAGGTTTTTGTGATCACTCCTTTGCGGCTGAATTTGATGAGCTCACCGCTTCTGGTTCCTTCACTATAAGGCACAAAATATACAAATGCATAATAAAGCAGCCAGAGTATGAATATACCACCTAGTATATATATTAATGTTTTCTTCATGTTATCGATTTTTATAGATCAGGTTGAGAAATTCTTCAAGTTTGGAAGGTTCAAGCCATCGGGTCACGATTACTAATTTTTGTTTTTGGTCAATGATGATAAAATTACCTCCAAATCCAGCTGCGTAAAAAAGATCTTTATCTAAATCTTCCATATGTCGGTCTCCTTCAGCATTCAGCCACCACATATAACCATAATTGGTGTTGGAAGTAGAAGGTATTAAAGCCTCGCTAATAAGATCTTTTTCAAGAAGTTTTTGATCCTTCCACACGCCATTATTCAGGAATAATAATCCGAACCTGGCCATATCTTCAGTATTGATAAACATGCCGCCACCAGAATGACCACCGCCGCTTACAGATTGCATTTTATAGCCATCGATGGTTGTCCAGGAATTGTCATAACCAAACCACCGCCAGGAATGTGATGCCCCAATTGGGTCCATAATATTTTCCTTCAAAACGGCAGGCAAAGGCTTTCTGAAGACTTGCAGCAGGCTGTAAGCGAGTACATTTACTCGTACATCATTATATTTAAAAAATGTACCGGGTTCATTTAACTTACGGGATCTCCAGCTATCGATATTTCCATTTGCCGAGGGTCTGTCTGTCCAGTCATGGCTATCCCACAACTCACCACTCCAGTCAGAATTTTGCTGAAGTAAGTGTTTCCATGTAATTTTAGAATTGTGTGGACCGTCAAATGTGCCATCCCAAACATATCCTGATACGGTATCATTGAGGTTGCGAATGATATTTTTCTGTAAAGCAATTAACGCGGTAGTAGAAAGAAAGCTTTTGGTAACACTAAAGGTCATATCCACTCTTTGAATATCGCCCCATTCAGCAATTTTATAGCCGTTTTTTAATATCAATCCTGCCGGACCACCACGGCGCTTTACGGGTCCCATAATCTTGTGAAAAGGTTCCAGTTCAAAACCTTTCAAAATGGCTTGTTCAAGGTCTCGGGCTCCGGAATATTCATTTTTCTTAGCAAAGTTGATTGCTGCATCCAGGCTGAGATCGAAAGTTTCGGGTGACCTTGACTCCCAGAGTGTATCTGAAGGGAAATAGATCTCCTGCGCCTGGGTGGTGCATAAAAAGATGAATAAAATTGAACTGATCCAGAATTTCATGGCTGCAAGATATTTAATTCTCGTTCAAAGTTTCTGAATTTGAGTCTCGAATTAGTTTACGGTCGATCTGTTTTGAGGCTTTAGCTCCAAGTTTTTTCAAACGCTCCACTTTTCTAATAAGATTTCCTTTTCCTGTAAGTTTTTTCATGGCACCGTCATACGAATTCTGAACTGTCCCAATCTGTCTGCCAACTTTTTCCAGTTCTATGGTAAGATTCGTAAAAGAATCATATAAAGCACCGGCCTGGTTTGCGATCTCTATCGCATTTTGCTTTTGCTTTTCATTCTGCCACATACTTTCGATCGTTCTTAGTACCGCGAGCAGGGTGGTAGGAGTTACCAGAATAATGTTTTGCTCAAAAGCTTCGTTGTAAAGATTAGGGTTTTCATTGCTAGCAACCGCAAATGCCGCTTCAATTGGGATGAACAACAGTACAAAATCGGGGCTTGCCTCCTGGTGAAGCATCTGGTAATTCTTTTTACTTAATTCCTGAACACGCTGTTTCAGGGCCAGCAAATGATCTTTTAAATGAGCAGACTGCTCAGTGAGATCTTCGGCATTTACATACCTTTCATAAGCATTAAGCGAAACTTTAGAATCCACGATCAACTTTTTAGCACCCGGCAGATTGATCACTACATCCGGGATTACTCGTTTTCCTTCCTGTGTGGAAATACTTTGCTGCACATCATATTCGTTACCTTTGGTAAGTCCGCTTTTTTCCAGGACCCGCTCCAGGATCATTTCACCCCAGTTTCCCTGCATTTTGGTGTTCCCTTTTAAAGCCTTGGTGAGATTGTTCGCTTCTTCGCTAATTTTAATATTTTGCTCATTCAGAAATCGTAATTTTTCTCCCAGTTCTGCATGTCTTTTTACTGAAGCCAGGTTGCTATCATTAATTTTATCTTCAAATTCCTTTAATTTTTTATCAAGCGGATTCAGAATCGCAGAAATATTCTTCTGATTCAGATCCGTGAATTTTTCAGATTTTTGTTCGAAGATCCGATTAGCGAGGTTTTCAAATTGCTCGTTAAATTTTGCGTGCAGTTTCTCAATTTCCTGGTTCAGGGTCTTACTTTTCTCTAGTAGGTGCTCATTTTCGGCTTCTTTCTGTGTCAATAGAATCTGAATTTTTCCACGCTCATTTCTAAGAGTTTCCAATTGCTCTTCTTTTTTCTGAAGCACTTCTATGCTTTCATTTTTAAGCTGTGATATGTTCGTTTTATGATCTTCTAACTGACTGGTGTAAAGTTTTCTACCACTATTTATCTGAAGTTTAAGTTGTTCAATTTGATAGTCGGCATTTTTTAAAACCTCTTTTGATTTTGTGACTTTTAAGAAGTAAGCAAGTGCGAAGCCTAAGGCGAAAACAAACAGACAGAGAATCATCAGGAAGACCGGTTCAGGCATAAATCGTAGTTTGCTAAATATAATTATTTCGGAAATTCTTCAGCGTATTTTATCGGTTTTAGCTGCTTATTCTGAAGCTGGCCGATTGCCTGTCGAAGGTAATAAGTTCAGAAGGAAATAACGAATCGAAAACACCAGAAGCCATCAATTCCTTCGGTGTACCAGTAAACGATTTGCCATCCTTCAAAATGATTAGCTTATCACAAAGTTGTATGGCCAGGTTGATCTCATGAGTTGCAAAGATGATCGCCTTACCGGTCTTTTCTGTAAGTTGTTTCAGTAATTTCAGCATAAACGCTTTATGATAAATGTCAAGATGAGTGGTAGGTTCATCCAGGATGATCAAAGAAGTGTCCTGTGCAATTGCCCTGGCTATTAAGACCTTCTGAAACTGTCCGTCGCTAAGTTCGTAACACTTTGTATTTGCGAGTTCTTTTATGTTAACAAGTTCTATAGCATTTTGTACGGCTTCTTTATCTTCCCGATCCAGTTTCCCGATCCAGTTCGTGTATGGTTGCCGACCCAGAGCGATCAATTCCCGGACGCTTAAATTTCTTGAAACATGCTGTTCAGTAAGTACAAGACTAAGCTGTTTTGAAAGCTCTTCTGAACTGATGTTGCTTATATTTTTATTATTTACAATAACCTCACCCTTAAGAGGTTCAAGTGATCTACTTAATGTTTTGAGTAAAGTAGATTTTCCAGCGCCATTTACTCCTATAACTGCAGTAAGCTCGTTCCTATCGATCTCAAAATCAATATTTTCAGCAATGATCTTAGCTGTAGATCTTTCAGAATAACCTATGGAGAGTCCGCTAGTTTTTAAAATGCTATTTGAGCTTTTGTTCTCCATTAGAAATTAAATCTACGTTTTCTTATAAGAAGCCAGATAACTACGGGTGCTCCAATAAGCGATGTGATGGCATTTATTGGTAAACTAAATTCACTGCCGGGCAGTTGAGAGACTATATCGCATAATAACATTAAGATGGCTCCACCAAAAATTATCGCCGGGAACAAAATAATATGGTTTGCAGAAGGGATGATCTGTCTTATTAAATGCGGTACCGCAAGGCCTATAAATGCAATTGGCCCAGCGAAAGCGGTAATACTACCCGCCAGCAGACTGGTTGCTAATATCACCAGGAATCTATTTCTTTTGATATTGGTTCCCATACTTTTTGCGTACTGTTCGCCAAGAAGCAAAGAATTGAGATTCTTTATGGAAGCAAGTGTGATAAGTACACCAGTAGTCCAGAAAACAGTTAAAATACCTACTTCTTCCCAACTCAGGTTACCCAGGCTGCCATAGGACCAGAATATATACTGCTGAAGATCTGCAGCGGGACTAAAGTAGGCCAGGACACTTACGATCGCAGCAGTGAAACTGGCAAACATAAGACCTATGATCAATATCGCCATAGTATCTCTAAGTCGTAATGATGCGATAATAACGGCTAGTAGCACGAGTAAGCTACCTAAACTCGATGCTATGACGAGACTCCATTTTGATAACAATATTGCGGCAAAACCAGCACCGAATAGTGCAGATCCCATAAATACAATGGCAACTCCTAGGCTGGCACCACTGCTTAAACCTAGAACATAGGGTCCGGCTAGCGGATTTCTGAATAATGTTTGCATTAGCAAACCACTAACTGCCAGGCCAGATCCTGTAATGATCGCTGTGACTGCCTTCGGTAATCTGAATTCCAGAATTATATATCTCCAGGTTTCTTTTTCTACTGCAAAACCAGTAAGAGAGGCAATTACTTCAGAAAAAGGTATTCTTACCGATCCCAGGCTAATATTGAGTAGCAGGCAGCATAGAAGGGCAACTCCCAGGAAGACTATGGTTAAAGTATACTTTTTCCTGCTCCACATTAGTTGAGAGGTTTGAAAAATACATTCTCATGATCCTGAAGAAGATCAGGATGAAAGATTGTGATTAGGTCTTTTAGGATTAGATCTGGGCGTTGTGGACCAAGTTCATAAAAAAGAACTCCGCCAGTAGCGCCTTTTGATAAGCTCACGGTATAAACCTCTTTATCCTTTACCGCTTTGAATTTATCGTAGTGAACCGAGTTCTCGGTAAGTTGAGCATAGCTCTCAAACTGGCCGGAACTTATCCAGGTATCGGCATTAACAGCTTTGTCCAGTACACTTTCGAATGAAAGTGCCAGACTGCCTTCTCCTTCAGTATCAGCATATAGATAACTTGCATTAGCATCTTTAATAAATTGCGCCTGCCAGCTATTACCATAGGGAACATACCACTTGTCATTATACATGGAACCGGCTATCACTACTGGTTTAGTTTTAGATAGAGAAGCTAATTCTTTTGCCTTAAGGTAGGAGGTTTCAATATCATCGAATATTTTTTCAGCCTCCTCATTTTTGTCAAACAACACACCAAAAAACTTGATCCATTCAGCTTTACCTAAAGGTGTTTTTTCAGTCCAGTCCCCGTTGTAAAGTACAGGAATTCCGGTTTTTTTTATTGTTTCAAGACTTTTATTAGTGGCATCGATCGCAAATCCAACAACTACATCGGGCGATAGGTCGATCAGGATCTCTGTATTGATATTCTCGTTTTGACCAAGTTCCTGTATACTTCCTGAGTCGATCAGTTTCCTGGTTTTTTCTGAAGAGATATACCGGGTACCAGGAAAGCCAGTCAATTTATTTTCCAGACCTAAAGCTTCGAGCGCCGGAATATGGGTTGTGGAGGTGACTACGATATTTTTTACAGGAATTTCCAGCTTTTCATCAAAGTCGATGCTGTCTGGGATAGTGGCACCGGACTGGTGAAGTACATACCTGAAAGTAATCTTTGCTCCTGGCCATGGGGTGGCCACTTCCAGGATCTTATAATTTTCATAGGATTTTATGCTAAAGCCCTCTGCATATTTAATTGAGGTAGTTTCAGCTGACTGATTTATAGTCTCCTGCCGGGATGAATTGTCCTTGCAGGAAATTAAAACGATACAAAGAATTATAAAAATAGACTGCTTCACGAATGTTTTTTGGTTATCAAAAGTAAGATTATTTAAACTTTTCCAGGACTTACCAAACTTAATTGTTTATTTTCGCCTCGAAATTTTGGTTTGACGTCGATGTATTTCTGCGTTAATTAAAAGGGAATCAGGAGAATTTGAACTTTTTAAATTCTATAGAAATAATAGTGTTTCTTTATGCCTGAGCTGTTCCCGCAACTGTAAGCTTAGCCCGTTTGGGTGGCTGCAATTATTCTTCAAACCACTGCCAAAAGGCGGGAAGGTAAATTGTAGTACGCGAGCCAGGAGACCTGCCCGAATTTCAACTAGTATCGAGTGACTTTCGGGATAAAGGTCGGCAGATTATGAACAGAACGAACTACATTTTTTTAATCCTTATTGGCATTTGCTGTATATCAGCTCGTGCTCAAAGTGATTCCATTCACTGGCTACAGGAGGTAGAGCTAAGTGATGTAAAGCTTCAGCAATTTTCAACGGGTCAGCATATTACAAAAATTTCAGACTCCCTACTTAAAAAGAATCAGCCGCAATTAACCGATATTTTAAATTTTAATTCCTCAATTTATTTCAAGGAAAATGGTCGTGGAATGGTCTCTTCCCCTTCATTTCGAGGAACTACTGCATCCCAAACAGCAGTAATTTGGAATGGAATTAATATCAATTCACAATTTAATGGTCAGCTCGATTTTAACACTGTGAATACAGGTGCCTATGATCAGATTTCAATTAGGGGTGGTGGGGGTAGTGTGGTTTATGGTACCGGAGCTATTGGCGGAAGCGTTCATTTTAATAATTCAGTATCATTCAGAAATAAACAGGAACACCAGTTGCTATTGCAGTACGGAAGTTTTAATACAGTAGATACTCGATACAATTTTAAACTGGCTAAGAATAATTGGAGTTTAAATTTAGCACTTGCCAGGAATAGTAGCGACAATAATTATGAGTTTCCCGGCGATCGCGGAGAAAATTTAAATGGAGCGTATTACAATCATAGCGTGAATATAGCATTGGGTTATCGAATTGATTCAGACCATACTTTAAAATTTATTAGTGAAACCTATGGTGGTAAACGTCATTTTTCCTTAATACGTCCTTCAGAAAACAGAACCAAATACCTGGATCTCAACAATCGAAATTTGTTGGAATGGCATGCTGAGCTTTCAGATTTCCAGCAAACTACGAGTTTAGCTCTTATCAATGAAGAATATAAATATTTTGCGAATACTGAGTCTGATAGTTACTCTTTCGGAGTAGCAAAAAGCTTAATCGCCAAATACGATCTCGATTATAATCTAAATTCTGATATTCTGCTGAACACCGTAATTCAAAACACCTATACCGATGGGGAAGGAAGCAACATTGGGAATAACGACCGGAATATTTTTTCAGCAGCTATTTTGGGAAAACATCAAATTACAGATGTCTTACAGTATGAAGCGGGACTTAGAAAGGAAATTACCGGGAATTATGAGAGTCCGCTCTTATTTTCGCTCGGAGTGAATTATGAGCTGACAGATTTCTATACGCTGAAATTAAATGCTTCAAAAAACTTCAGGATTCCGACGTATAATGATTTATACTGGTCTTCCGCAGGAAATCCTGACATAAATACTGAAAAATCTTTACAGGCTGAACTTGGGAACCAGTTTAGTGTTCAAAATATGGAAGCCGGAGTTACTTTTTATTATAATGATGTAAGTGATATGATACGATGGTTACCCGGAACCGATGGAATATGGCGACCAGGAAATGAAGACGAAGTAAATATCTATGGATTGGAGTCTTTTTTTAATTGGAATAAAACTTTTTCAAAAGATCAAAACTTCCATGCCAGGCTTAGCTATGCTTATACAATTTCTAGAAATCAGGAAACCAGCAGGCAGTTAATTTACGTGCCATTTCACAAAGCAACAGGAAATTTGAGTTACAGTTTTCATCATTTCACGCCTTCTATACAGGTTTTATACAATGGCTTAGTATATACCAGGACAGATCATAGCGAAGAGCTCCCTGGGTACTTTCTAGCCAATCTGGCATTGGCTTACACTATGGGCAGGGAAAGAGAGTGGGAGCTAGGCGGAAGAGCAAACAATTTATTTGATACAGCCTATCAAAACGTCGAAGACCGGTGGATGCCGGGAATCAATTTTAATTTTTATATCAATTTTAAATTCTAATTAACAATGAAAATCACCAAACTTTTTACTTTGAGCCTCATAGGTTCTTTTTTATTACACTCCTGTAGTAGTGATGATGATAACAATATTGCAGAACCAACACCGCCTGAAAGTGCTGCCTATACCAATGGTGTTTTTGTGGTAAATGAAGGCTCTCAATCTACCGGGACCGTTTCCTTCTTAGATGCCGCCAGTACTTCTATAGAGAACAATATTTTTGAAACGGTAAATCCAGAAATGGATCTTGGTAAATTTGTACAATCTATGTTCTTTGATGAAGATAATGCGTACATTATTGCCAATGGCTCCAATTTAATTACAGTAGTTGATCGTTACACGTTTGAATATAAAGGTCAGGTAGATAGTGGTCTAAATATTCCGTATTATGGAGTGGTCTATGACGGAAAGGCTTATGTAACAAATCTGGCCGACTTTAGTACAGGAACCGATGACTTTATTGCAGTTATTGATCTTACTTCTCTTGAAGTGGAAGAAACAGTAGTGGCTGGTACTTATCTTGATTTTGTAGATGAAGAAGATGGCGTTATTTATGTTGAAGGAGCTTCATTTGGAACTGGGAATGCAGTCCATGCTTTTGATCCCGCAACCAATTCAATAACTAAAACGTATACTACTGTGGAAGGGGTAAATTCTTTTGAAATTGAAGGTGAGCAGCTATTTGCTTTGTCCTCGTCACAATTGCAGGTTTTTAATTTAGATTCCGGAGAGGAGACTTACCATATTGATTTTCCTGAAGAAGTGAATAGTGCTAGAAATCTCGTTTTTGAAAATGACATGTTTTATTTTACATCAGGATTAGCGGTATATGGTTTAGCTGAGACAGCCACAACATTTCCAGAAGAAAGTTTATTCGAATTTACCGACGTAATTACTTTATATGCGTTTGATGTGGAAGATGGATTCATCTGGACAGGAGATGCTAAAGACTACGCTTCTGCAGGTACAGTAAGAATTTACAATAATTCAGGTGAATTAGAGAATGAATTTGAAGTAGGAGTTAATCCAAATAGTTTTTATTTCATCGATTAATTGGTCAATCGATTTTAAAATAAAAAAACCCAGCTCAATGAGCTGGGTTTTTTTTATTATCTAATTCTCAATTATTTAGAGAATTCTAATCTTTTATTCTGACCTGGAATTTCAGGTAATTCGTCAATATACATTTTCTGATACGTCGCTTTTTGAACTCCAGACTCGCTGAATTCGTTATACCAGTACTCTTTCTGAGTGGAAATCATACCTCTGTTTCCAGCGATAACATTTAGAGCAGCATTCAGCAATGGGTCTGAAGCTTCTCCAAGAACTCCAAGATCTGATATGCTCTCTACAATTTCAGTATCTGGTGTGATACCGTCAAATGGCACACCTACATCATTTGAGTTAACAGATTCATACACTAATGGTTGAATAGCGTACGTATGATCTGGATTAGCTCCAGTTCTTCCAAAATTACTTGAGTCATATAGGGTTACAGATGCCTGTGATTTCCCTACAGTTTGGTCTCCTATTGTAACCACATCTATGTAAGGAGCGAGCCCATTCACTACCAGTTCACTGGCCGAAGCTGTAGAACTGGAAACGATTGCATATAATCTTGTAAGATTTAGACTGTTGATCGCCTCACCTCCCTCAAGAGCTGTAGTAAATCTGTTGAACAACCTGTCTGGATCATTGCTGAGGAAGTAATTCTGATAATCTGCATTCCACCGTTGTTTAGCGAATATCTCACCGGTAAACTGTCCTGTGATCATACTAGCTAATCTGGTAGCTGAACTAACACGGCCACCACCATTATAACGCAGGTCAAGAATCAATTCGGTAATCCCCGCAGCCTGGAAATCTGCAAATGCAGCGTTCATTTCATCGTCAAAGTCGGCTACAAAGCTATTGTAAAGCATATATCCAACCTTGGTTCCATTTACATCAAGTACATTGGTGACAAGGATCGGGTTTTCTGTTAATACCTGAGTATCGATAGTTACTTCTTCCCCAGTTGAAGATACAGTATTATCTTCAATAGTAGCAAGACCAAAGGTAAGTGTAGTTTCCTCTAGTAATCCGCGATAATTAGAAATGTTAAGCGTTTGTCCATTTAATGTGATAAACAGGTCTCCTCTTTCTATATTAGCATTTTCGGCGTTAGATCCAGGAATTATATAACGAACTACACCAAAAAGATCATCACTTCCAGAAAATCTATAAAGTCGGAAATCAACGCCCGTCGTTTCAGAAACACCAGCAAAGCTATTCTCTAGGGCTATATAATCATCGGTAATAAAACTAAAACGGTCCTGGTCTATCGTCAAACCATCATTGAAAAGACTTTCAGGAGAATCGAATGTCATTAAATACTCGTTAAGTTCGCTTTGTGTGTCAAAAAAGCTATTTCCAAGTTCAGGAACCTGACTTTTATAAACATAAATCTCGTTCATTCCTTTCCAAACAAAATCCTTGATCTCCAATTCAAGATTTTCTTCCGGAGTTTCACCAATTACTGGTGGCTCTACGGGTTTTTCTGTAACACCAGATCCATCGTCATCATTGGAACATCCGGTAAGTAAACTTCCTGCAACAGCAAAAAGCATTAAGTATTTACTTATTTTCATAATTAAGTTAAGGTTAAATTTTTCTAAATTTTTTTAAAAATACTTACATAAAGACAAATAAAAAATTTATTGTAACATTTCTACTTCTAACTCGTCGTAAGTATAACAAGGCAGTATCAAACTAACCATCTATTAATGCAAGAGCGAATCTTTCTTAATCATATTAATCCTGTAAAGGATAAAATATATCGATTGGCGTTGAGACTCCTCACCTCAAGAGATGCGGCTGAAGATGCTACTCAGGAAGTGATATTAAAACTATGGAGCCGAAAGGACAACATCAAGCATTATGCCAATGTTGAAGCTTTTGCGATGACGGTCACTAAGAATTATTGCCTGGATCAATTAAAACTAAAGCAGAATAGTAATCTGAGAATTGTACATCAAAATTATGAAAGCAAACAAATTCCTTTACAGAAAGAGATAGAGGTAAATGATGAAATGCAGTGGTTGGGCAGGATTGTTGACAGTTTGCCTGAACAACAAAAATTGATCTTTCAGCTAAGAGATGTGGAACAACATGACTACGATGAAATCGCTGAAATTACAAATATGAATCATACAGCTATACGCGTTGCGCTTTCCAGAGCCAGAAAAGCTATAAGAGAAAAGCTGATAAAAAAACATAACTATGGAATTAAATAGAATAGAAAAGTTAATCAGTCGGTATGAGGAAGGTGAGACAACTCTTGCTGAAGAAAAGGAGTTGAGAGAATATTTTAGTCAGGAAGAAATACCTGAACATTTGGAAACGTATGCATTGCTTTTCAAATTTCAATCACAAGAAAGTAGCACTACATATAAGGAGAGTGAACCCATAGAACTAGATAAGAGAAACTACTGGTTTGCATGGACTTCAATAGCTGCAGTGATCATCGTTGCCTTAGGTCTTTTTTACTTCAACCAGCCACAGGCATCTTTAACAAATTCGGAAATGAGTTCTATCACCGAACAGGAGCAAGTTCTTGAAAAGACGAAACAAACCTTGAAAATGGTTTCAGCAATGATGAATGAAGGCACCGCAGACCTTGTTTATTTGCAGGAATTTAATAAAACTAAAAATCAAATAATTGAATTAAACTAAATCTATAAAATATGAATAAGTTAGTAATTGCCCTGCTGTTAGCTGCAGCTCCAATGTTTAGCCAGGCTCAAAACTTCGAGAAATATGAGAATATGAAAGAAGTCGATGCGATGGTGATGACCAGTAAAATGTTTAAAATGCTGGCTAAAGTAGACCTCAGTGAAAATGATCCGGAATCTCAACAGTATATGAAGCTTATAGAGAATTTGGAAAGAATCCAGATCTATAAATCATCAAACCCTAAAGTGATGTCTCAAATGTCAAGTGATGTAAAATCTTACCTGGCTAAAGGCAGTCTTGAAGAGCTCATGCGAGTGAATGACGATGGTAAGAATATTAAATTTTATTCTCTGCCTGGAAAGAATGATAATTATGTAAGCGAACTTTTTATGTTTCTTGAAGGAACCGAAGGATCAGAGCCTATGAATATCATTCTTAGCATTACGGGCCAGATCGATCTTTCACAATTATCGAAATTAACGGCAGACCTAAAAGTTCCTGGAGCCGAAGAATTAAAGAAAGCTAACAAAAAATCTTAATCTTATGAAATCAATCAAATTATTACTCTTAAGCACCTTTTCTTTAATTGCAGTGTCCTGTAATAACGAAAAATCTTTACAGAAGTATTATGTAGAGAATCAGCAGGACACCGACTTTCTCGCTGTAGATGTTCCTACCAGTTTATTCACCAATGCAGATGCGCTTGATGAAGAGCAAAAGTCTACCATGGAAACTATCAAGAAAATAAATGTATTGGCTCTCGAAAAAGAGGCGAATCCTCAGAAATTTGAAGAAGAAAAAATTAAACTGGATGAGATCTTCCAGGATGAGAAATATCAATTGTTGATGCGATACGGTGGTAGCGACCGCAAGGCGGCTCTGTACTTTATTGGTGAGGAAGATGCTATCGATGAGCTAATCGTATATGGATATGATAATGAAAAAGGGCTTGGAGTTGCTCGGGTATTAGGGGAAAATATGGATCCTGAGAAGATGATGGAAATGATGCAATCATTAAAATCTGAAGATATTAATACAGGCGGAATAAAAGGAGTGATCGATATTTTCGGGAATTCTAAACCGAAGCAAAAAGATTCTACTGAAGTTGAAATGGAAATAGCTGCAGATACTTTATAGAATAGTAAACAGTATTTTTTTTAGTTAGTTGAAAGAAAAAGCCTCCGGAACGTCCGGAGGCTTTTTTAATGAGTTGAGAAGAGATATTTATATTCCGGTGTAATTTTGTGGCGTTATCTTATGAAGTTCAGTTCGAACTTCTTCAGTCACGTCCAGCTCGTCAATAAACCTGGAAATACTTTCCTTCGTAATTCTTTCATTAGTTCTTGTAAGACCTTTCAATGCTTCATAAGGATTTTTATAACCTTCTCTTCTTAGAATCGTCTGAATCGCTTCAGCAGCAACAGCCCAGTTATTCTCGAGATCTGCATGTAGTTTATCTTCATTTAAGAGCAATTTATTCAGCCCTTTTAAGGTTGATTTAAAAGCGATGATCGTATGACCCATTGGAACACCAATGTTTCTAAGAACTGTACTATCGGTTAAATCACGTTGTAGCCTGCTTACCGGCAATTTTGCTGAAAGATGTTCGAAGATCGCATTGGCAATCCCAAGATTTCCTTCTGAATTTTCAAAATCTATTGGATTTACTTTATGTGGCATTGCTGAAGAACCTATCTCACCTTTTTTGATCTTCTGCTTAAAGTAATCCATCGAAATATAAGTCCAGATATCGCGATCCAGATCCAGTAAAATATTATTGATGCGTTTGAAAGCATCAAATAATGATGCCGCATGATCATAATGTTCTATTTGTGTAGTAGGGAAGGAGTGGTGAAGCTTCAATTTCGATTCTACAAAATTTTGTCCAAAAGCTTTCCAGTCGGTATCTGGGTATGCTACTTTGTGAGCGTTGAAATTCCCAGTTGCTCCTCCAAATTTAGCTGCGTGAGGAATATCTTTTAAAAATCGTAGCTGCTCTTTGATTCGAACTACAAATACCTGAATTTCTTTTCCAAGTCGGGTAGGTGAAGCTGGTTGACCGTGGGTACGCGCCAGGAGTGGAATATCTTTCCATTCTTCAGCCAGGGATTCCAGTTTTTTTACAATTTCATCCAGTTCTGGAAGGTATACCTCTTCCGTAGCCTCTTTTAAACTTAGTGGAATGGCCGTGTTATTAATATCCTGAGAGGTAAGACCAAAATGAATAAACTCCTTCGAATCTTGCATTCCAAGCTTTTCAAATTCTTCTTTCAAGAAATATTCAACAGCCTTTACATCGTGATTAGTCACTTTTTCGATTTTCTTGATAGCCTGAGCATCGATCGAAGTGAAATTTTGATACAGCTCTCTTAGCTTCGGGAAGTTTGCGGAATTTACATCCTGAAGTTGAGGTAAGCCCTGTTCATATAGTGCTATAAAATATTCAACTTCTACAAGGATACGATAGCGTATCAATGCTTCTTCACTAAAGTATGCTGAAAGTTGCTTGGTTTTGGATCTATACCTTCCATCTATTGGAGATACTGCAGAGAGCGATGTCATTTTTTGGTTTTAAAGTATTAAAGCATAAAGATACTTCTTCCTGATTGACTAAAAAACAGATGTTACAATTTCCTCAGGATCTTCAAAGCCCGTGATCTATAACCCGGAGTTGAAGTAGAAATATTCTTTTCCAGAAGCGATATTAATTCAGTTTCAATCCATTTTTCTTCCTTTCTGAGATCATAAATATTCTGTATAGCAAAAACTTTTGTTGCAGTTTTCTCATCGTTCATTGAATATTGAAAGGAAAGCCTGATAATTTCCTTTATTTCAGCATGATGAAGATGAATTGAAGAGCTTTTATGGAAATGTGATTTAACTAGAAAACTGAATATTTTCATCATACACCTTTTCGAAGAGCCATCAGAATACAATTTTCCACTATTAATAATAGTTGACATAAATTCTCCCAGTAATTCACAGTTATCACGGCCAAGAATTTCGAGTGTCATCCATGCTTTTATCGATAATTTCTGAGGGAGCTTGATGAATTCTATAGTTTGTGGCAAAAGATTATTAGATAGGATAGATTCTGCAGCATATTTTCTGGAAGCAAGTCGCAAGCTGGTATTTTCCAGAATATCTTGAACTACCTGCATCAAGCTAATAATTGTGCTACAAGCTTTGGAATACCTTCCACAGCCTTTTTACTTATTATTTCAAGCGATGCATTTTCACTGATATTTGGTTTAGGATCGATAAAATATACCGGACATTTCTTCGGAATAAAATCTACCAATCCGGCAGCCGGATATACCTGCATGGATGTGCCTACAATGATAAGAATATCTGCCATTGCACAATGATCTGCTGCCTTCTGAAACATAGGAACGGCTTCGCCAAACCAAACAATATGAGGTCTAAGTTGTTTATTATGTTCGCAAAAATCTCCACTTCGAATATCTTTTTTCCAATCCATCACCAAGTTTTCATCGAAAGTACTTCTGGCTTTTAATAATTCACCATGAAGATGTAATACATTCGAGCTACCTGCTCGTTCATGTAAATCATCTACGTTCTGAGTAATGATCTGTACATCATATTGATTTTCAAGTCCTACTAAAGCATAGTGTGCGGCATTCGGTTCTACTTCCAGAAGTTGTCTTCTCCTTTGATTATAGAAGTCCAATACTAATTCGCGGTTGTTTTCCCAAGCCATTGGTGAGGCAACTTCCATCACATCATGACCTTCCCACAATCCGTTTTCATCCCTGAAAGTTTTTAAGCCACTTTCAGCGCTAATTCCTGCTCCGCTTAGTACAACTATTTTCTTCATTTCTTAAGGATTTCTGATTAGCAACGCCAGCTTGAAGTTTTAAAATACAAAGAAATTATGATTAAGCTTCCAGATAATTGCACTCTCAATTCATCTACCTTAAAATTATTCAGCTATTAATTATTGAAAATCAGGTGTTATCAGGTATATTATTGGTGTCGAAGATAAATACCAGCGAAACGCTTCTAAAAGAGCACAGTTTTTATATTTTAGTACAGCCATGACCGACCAGAAATTACTTGAACATTTACAGGGATTGTTGACCCAGCGCAGGATCGATCTCTTCGAAAAAGTTCTGACTCAAAGAACAGATCATTTTACCGTAGTAGCCCAGGATGTTTACCAATTGCATAATACCAGTGCGGTGGTTCGTAGTTGTGATGTATTCGGGATCCAGAACTTACATGTAATAGAAGAAAACCTGCCTAGACGAATCGACAAGGAAATTGCCATGGGAGCTCAGAAATGGGTAGATGTACATCGATACAATACCTCCAGGGAATGTCTACATGAATTACGGCAAAAGGGCTACCAGATCGTAGCTACCACTCCTCATAATAATTCTACAATGCTGGCAGATTTTGATATTGCAAAACCTTCCGCCATATTTTTTGGAACAGAGCAAAACGGACTTTCAGAAGAAATTCTCAGAGAGGCAGATGCAAGCATTAAAATTCCTATGTATGGGTTTACTGAAAGTCTGAATATCTCAGTTTCTGCAGCGATCATACTTCAGTCTTTAAGAGAAAAACTTGACACTTCTAATATAGATTGGCAGTTTTCTGAAAAACGAATGCAAGAAGTAAGGCTGGCCTGGACAAGGAAAACCATAAAAAATTCAGAGGAGATTATTGAACGTTTTCGTAATCAGTAATTATTCGTAACTTTTAAATCCTAAAGCCGAGCAATGACCCTGTTTTTCTACTTAATTATTGCCTTAATTACTTTTTTTGCATTTCTGCACGCATGGGCCAAAAAGGACTTTGATGTTAGCAGGACCGTGGTGATTAATAAGCCCAGAGAAGAAGTTTATGGCTTTGTTCGTCAGCTAAAAAATCAACCTTTATGGAATCCATTATTTCAGCGTGATCCTAATGCGGTTTTAAAATATAAGGGGCCAGACGGTAAAGAGGGCGCTTCTTTCTATTGGAAAGGAAATAACAAAGTGGGAGAGGGGATACAGAAAATAGTGAAGACCAAGCAGGGCAGGGTTTTTGAAACTAAAATACTTTTTATAAAACCGGTTAAGGTTAATGCCCTTACGTATATAGGTGTTAAGGAATTGGATAGCGAGAAAACCAAGATGGTCTGGGGTACTAGAGGAAACCTTGCGTTTCCGCTTACTATCATTAGCATTTTTTATTCCCCCGAAAAAGCTATGGGAAATAACCTTGATCAGGGATTAAAGGAATTAAAACAGATTCTCGAAAATCGCTAATTCTTCTGAAGAACTTTGTATTCTTCGTAACAGCCGTTGATGGCATTTAAAATTTGCAGATCATTTGCCGTTCGCATAAAATCTTCAGAATAGTTGCAATTATTCAGGATTTCATCAATTTCAGCGCGGTTTACCTGTAATAACGCCATTAAGGTTTCCCGATCAAATTTGTTCCGAAGGAGATCTTTAATATCTTCATCCTTCTTCATCTCCCTGAGTTTCCGCATCTGTTTTGGTCTTGCGCCAAATATATTATAGACGAGATCTGCAGGATTGGAAAGGGAGCGTAATGCCTTCGTTACAGCATTGGGAGATTTGTCACCACCTTCATATCCAGAGTTTAAACCAGAAATACTATAGCGGTAATTATCATAAATTGGAATATTCTTAGCGTCGATCTCAAGGTAACCTGTGAGATTATTGGAAGTGACCGTTACTTCTTCAAGATCAAAACCCAGCTCGGTCATCTTAACTTTTACATTGCCATACTTAAGCCAATCATTGGTGACTCGAACTCTAATCGATCTAAATCCCAGGTAAGAGAAATATAAAGTGTCATTCACAGTTGCCTGAAGTTTGAATTCCCCTTCTTCACCAGTAGTAGAACCTTTAACCTGGTTAAGGTTCACGATATGTACATTTTCAATAGGCTTGTCATTAGCCGCATTCATTACCGTACCGGCAACAATATCTACTTCCTGTGCAGATAAGATGTCTGTAAGTAGAAAAAATAATAGGGGTAAATATATCTTCATAGCAATCGAGCCTAAAAATAGAAAATCTTCATAAAAAACAGTGCCAAACTTAAACTAAGTTTGGCACCTTTTATTTTACGCTTTCGATCTTCTTCTTTTTATTGAACTCTCGACATTTTTGTTTCGGCTTCCTTTCCGGTTACCTTTTTTATCTCCTCGATCTGAACCGCTACGTCTTTTTCCGAAGCTTCCTTTATCGTTAAAGCTTTTTCCGCCGCCTTTACGACCGCCGCCACCGCCACGTTCTCTTTTACGACCACCGCCGCTATCAGACTTCTGGTCTTTAGTGATTTCCACATTCACATATCTACCATTTTGCTGGTATTCTGTAAATGTTTTAAGTATTAGATCAGCGTGCTTCTCGTCTGTATTAAAGAAAGAAAAACTTGCTTTACAGTCTACTTTAAAGATATCGTCCCTATCAAGGTTTAGTTCGCCTGTAAGGAAGTCTTTAAGACTCTTCCAGTCATAACCATCTTTTGAACCAACATTTATGAAATACCTTGTATTTCCTTCTGAAACTTCTGGTCTACCTCCTGCAGATTCTGCAGTAAGATCTGGAGCTTTCTCGTAATAGTTAAAGAAACGAGTAAATTCAACCGAAAAGAATTTTTTGATCAATTCTTCTTTAGTGAAATCTTCCAGAGCCTCATTGATATTAGGAAGATAAGGATCAATATCATGATTGATCTCCGTTTTCTTTATATCATTCGCTAGATGGAATAACTGGATCTTACAGATCTCTTTTCCATCAGGAATTTGCTTTTCTTCAAATTTCTGCTGAATGATCTTTTCAATAGTACGGATCTTACGAACCTCACTTTTGGAAATGATCACCATAGATACACCGCTCTTACCAGCTCTACCTGTTCTACCGCTACGGTGAGTATAGGTTTCTATTTCATCTGGCAACTGGTAGTTGATTACGTGAGTGATATCATCTACATCAATTCCACGAGCAGCAACATCTGTAGCTACCAGCATTTGGATTTGTCTGCTTCTAAAACTCTTCATTACCAGGTCACGTTGGTTCTGGCTAAGATCACCATGCAACGCAGCAGCGTTATAACCATCTTCTATCAGCTTTTCCGCAACCTTTTGAGTATCTCTTTTTGTTCTACAGAAAATTACAGAGAAGATATCAGGATTAGCATCTGCCAGCCTTTTTAGTGCATCATATCTGTTTCTGTGATTTACGAGGTAGTATTCATGAGTAACGTTAGACGTTCCCATGTTCTTTGATCCTACTGTGATCTCAACAGGATCTGTCATGAATTTCTTAGCGATCTTTGCAACTTCCTTGGGCATAGTAGCTGAAAACAACCATGTCTTTTTGTGTTTTGGAGTGTGTGAAAGAATGCTTTTGATGTCTTCATAGAATCCCATGTTCAACATCTCATCTGCTTCATCAAGAACACAATAGTTAATAGAAGAGATATCTGCAAGATTTCTTCTAATCATATCCTGCATTCTCCCTGGAGTTGCAACTATGATCTGGGCTCCTCTTTCAATCGCTCTTGCCTGATCTGTAATACTAGCGCCACCGTATACGGCAACCACATTTAGAGATCTTTTGTATTTACTGTAGTTCTTTAACTCATTGGTGATCTGTAAACACAGTTCACGAGTTGGCGATAAAATTAAAGCCTGAGTTTTTTTAGAATTGGAATCTATTTTCTGGATAAGTGGAAAACCAAAAGCTGCGGTTTTCCCTGTTCCTGTTTGTGCCAGAGAAACCAGGTCGGTTTCCTGGGATAGAAGAATAGGAATTGATTTTTCCTGTACTTCACTTGGGGTTTCGAAACCCATGTCGTTTATGGCCTGTAGCAAATCTGCGTCCAGTCCAAGTGCTTGGAATGCGTTCATTCTTTTTTGTAAGTATTCGATTATCGTATGTAAGTGTTACATAAGAAGCGAATCGACATACTTAAACCTAAACTTCCAGTAACACATCCTCACCCTGAGGAATTTCAAGCCGCAAAGATACGTTTAAATCTGAAGCAAACTAATTTATAGTAATTTATTTAAATATCTGAATATTAAATAGATAGGTAGTCTATGAGTTCTTTGAAAGCTTTTGCACGATGGCTAATTTCCGATTTTTCTTCCAGATTCATTTCAGCAAAGGTTTTATCAAATCCCTTAGGTTGAAAAATTGGATCATATCCAAAACCATTTTCTCCACGTTCTTCCCTGGTGATCGAACCCTCGCAAATCCCTGTAAACAGATTTTCGTTCTCTTTTAAATTTAATGCGATCACAGTCTTAAACCTTGCCGTACGGTCATCACGCTCCTCGAGCTGATTCAACAGCTTTCTACGATTCGCGGCATCATCCTTTTTCTCACCCGCATATCTGGCAGAATAAACTCCCGGAGCTCCAGCCAGGGATTCAACTTCCAATCCGGTATCATCAGCAAAGCAGTCATAACCATATCGAGTTCTTACATATTCTGCTTTTATGATGGCATTTGCATCGATTGTGTCGCCGGTTTCTTCAATATCTTCATTACATCCAATCTCCTGCAGGCTTAGTAATTCAATATGATCTGGCACTAAAGCCTGTATTTCTTTAAACTTGTTCTTATTATGTGTTGCAAAAACTAATTTGATAGTATTCATTATCTATGATGGTAAGGTTCGTTCTTTAGTATAGTAAAGGCGCGGTACAATTGTTCAGTAGCGAATAAGCGCACCATTTGATGAGAAAAAGTCATTTTGGAAAGAGATATTTTTCCGTTCGCTCTTGTATAGACGGTATCGGAAAACCCGTAGGGGCCGCCTATTACAAAAATCAATCGCTTCAATCCCGTGTTCATTCTCTTCTGAATATATTCTGAAAATGCTACGGAATCATATTGCTTACCATTCTCGTCCAGCAGAACCACGAAATCTGAATTCTGAGTTCCGCCTAGTATAAGATCACCTTCTTTGGTTTTCTGCTGATTCTCATCGAGATTCTTGGTTTTTTTCAGGTCCGGGATTACTTCCATTTCAAATTTGATATAATGCTGAAGTCTTTCAGAATAAATGTTTACAAGATATTCTAGCTCCCGTTTATCGGTTTTCCCGACGCACACTAATTTTATGGTCATCCCGTGATTTTAGTACAGACTTTACTACATTTACAAAAATAAGCAGAGAAAATGATCTCACCGGAACAATTCGAAAAAGAAATAGATTTAATTATAGAAAATGCCATTCGTGAAGATGTTGGAGACGGGGACCATAGTTCTCTCGCTTGTATTCCGAAGTCTGCAAAAGGCAAAGCAAAACTGCTTGTAAAAGATCAGGGCCTTATCGCAGGAGTAAGATTCGCAGAAAAGGTATTTCATCACGTAGATCCAGAATTATCTATCGATCTTAAAATTCGAGACGGACAAAGGATATCGAAGGGAGACATTGCTTTTTACGTAGAAGGTTCTTCGCAATCTATTCTTAAAGGAGAACGACTTGTTTTAAATGCTATGCAGCGAATGAGTGCAATTGCAACTAAAACCGCAACTTTTGTAGAAAAGTTAGAAGGAACCGGAACTAAGATTTTGGATACCCGTAAAACTACACCGGGAATCCGCGCTCTGGAAAAATGGGCAGTTAAGATTGGTGGTGGCGAGAATCATAGATTTGCGCTCTACGATATGGTCATGTTAAAGGATAATCATATAGATTTTGCCGGAGGTATTACCAGGGCAATAGATAAAACAAAAGAGTATCTTGCAAGTAATCATCTCGATCTCAAGATCATCGTCGAGGCAAGAAACATGAATGAGATCAGGGAGATATTAAAGTCAGATGGAATCTATCGTATACTCATAGATAATTTCAATTATGAGGACACTAGGAAAGCTGTGGATCTAATAAATGGAAAATGTTTAACAGAGAGTAGTGGAGGTATCACCCTGGAAACTGCGCGTTCTTATGCAGAATGCGGAGTGGATTATATAAGTAGTGGTGCGTTGACGCATTCTGTGTACAATTTAGATCTGAGTTTAAAAGCCGTTTAATAATGGCACCAAAAAAAGCGTTTAACTCCAAATTAAAGGATCTTTCTGACTGGTGGAAACGTTGGTCGAAAGGGGTTGTTTTACCCGGCCTGGAAGGATTAACGCTTTATAATTTATGGATCATTTATTGGGGAGGGATCGTAAAAGGAACTTTTTCTACCCGGGCAAGTAGCATTGCATTCAGCTTTTTTATGGCAATCTTTCCGTTCCTGCTATTTGTGCTGAATTTGATCCCTTACATTACTTTCATTGATGATTTCCAGATAGAATTTCTGGTATTTATGGATTCTCTATTGCCTCCTGAAACTTCAGATTTCTTCGGAACTATTTTCGAGGATATAGCAAGTACACCAAGGGGAGGTCTATTATCTGTAGCATTTATACTTTCAGTATTTTTAATGACCAACGGTGTAAACGCAATTTTCACAGGTTTTGAATTCAGCTACCACACTAAAAAGAACAGATCGATCCCACGGCAGTATGCTGTTGCACTGGGTGTTGCGCTCATATTGGCACTGTTGTTGCTTATATCAGTTATAGGTGCTGTATATACGACTTATGCTATCGCCGATCTAACAGATCTGGGATTGGTTAGTAAAGAAGGAACTGGAGCACATCTATTAAAATACATTGGATTTGTTATTCTAATTTATACATCTGTGGCGATACTCTATTACTTTGGGACCAAGGAAGCAAGGAAGGCAAGATTCTTTTCTGTAGGCGCAACCTTTACTACCATTCTTATTATTATTGCTACCTTTTTATTCAGTTTATACATTACGAATTTTTCAAATTATAATGAATTATATGGTTCTATTGGAGCTTTATTGATCCTTATGTTTTATATATGGCTTAATTCCAACCTTTTATTACTTGGTTTTGAACTAAATGCTTCATTGATCAAATTGAAATGGAATTTTAAATAACTTTAAACCAAACTAAACTTACAAACATGAAAAAACTAGCAGTTTTATTTATTGCAATGATGAGCTTCGGCTTAACTTCAGCTCAAACAGAAGTTGGTGGTGTAAAACTTCCAAATTCTGAATCGTATCAAGGGAAAACCCTTCAGCTTAATGGAGCAGGAGTCAGAGAGAAATTATGGATCGACCTATATGCGGGCGGACTCTATCTTTCTGAAAAATCTTCCAGTGCTGATGCTATTATGTCTTCAGACAAGCCAATGAGCATTAAATTACATATCGTAAGCAAACTAATTAGTAGCGATAAGATGGTGGATGCTGTAAATGATGGTTTTGAAAGTTCTATGAATGGAAACACTAAACCACTTGCTGCAGAGATCAAAAAATTCAAAGGTTTCTTTATGGAAGAAATCACTAAGAATGATGTTTTTGACATTGTTTATCTTCCAGGAACTGGTGTGACAGCATACAAGAACGATAAAGAACTAGGTACTATTGCTGGAAAGGAATTTAAGAAAGCTTTGTTTGGAATCTGGTTGTCGAAAAACCCGGCAGATGATGATCTTAAAGATGCCATGTTAGGTAAATAATATGGGGAAGTTTTTATTAGTTCTCTTAATTCTTCCACTATTCACTCATAATCTTCGCGCACAGGATGTTCTGGGGAAATGGGAGAATAGAAACGAAGAAGGTGTGGTAAATAGTATTATCGAGGTTTATGAGAAAGATGGTAAGATCTACGGAAAAGTAGATCGAATTATGCGCGAGGAAGACAGGGATAGACTCTGCACAGAATGCGAGGGTGATCTTAAGAATAAACCGGTTGAAGGAATGGAAATTATGCAGGGCCTGGTGAAGGACGGCGAAGAATTCAGTGACGGAACCATTGTAGACCCAAAAACTGGTAAGGAATACCGCTGTAAGATCTGGATCGATGAAGAGGAACCGGATGTGTTGAATATTCGTGGATATATCGCTTTATTCTACCAAACCAGAACCTGGCAAAGAGCCGAAAAATAAACTACAAGCATAAAGCTGCCTGGAAAGTCAGACTTATTTTCATAGAATTAAAGTTTCTTAATACTTTTGATTTCTTGGAAAAAGTCGCTGTTCAGGCAGCTTTTCGTTTTTATCAATTTCAGTTTATATGTCACAATTTGTAGATCTTATTTTACCCATGCCACTGGACAACAGGTTTACGTATGCTGTCACCAATGAAGAGGCAGAATTCATTCAGGAAGGAATGCGATTGGCTGTTCCTTTTGGTAAGAACAGGATTTATACAGGCATCGTGGCTAAAATTCACGGTACACCTCCAGAAGTATACGAGGCCAAACCAATTCACCAGATCCTAGATGAAACTCCGCTGCTTACTCATAACCAGTTGAAATTCTGGAACTGGATCGCTTCCTATTATTTATGTACGGAAGGAGATGTTATGAAAGCAGCCTTGCCTGGAGCATTTTTACTCGAAAGCGAAAGCATCGTAAAACTTTCTTCGGAAGTCAAAATTGGGGACGAAATGCTTACCGATGATGAGTATTTGGTTACTGAAGCCTTGCAAAGGCAATCTTCGATGAAAATCCAGGAGATCGAGCAATTACTTGACAGGAAAAAAGTATTACCTATTATAAACAAACTGGTAGCAAAGAATCTGGTAGAACTCAACCAGGAAATTTATGAGCAGTTCAAACCTAAGGAAGTTCGTTATGTAAGTCTCAATCCTATGTACGAAGCTGAAGCTGAAATGCATGGCTTGCTGGATGAAATATCCAAGGCACCGAAACAACGCGAGGCTTTGTTAAGCTACTTCAGTTTAACCGCAAAATCTCGAAAAGCTTTAAAATTAAAGGAACTGTCCAATGAATCCGGAGTTTCTGCTGCAGTGATAAAGGGATTAATTCAGAAGGAAATATTAATTGAAGAATACCGGTCTACAGACAGGATTCAATTCAATTCAGAAATTAGTAACCACGAAATAAATTTCAGCAGCGAGCAACAGAGAGCATTTACAGAGATCACAGAAAATTTTGCTGAGGATAATGTGTGTCTGTTGCATGGTGTTACTTCTTCCGGGAAAACAGAGATTTACATTAAACTTATAGAAGCAGCTCTTGAAAAAGATAAACAGTCATTGTATCTATTACCTGAGATCGCACTAACCACACAACTTATCAAACGGTTACAGAATTACTTTGGTGATAAAGTCCTGGTGTATCACAGTAAGTATTCGGTAAATGAACGGGTAGAGATATACAAACATGTAAAAAAAAATAAGGACAAAGGCAAAATCGTAATTGGAGCAAGGTCATGTATTTTCCTACCATTTCAGGATCTTGGACTTATTGTAGTAGATGAGGAGCATGAAGCTACTTTCAAACAATTTGATCCTGCGCCAAGATATCACGCTCGTGATGCTGCGGTGGTTCTAGCCAATATTTTTGAGGCTAATATCGTACTTGGATCGGCCACGCCTTCTGTAGAATCCTATTTTAATGCCGTACATAATAAGTATGCTCTCGTGGAACTTCATAGCAGGTTTGGTAATGTATTGATGCCGGAAGTAGAGGTAGTCGATATAAAAACTGCGCATAAGAAAAAGAAGATGACCGGCCATTTTTCTGAAAGAATGATTGAAGAGATTAAGTCCAGTCTGAAGGAAAACGAACAGGTGATACTTTTTCAGAATCGCAGAGGTTTTTCGCCAATTCTGGAGTGTAATACCTGCGGGCATTCACCACAATGTCCAAATTGCGATGTTAGTTTAACTTATCACTCGCATAATAACCAGTTGCGATGTCATTATTGCGGTTATCATATTGCAATGCAGCACCAATGTATGGCTTGTGGTAGTAATGAGATTACCACAAAAGGATTTGGAACTGAGCAGGTGGAAACTGAACTAAAAGCGCTTTTTCCAAAACACAGTATTGGTAGAATGGACCAGGATACTACCCGAGGAAAATATGCTTATGAAAAGATAATCGAAGCCTTTGAAAATCATGAAACCGATATTCTTATTGGGACTCAAATGCTTAGTAAAGGACTAGATTTTCGAAAGGTGAGCCTGGTTGGGATTATGAATGCAGACAACCTTCTTAATTTTCCAGATTTCAGGGCGCATGAGCGAAGTTTTCAATTAATGTTACAGGTAGCAGGAAGATCGGGCAGAACTAAGAAACGAGGAAAGGTTTTGATCCAGAGTTACAACCCACACCACCAGATCATTCAGCAGGTATCCACAAGCGCATATAAAGAAATGTATGAGGAGCAACTGGAGGATCGCTACCAGTATCAATATCCGCCATTTTATCGTCTCGTACGGTTGACCCTAAAAAGCAGGGATTTCTCCAAAACCAATGAGGCAGCAGAGTGGCTGGCAAGAGCATTGGAGAATGTGTTCGATAGATACGTTCTGGGACCTGAATTCCCGCCTGTAGCCCGAATTCGTAATGAATACTATAAAAATATTCTAATCAAGATCCCGCAGAAACAAAATCTGGGAAAAACGAAAGCAATGATCTCTAGAATTTTAAAATCTTATCAGGCTATTGGCGCATTCCGGTCGGTAAGAGTTATAACAAACGTAGATCCCCAATAAAAAAAAGCCATCGGCTAGGATGGCTATATATTATTGGAGTGTAGATCGTTCTTCTTATTGTATTGCACTGAGTGCTTCTACCAGATTCGCTTTCTTATGTCGGCTCAATGGTAATAATTCTTTATCGATCTCTATATTTTTACTGTTATACCTTTCGATCTTATCCAGATTCACGATATAGGATTTGTGAGTACGCAGGAATCTTTCGCTGGGAAGTTCTTTTTCAAAAGACTTCATCGTTGCCAGAACCACAAAGTTATCTTTCTCAGTCACAAACTTCACATAATCTCCAAGAGCCTGAATGTACTTTAGCTTATTTAGAAATACCTTTCGATTCTTGAGATTGCTTTTAACGAAGATAAAATCATCATCTTCCTGTATTGGGGCCTGATGTTTAAGTTTGTAGAGATTAACCGCTTTATTCACTGCATTATTAAAGCGGTCTTTAGTTACGGGTTTGTGAATATAGTCTACAGCATCATAGTCAAAAGCCTTGAAAGCATACTTGGTCTTGCCGGTAACAAATATTATCTGCGGTTTGTTTGGAAGATTATCAAGTAATTCAAAACCTGAAAGAATTGGCATTTCAATATCCAAGAAGATAAGATCTGTCTCGGTATCCAGCAGGCCATTCTTAGTTTCTATAGCATTGTTATATTCGGCAACCAGGTTAAGATTAGGATGGTCTTTTATCAATTTAACGATCGATAACCTTTGCAGGCTCGAATCATCAACAACAGCACATTTAAGTAAAACTTCTTCCACGATAATTAGGTTAGACTTTAACAATATTACTCATTATATATAACAAATGCAAGGTGCATATAATTTAGCTGGTTAAAAATAGTATTTTTACCTTGGTAATAAGCTTTGAAATATGAATAATAAATTCTATTTTTGCAGCCGATTAAATTTAAAGTAGAATTTTATGAACAACTATGAAACTGTTTTCATCTTGAATCCCGTTTTATCTGATGAACAGATAAAGGAGACAGTTAAGAAATACGAAGATTTTCTTGTTTCTAAAGGGGCTAAGATGGTAGCTAAAGAAGATTGGGGCCTAAGAAAACTGGCTTATGCAATCCAACACAAGAAGAGTGGTTTTTATCACTTATTTGAATACGAAGCTCCAGGTGAGGTTATCGAACCTTTAGAGTTGGAATTCAGAAGAGAAGAGCGTATGATGCGTTATTTAACTGTAAAGTTGGATAAACATGCAATTGCTTGGGCTGAGAAGAGAAGAAAACGTAACAAGGAAAAAGCGTAATCATGGCAACATCTATTGAACAACAAGCAAAAGGAAAAAAAGACGGAGAGATCAGGTATCTAACTCCTCTTAATATAGAAACTACCAAAGCGAAAAAATACTGTAGATTCAAAAGATCTGGTATTAAGTACGTTGATTACAAAGATCCAGATTTTCTTATGGGGTTTGTAAACGAGCAGGGTAAATTGTTACCTCGTCGTTTAACAGGTACTTCTTTGAAGTTTCAGAGAAAAGTGGCTACTGCTGTAAAGCGTGCTCGTCACTTAGCACTAATGCCTTACGTAGGTGATTTATTAAAATAAAAAGAGGCAGTTATGGATGTAATACTTAAAAAAGACGTAGACAATCTAGGTTTTAAAGATGATGTTGTGGCTGTTAAAAACGGTTACGGTAGAAATTATCTTATACCTCATGGATACGCTGAACTGGCAACTCCTTCTGCAAGAAAAGTTTTATCTGAAACTTTAAAGCAGCGTGCCTATAAGGAACAAAAGCACATTGACGAAGCTAAGAAACAGGCTGAGAAACTTAACAATATTGAGATCAAGATGACTGCTAAGGCAGGAGCTGGTGATAAGTTGTTTGGTTCTATCACTAACGGTGATCTGGCTGATGCTCTTGCTAAGGAAGGTGTAGAAATTGAGAAAAAATTTATTAGCATCGCCGGTGGAAACATCAAGCGTTTAGGACAGTATGATGCAACTTTGCGTTTTCATCGTGAAGTAGTTTCAAACCTAAGTTTTGACGTTGTAGGGGAAGCTTAATATTATAATTTTATAGCAAAAAGCCCGCTCATTTATGAGTGGGCTTTTCTTATTTTGAGAAAAATGAAATACGCTCGATTAACAAAAGAACAATTTGAAGAGATGCATCAGGAGTTCATTAATTTCCTGGCAACTCAGTCCATCACCGGTGAGGAATGGGATAAGATCAAAAAAGAACAGCCTAAGGTTGCTGAAGATGAAATGGATCTGTTTAGCAATCTTGTATGGGAAGGAGTCCTGAATAAGGTTGAATACCTGGAGCATTTTTCTCCAAACCAGGTCTTTCTTTTTTATATTTCTGAAGTAACTATCAATCTGATCGCGATTAAGGTAGATAATGAATCTGTAGACATTACAACCCGGGAAGGTTATCAATGGTTACAAACCAATCTTATGAATGAGATGGTGAATATCTATACATCTTCAAAAGCTCTTAGTGAGGACAGAAATAAAGATATTTTCGCTTTGATCAAACAGGGGGCAAATATCACAAAAGGTGAATTATACGCTTACTTTAAGGACATCGTAGATAAAGACGCTTAGAACTATTCGTATCTAAGTGATTCTATAGGATCCTGTTTTCCGGCTTTAGCAGCAGGGTAACTGCCTGCAAGTATAGCTACGAATATGGTAATCCCGGTAGCCCATAACATGGCTTTCCAAGGTGTGGTGAAATCGAAATCCAGGGAAGACGATACGGCCCAGCCAATAAGAATTCCTAGCAATATACCGAGTAGACCACCAAGCTGACCAATCACTAAAGTTTCCAGGAAGAACTGCATGGCAATAGTATTTTTTTTAGCACCTAATGCTTTTCTGACTCCAATTTCACGTGTTCTCTCAGTGACACTTACCAGCATGATATTCATCAAGGCGATGGATGATCCAAATATGGTAATGATGGAAATGATCCAGGCGGCAATATTTAAAGCACCAGTAATTTGAAGAATACGATTAATAAGATCATCACTTCTCTCAATTCCAAAGTTATTATCTTCTTTCGGGTTTAATCCACGAATATTTCTGAAGGTGATAATAGCTTCATCCATGGCCGATTCCAGCATTTCCTTATCGTCCACCTTTACGCTCAGGCTGTAATTAATATTTGGTTGAGAAAAGATCGAGCGAGCATGTTGAATCGGGATAAAAACTCTTAGATCCTGGTTGTTTCCGAAGGTACTTCCTTTACTTTCCAGAATTCCAATCACTCTGAATTTCGCCCCGCGAATACTAATCGTTTTATTGACGGGATCCATTCCATTAAAAATGCCGTCTTTATAGTCGGCACCAATCACCGCAACATTGTTGTTATTGTTAATATCGAAAATGTTGAACTCTCTTCCTTCTTCAACTTCAAGTCCGGAGTTCTCTAAATAATATTCGTTTACCCCAAGAACTGAGATATCCGGATCTGTTTTTTCATTCTGATATTTGATTTCTGCAGATCCTGTTCCCGTAAATGATATCGCGGTTTCAGTAAATGGAAACTGAAAATTCTCCTTAAACTCGGTCACTTCCCTATAGCTAATTGTGGGATTTACCTTCCGGTCCTCATTGCTTATTCGCTCTCTGAATTCGTAACGTTGCAGGTTAAAAGTATTTGCGCCCATTGAAGCAAAATCCTGACTAATAGTGTTTTCCAGTGCTGCTACAGCACTTAAAATCCCAACTAATGCTGTGATACCAATAGCGATGATGAGAACAGTTAAGACAGTTCTTAGTGACTGATTTCTTATGGAACTTAGGGCAATTCTAATATTTTCCCGCAGGAGTGAAAACATGGGCTAACTTTTCGATCTTAACGATTAGACTATAAAATGATAGGATTGTTACTTAAAATATCAAATTTGTTTGGGTTCACTCAAAAATTAAGATATTTGCAGTCCTTTAAAAATCACATTTCAGCTTAGAACTTTATGGCACAAAAACCGTCAATTCCAAAAGGTACCAGAGATTTTTCTCCGGAAGAAGTAGCAAAAAGAAACTACATTTTCGATATTATCAAAACTCAATTTAAAAGTTTTGGTTTTCAACCTATCGAAACTCCTAGTTTTGAGAACTCTTCGACCCTTATGGGGAAATATGGTGAAGAAGGAGATCGCCTGATTTTTAAAATTCTTAATTCAGGTGATTATCTTAAAAAAGCTGATGCGAAAGCTCTTGAATTAAAGGATAGTACGGCATTAACTTCTTCTATAAGCGAGAAAGCATTAAGATATGATCTTACGGTTCCTTTTGCCAGGTACGTAGTACAACATCAAAATGAGATCGAGTTCCCTTTTAAACGATACCAGATACAACCCGTTTGGAGAGCAGATCGTCCTCAAAAAGGGAGGTTCAGAGAGTTTTTCCAATGTGATGCAGATGTGGTGGGAAGTGATAGTCTATGGCAGGAAGTGGAATTCATACAATTGTATGATGCGGTATTTACTCAGTTAAGTCTGGAAGATGTAACGATCAAGATCAATAACAGAAAGATCTTATCTGGTTTTGCAGAAGTTATTGGAGAACAGGATCGACTTATAGATTTTACTGTAGCGCTGGATAAACTTGATAAGATTGGTGAAGATGGAGTACGAAAAGAAATGCTGGAAAAAGGTATTTCTGAAAAAGCTATCGAAAAAATATCTCCAATTTTTGATCTCAATGGTTCTTTTGCTAAAAAAGTCTCAGGATTACAAACTATTCTGGAAAGTTCTGAAACCGGTATGAAAGGTATTGAAGAATTGCAATTCATACAGAATGCTATTGCTGAAATGCCTTTGAAAACCGCTACTCTCGACCTTGATGTGACCCTGGCACGCGGACTCAATTACTACACCGGAGCTATTTTTGAGGTTGCTGCTCCTGAAAAAGTTAAGATGGGAAGCATTGGTGGAGGAGGAAGGTATGACGATCTTACCGGGATTTTTGGTTTAAAGAATATGAGCGGAATGGGAATTTCGTTTGGTCTGGACAGAATATATCTTGTACTTGAAGAATTGGATCTGTTTCCTGAAACTGTGCGTGAGAATACCAAAGTACTTTTTATAAATTTTGGAGATAAGGAATCTTTATATGCGATGAAGTCTATACGGTCTTTGAGAAATGCCGGAATTACTGCTGAACTTTATCCAGACAGTTCCAAAATGGGTAAACAAATGAAATATGCCGATAAGCGAGATATTCCATTTGTCATACTTGCTGGTGAAGAGGAAATTGAACAGCAAACCTTCACTCTAAAGCATATGAAATCTGGTGAGCAGGATACACTTAGACTGCAAGATCTTATTTCGAAACTTTCATAACCTAATGGTTGCTTGCCGCATTTAAATTATCCATTTCTTCTTTGGTCAGTTCCATGTTTACAGCTTCTTCAAAACTTTTAAGATGCTTAGGTTTGGTTGCACTTGCAATTGGAGCAGTTATACCCGGGCACTGCATGATCCATCTTAAAGCAATCCCTGCCTGGGAAATATTGTGATGGTCTGATATATCTTTAAGTGCGTTGAGTACTTTTTTACCACGATCGTCGAAATAATCTCCAAGGAACTGTTCACGATCACTGCCTTTTATATCTTCGATACTTTGATATTTTCCAGAGAGGAATCCGCTGGCTAAGCTGAAATAGGAGGTAACTCCTAGATCATTTTCCTGGCAGATCTTCTGAATCTTCCCTTCGAACTTGTTTCGCTGCATCAAACTATATTCCGGCTGGAAAACCTGATACTTAGGTAAATCCTTTTTTTTGGAAGCATCTAATGATTCCTGTAATCTATCAGGACTCAAATTTGAAGCTCCAATATATCTCACCTTTCCCTGCTCAATTAATTTCTGATAGGCCCCCAGGGTTTCTTCTACGGGTGTTTTATTATCATCCCAATGGGTGAAATAAAGGTCGATATGATCTGTTTGCAATCTTCTTAAGCTATCTTCGACTGCATTAAGAATATGTGTTTTGGAAATATCCTTATCGCCACCTTGTTGCATACTGGAACCTACTTTGGTGGTAATGGTCAATTTATGCCGGTTGCCTCTGGACTTCATATACTTTCCAATAATACTTTCAGATTCACCACCATAGTTACCTTCAGCCCATCTGGAATATACATCTGCAGAATCAATAAAGTTAAATCCCATATCTAGCAGTTGATCCATCATTCTGAAAGATTCTTTTTCATTGATCGTCCACCCGAATACATTTCCGCCGAAAATGATAGGAGGAGTATATAATTCTGTATTTGCTAATTGTTGTCTTTTCATAAATCTAAGTTTTATCTAATTCGATCGTCGAAGTTTGTCGTAGAGATAATAATATCGAACCTATTAAAATTAAAGCTATAAAACAAAGAGTGATCCAGATTGGTATCTCGTATAGATCGCTTATCAGGAATTTAATTCCAACGAAAGCCAGTATAATTCCCAGTCCTTCGTTTAAGTAAATAAACCTGTCTTTCATATCTGCCAGTAAAAAATACAAGGCACGAAGACCTAGAATGGCAAATGCATTTGAGCTAATAATTATAAATTCATTTCTGCTTACTGCTAATATTGCCGGGATAGAATCTACTGCAAAGATGACATCGGTTAGTTCTATGATGATCAAAACGGTTAATAGAGGAGTGGCAATCTTCTTACCATTTTCTCTTACAAAAAAGTTGTCTTCCCTGTAACCTTCAGTTTGAGGAATCACTTTTCGTACCCATTTGAAAATTCTATTGTTATTAGGATTTGCTTCAGTAATGTCACTTTTAAAGATCTTATAAGCAGTATACAGCAAAAATCCACCAAATATATATATGATCCAATGTACATTTTCAATCAGGGCAATTCCGCCGAAAATAAAAATGACTCTTAGAACGAGAGCGCCAAAAATTCCCCAAAACAATACTTTATGTTGAAATTCCTTTGGCACTTTGAAGTAGCTAAAGAGTATTGCCCAAAGGAACACATTATCCATTGACAGAGATTTCTCGATCAAATAACCGGCGAGATATTCTCCTGCAGCAAGAGAACCCTGCCAACAATAAATCACAGCAGTAAATAGAAGCCCCAGGCTTATCCAGCCGGCACTATACCACGCAGCTTCCTTAGTATTTATCTTATGAGGTTTTCTCATCACCAGTTTTAAGTCTACGATGAGGAGAAGAATTATGAAGGCAGAAAAGGCTATCCATACCCACGGTTGTACCACGAAATCTTCGGAAGCTGCTGCCACAGGCTCAATGTATACGGTAAAATTATATGCGTTTATTATCACAATTTTTTGAGCAAATAAAGCTCAAAATTGGATATGAGATTTGTTTTTACAACAACTATAACAATTAGAAATTGAGTAGTTTTTTTTAAGCTGAGTTAGTTTAAAATAGCTGGGAGTGTAGCTGTAAAATACATAAATCTAATTACTTACGATGATTGTAGGAATTAAACAAAAATCATAAAAAAATACTAAGATGAGTGATATAAATAATTGTGACCAAATTATTCTTTAGCTTTAAAAGGTATTCTAGTAATCATTAGAATCAATTACCAACCAAAACCATACATAATGGAAATTAAACAACATCCTGATACCGAAGAATTGGTATTAAATATTAATGGACGAGATGTTAGTATGAAAGTTTCTGCATGGACAACTCTTGTCGATGCCTTGCGGGAACATTTACAGCTTACAGGAACTAAGAAAGGCTGCGATCATGGTCAATGTGGAGCATGTACCGTTCTTGTCGACGGGAAACATATTAATTCGTGCCTGACCCTCGCCGCAATGCAAACAGGTAAAGAGATTGTCACGGTAGAAGGATTAGCTAATGGAGATGAATTGCATCCAGTGCAGGAAGCATTTATCAAACACGATGCATTCCAGTGCGGCTATTGCACACCCGGGCAGATATGCTCTACCATTGGATTACTGAATATGAATAAAGGAAGTGATGCTGCGGAATTAAGAGATCTCATGAGTGGAAATATTTGTCGCTGTGGAGCTTATGCCAACATTTATAAAGTGGTGGAAGAATTAAAAGACAGAAATACCGAAGCTTTATCTAAAAATAGCAATTAGACTATGAATAATATTTCCTACAAAAGAGCACAAAGCGTGGAAAACGCGATCGAACACATAGGTTCTAAAAAAGAAAGTAGCAGATTTATTGGTGGAGGAACTAATTTGCTGGATCTTATGAAGTATCGGGTTGAGAATCCTGAGCATTTAATTGATATCAATCATCTGAATCTTTCGGAAATCGAAAACTCAGATTCTGGAGGTTTACTACTGGGAGCGACCAAGACCAATGCCGATACAGCTTATCATGAACTAGTAGAAGAGCAATATCCACTACTTTCTGAGGCTATGCTCTCTGCCGCTTCAGCGCAATTAAGAAATATGGCAACCAATGGCGGGAATTTATTACAGCGAACCAGATGCTTCTATTTTTATGATACTTCAACGCCCTGCAATAAAAGAGAGCCTGGAAGTGGATGTTCCGCATTAGAAGGATTTAACCGTTTGCATGCAATTCTTGGAGAAAGCGAGCATTGTATAGCCACGCATCCTTCAGATATGGCGGTAGCGCTTGCGGCATTAGATGCGACAGTTCATATTAGTGGAGCTGAAGGTGATAGGACAATTGCCGCGACTGACTTCCATAAACTGCCTGGTGACACCCCGCACATAGAAACCAATTTAGAACCGGGAGAGATCATTACGGGAATTGAGCTTCCAGAGAAAGGTTTTGCTAAGAACTATCATTATTTAAAAGTCAGGGACAGGCCGTCTTATGCTTTCGCATTAGTTTCAGTAGCTGCCGCAATTGAACTGGAAAACAACACTATCAAGGACATTAGAGTTGCTTTGGGTGGAGTTGCACACAAACCCTGGAGAAAACCTTCCGTAGAAAAAGAGTTTATTGGAAAAGAGGCAAATACGGAGAATTTCGAGCAATTAGCGGATAAACTTACCGATGGAGCTAAAGGATACGGTGATAACGATTTTAAAATACCACTGGTTAGAAAATCCATTGTAAGAGCATTAACAGAAGCAATGAACAAATAGCATGATAGCAGATACAAAATATATAGGGAAACCTACCAGAAGGGTAGATGGTATAAAAAAAGTAACAGGGAATGCTACCTATAGCGCTGAATTTAATCCTGAGCATTTAGTACATGGATATATAATGAATAGTACAATTTCCAGAGGTAAAATTATTGAGATTAATGATGAAGAGGCTTTAAAAGTGCCGGGAGTTCGACAGGTATTTACCCATAAAAATATCCCGGAAGAAGTTAAGATGGATTCAGATTATACAGATCCTCTGGCTCCTCCCGGTAATCCTTTCAGACCATTCTATAATGAGGACATTTTGTATAACGGGCAACCGGTCGCGCTAATCGTTGCAGATTCTTTCGAAACAGCCGCATATGCCGCAGGACTGGTTAAAATAGATTATGAAAAAGAGGAAGGTTGTGAGGTTGATCTTAAAGCAAATCTCCAGAATGCGACCAGAGAGGACGTTCCTGACCCACCAGAGCCCAGAGGTGATGCCGCAAAAGCTTATGAATCTTCTAAACATCAGGTAGATGTAGAATACTATTTGCCTCGCCATTATCAGAACCCTATGGAGACTTTTGCAACCGTAGCGATCTGGAATGCAGATGAGCAGGGCTTTACCATTTATGATAAAATACAGGGAGTTGGAAGTAGTCAGCAATATATTTCAGGGATCTTCAATCTGGAAAAAGAAAAGGTCAGGGTATTGTCTCCTTTTGTAGGTGGCGGATTTGGGTCTGGTTTAAGACCACAATATCAACTATTCTGTGCTGCGATGGCCTCGAAAGTTCTCAATTTGCCGGTGAAGGTTGTAATGACCAGAACTCAGATGTTCACTTTTGGGCACAGGCCTGCTTGTTTACAGCGTTTAAAACTATCATCAGATGAAACAGGCAAACTGAAATCAATAAATCACGAGGCATTTGGAGAAACTTCAAGGTTTGAAATGTTCAACGAGACCGTTGTAGACTGGTCTGGAATGATGTACCAGTGTGATAATGTCAAACTGGATTACCAACTCGTGCCGCTGGATGTATATACGCCTATGGATATGCGAGCACCCGGAGGAGCTACAGGAATGTATGCCCTGGAGTGTGCTATTGATGAACTGGCCATTGAAGCTGGGGTAGATCCACTGGAGTTCCGTTTAATAAATTATGCTGATATTGATCAAAATGAAGGTAAGCCTTATTCCAGTAAGGAATTAAGAGCTGCTTTCCTCAAAGCATCAGAAAGTTTTGGATGGGAGAAAAGAATTGCAAAGCCTGGAAGCATGCAGGATGGTAATAATCTTGTTGGTTATGGAATGGCCACTGGAGTGTGGGAAGCTTTGCAGCAGGAATCTTCAGCGAAAGCTATATTAACTTCTGAAGGGAAACTTACAGTTAGTAGTGGGACGGCAGATATTGGTACTGGAACATATACGATCATGTCCCAGATAGCGGCGGAAATTGTTGGAATTCCATTGGAAGATGTAGAATTCCAGCTTGGAGATTCTAGTTTGCCGAAGGCTCCAATTGAAGGTGGATCCTGGACTGCATCTTCAGTAGGTGCTGCAGTAAAACTTGTGTGTCATGCGCTTCAGAAGAAAATATTTGGATACGCTCAACAGAGTTTTCCTGAAGAACTAAAGGGAGCAATGTTCGAAGAAGCGGAGTTCAGTAATAGACATCTAAGCGTAAAATCTACCCGATTTAGTTATTCTGAAATTTTAGCAGCTTCCGGTCAGAATTCTGTGGAAACCAGCGTTAATTCTCAACCCGCAGATGATCGCAGTAAGTATTCATGCTACTCACATTCCTGTGTGATGGTAGAAGTACATGTAGATAAGGATACTAAAATGATCACGGTTCCCAGAGTTGTGAGTGCGATAGCAGGAGGTAAAATACTAAATCCTAAGACCGCTGAAAGTCAGATTCTGGGTGGTATCACCTGGGGAATTAGTATGGCGCTAGAAGAAGAAGGAATGATGGATAGTCGTAATGGCCGAATTATGAATGCGAACCTTGCTGAATATCATGTTGCAGTACAAGCAGATATTCAGGATCTTGAAGTGATATTCGTGCCAGAACATGATGAAATCGTGAATCCGCTGGGAGCTAAAGGTCTGGGTGAAATTGGTATTGTAGGAGTTGCTTCTGCAATTTGCAATGCGATCTACAATGCTACCGGAAAACGTGTGCGAGAATTGCCAATCACACTGGATAAGTTAGTGTAGATCAGGAAATAGAAAATTGATAAAAAGTAAAAAGGGATTTCGAAAATACGAAATCCCTTTTTTTTGTAGCGAGACCGAGATTTGAACTCGGGACCTCCGGGTTATGAAAATATTCAAGTACGAACCAATATTAACCGAAATAATTGAAAATCAATTGATTAGATAATTTTTAATTTTTTTTAATACCATATAATATGGCTTAAAATCAATCGATTCTGTACTTATTCTGTACTAGTTTTATAGATGTAATTTGGTATATTACAATGGTTTAAATCTTAAATGTATGGCAAATTTGAAGATAGTTTTGAGGAAAAACATAAAAAAAAGGATGGTAGAATTCCTCTCGCCTTAAGAATTAGTGAGAATTATAAGACTAATTACGTCTGGCTCGGACACAACATTTTTGAGAAGGATTGGGACGATCTTGCTGGAAAAGTAAAAAAAACGCATCCAAATTTTAAAAGATTAAATAACTTTTTGATGAAAAAAATGATTGAAGTAGACGATATATACTTCAATTCCGATACAAAAATAACTCCGAAGCAAATAAAACAAAAATTGAAAGGACCAGATGGTTCCAAATCATTCTTTGCGGTTGCTACTGAAAATATACAAAGCAAATATGACACGGGCATTTTTTCAGTTGCTAAAGCGCAGTTATCAATATTATATAATATTGAAGAATTTATACAACTAAAGAATTCGAGAAGCAAGGCAAAAATCATCCAAGAAATTAAACAAAGACGGTTAAAGCGAGTGAGCGAGGCTAGAAGATCTAAATATCACTGGATGGATGGCGTTGCATATTTTAAAAAAAATGATAACCTAAGATTCCGGGATATTGACGAGTCTTTCATTAGAAAATATAAGACATTTTGTTCTTCTTACTTGAATCAAAAACCAAGGACAATAACCAATCAGCTTATTTTCATTAGAACTCTTTATAATATTGCAATTAAAGAAGGAGTAATTGCCCAGAAATATTATCCTTTTGCTGGTGAGAAAGAGAAAATTAGAATATCCTCAGGTAATAAAATTGGATTGAATGTAGAAGAAATTGAGAAGATAGAATCACTCGAATTAGAGAAGTACTCAACTATATGGCATACTCACAACATATGGTTGTTTTCTTTTTATTTTGCCGGGATGCGAATCTCAGATGTAATTAAATTAAAATGGTCTGATTTCAAGGATAACCGTTTATACTATGTCATGGAAAAAAATGGTAAACCTCTAAGTTTAAAAATTCCTGATAAAGCTAGGATTATAATTGATTACTATCGCCAAGGTAAGAAATTCAATAACGGATATTTATTCCCTTTTTTACGGGAAGTAGATCAAACTCAAGCCGAACAAATTTATACACGGACAAAGAGTACCACTAAACTTCTCAATAATTATCTAAACTAAATAGCTAAACTTTGTGATATTAATAAAGTATTATCTAATCATATTGCCCGTCATAGTTTCGGAAATATTGCAGGGGATAGAATCCACCCTTTAATGCTACAGAAATTATATAGGCATAGTGACTTAAAAACAACTTTAAACTATCAAGCCAATTTTATTCATCGCGATGCAGATGCTTTGGATAGTGTAATTAATTTTTAATAATACTCTCAAAAAAACTACGATCAAATACTATTGAGTATTTTTTTAATGTTCATAAATTGCTGATTATTCCGAGTATAATGGTTTTTCCATTTTTGAACCTATGAATGGTATTCTGGGAGCTAGAAAATATTCTGTTAAACTTGCAAACAATATAGGAATAAAGTAGGTGAAGCCTGTAAGAGTAGCTAGTAGGATTGTGGTACTCATTGGAGTTCTCGTAACGCAAGCATTTATTGCTGCCATGCAGGTAATTACTGCCAGGGACAAATTAGTTTCAGGAAATAAATGGTGAATAATCAATCCTAATGTAGCCCCAGTAAAAAATAATGGAATAATAAAACCTCCACGCCATCCGGAAGTTACGGTAACAGCAATGGGAATTATTTTAAAAACTAATATCGCAAGAAGGAACTGTATGGATAGATTATTCAAGAGGAGTTCATTTATTTGATGGTGTCCGAAGTAACGGGTGAGCGGATAATAGAAAGCAATTACTCCTAAAATCACCCCACCTATTAAGGTTTTGATATATATAGGAAAATTAATTTTTGAAAAGCAATTTTTAAAATTTTAGTACAGAAAATAAAAGTCCTGGCAATGATGGTTCCAGCCACGGCAAAAAGGATCGCATAATAAAATCAAATTTATCCTGCATTCCATAAGAGGGTAGGTCCCAAATTGGACCAAGTCTTAAATGTATGATTAATGCGAAAATAATATAGCTGAAGCAACTGGCTACAAAGGCCGGAATGATTGCTTTGTAATATTCCACGGCATGTTTGTGATGCAAAATTCCCAATGAAAACAAACTTCCTCCCAAGGGAGCTCCAAATAAAGCAGTAAAGCCTGAAGCCATCTAGGCAATACTCATAGACGAAGCTCTTCATCTTTCATTCTCAATACTCTCCCAAGCCAGGTTCCGGTAGAACCCGTTACCTGTACTAAAGGATCTTCGGGTCCAAGGCTACCGCCAGAAGCCACACAAAGTAAAGAAGAAAGCACCATAGATAGATTGTTTTTTGGATCTAGTTTACCTTTATTAAACCTGATATTATTGACGATTAAATGGATTTCCCCCGGATCTCCAATAAGATGAATAATTAAACCGGCCAGAAGTCCGGCAACTGCCATAGTAGGGATCACCAGCTAACCATCAAAAAAAGCCAAGCCATGGGTCAAAAATTCCAGTATAATCCAATAAGTACCGGAAAGAAGCCCGCCAAGAATACCTAGAAGTGCCCAGAGAAAAAATGTTCTGCTGAATAGAAAAGGATTAACCTTTAAGGGCTGATCTAAAATATTTAGATAGGTAATTAGTTTCCGCTTGTTCTTTGTTTTCAAAAGGGGTAAGATTTGGTATTATGCAAATTTACAAATCATTTAATATTAGGGGTAGTTTATAATTTTTAAACGGCAAGTAAAAATCCTCTTTTAACCAATAAAAAAAGGCTCAAAGAAATTTGAGCCTTTAAAACTAAATTGTTCTTGATCTTTTCTAATCTTCAAACTCCTTGATTACAGAACCGGATTCGTCGAAAATCACAGTTATTTCTTTTCTACCATCTTCTAGTTCAACTTCATAGGTAGTTTTTCCATTTTCTTCCTTGATTTCAATATCATCAATTTTATATGAAGCGTAAGAGCTACTGATTTTAGATTTAATAGCTTGAGGCAATTCTGTAACCTTCAATTCTTTTTCCATTTTGGTCATGTTCCCGGATGCATCATACCAAAGCTCATATTCGTTGCGGTTCATGTCAAATTCCACTTTGTACAATTCGTCTTCTTTTTCCCATTCCACATCAGTTGCGGTGCTATATTCCTTATTAAAATTTGCCACCAACTTAGCAGGGACTTCGCTTTGTTTTAAATCCTGGGCACTTACTGCTGCGGTTGCAAATAAAGCAAGGGCAGCTACTTTTAAACTTTTCATATCTTTCTTTTTTTAGTCCTTTTTGAGGAGTTTGATTCCCGAGGCTTATCTCGTATTTTTAAATTCAAATCTCGTGGACTTTCCCCGAGCTTTTTGATTTTGATACAAATAAAAGCGCCAAAACTGGAAGAATTTGGGAATATTTAAAATATCAAATTCCTAAATCTTTCTAGTTTTCGGTTGTATTTTTAACGCTAAAGCACGGAAATATGAAAATTCTCATTATAGAAGATGAGCAAGAAATGTTGGAGAACATGCAGGATTCTTTAGAAAAAGAAGAGTTCTTAGTGGAAACAGCTAGCAGTTACAGGGAAGCTTTTTCGAAAATTGGTACTTACGAATACGATTGTATTTTACTGGATATCTCTCTGCCCGATGGGGATGGGCTTCAGATTCTTAAGGAATTAAAAAATAAAGGAATTTCAGACAGTGTGATCATAGTTTCAGCTAAAGATTCCCTGGACGATAAAATTACAGGACTGGATCTGGGTGCCGATGATTATTTGCCTAAACCTTTTCATATGGCAGAGCTGCATGCTAGGATTAATGCGGTTTTAAGACGAAAAAAATTTGAAGGTTCCAAAATTTTAGAAATCGGAAATGTTTCTATAGATATGGATAAACATGTGGTATCTATTAATAAAACTGAAATCACTTTAAACAGAAAAGAATTTGATATCCTGATGTACCTTGCCACCAATAAAGACCGCTTGGTTAATAAATCGGCGCTTGCAGAACATGTTTGGGGCGATTATATTGACCAGTCAGATAATTTTGAATTTATCTATTCGCAAATAAAAAACTTGCGAAAAAAGTTGAATGAACAAAACGCAGAAATTGAAATTAAAGCCGTTTATGGAATTGGGTACAAATTAATGGGCTTATGAAACTGCTGAATTATACCACCAGGTATTTTGCAATTATCCTTTTAGTCCTCCTTTCAGTATGGGCTGTTTTATTCTATTTTGAAATGCTGGATGAAATATATGATAGCATGGATGACGGACTGGAAAACCAGAAAATGTTAGTAATACGTCGTGCCAAAGAAGATGCTGCTATTTTAGAGAAAAATGAGTTCGGGGAAGGCTATTATACTATTAATAAAGTGGAATTAGAAAATGTTCAAAACCTCAAGGACAATTATCGCGACACCTTGATGTACATGCAGAATGAAGAAGATTTTGAACCCGTACGCTTACTGGAAAGTGTTTTTCAGCAAAATGGGGAATATTATAAGTTAAAGGTGATTACCTCCATGGTAGAGGAGGACGATCTTATTGAAGACCTGTTGTATTCTCTGCTGTGGTTATATTTAGGACTAATATTTTCTATTATTCTTCTGAATAATATTGTGCTAAAGGAAGTATGGAACCCTTTTTATAAGCTTATAAGTGAGCTTAAAAATTTCAATATTGAAAAAGATGAAAATATAAAGGTCGAAAAAACTTCTATTGAAGAATTCAATTTGCTTAATAAGCAAATTCAGCAGCTATTGCAAAAATCCAAAGATAGTTTTACCGGGCAAAAGCAGTTTATTGAAAATGCCTCCCACGAGTTACAGACCCCTTTGGCAATTAGTATTAATAAACTGGAATTATATATTGAAAACAACGAGCTAAACGAGGATGAACTAAAGCAAATCGCTGCGGTACTTAATAACCTGGAGCGTTTAACCCGATTTAATAAATCTTTATTGCTATTAAGTAAAATTGAAAATCAGCAGTTTGTTGCCGAAGAAAGAGTGTCTATTAATACCATTATCGAAAATCTGGTGGATGACTTTTCAGATTTTTCAAGGCATAAGAATATGGAGTTGGTTATGGATCTAAAGGAAGCGATAGAATTTAAAATGAACAAGGATCTAGCAATCATTCTTTTCACCAACCTCATTAAGAATGCCATTGTTCATGGTGAAAGCGGAAGTAAGATTAAAATTAAAACTGATAATAGCATAGTCAATATTTCCAATTTCTCAGAAAATAAAGAACTTAAAAAGGAAAAATTATTTACCCGGCTTTATAAAATAAGCGACAAAAATTCAAACGGACTTGGTCTGGCGATCTCAAAAGCCATAGCCGACGAATATAACCTCGCGCTGTCATATCACTTTGATGAAAAGCATATTTTTAAAGTAGGGTTTCCAAAGAAATAAACCTTTTCTAAAATCTATCTCAAGCAATTGAATTTCTGATTTTTTCCAGTTCCCACTTTTAAATTTTTTCAAAGCGTCCATTTTACGGATGGCGAAGTATCCAAGCCATAATTTTCTATTCCAAATTCTTTCCAGTTTTGGGTTGCATCTTTGTTTCAACTTAAAATGTAAATCATAAAAATATGAAACGAATAATTTTAATGACAGTGATTTTGGCAGCTATGTCCATTTCCTGTGATAATGACGACAGCCCCAATGTTGAAACACCTTCAGTAGTATTAAATACTTTCCAGCGTGAATTCCCTGATGCTACAGATGTAGAATGGGAAAAACTCCAGCAGGATTACGAAGTGGAATTCGAAGTTGATAATATAGACCACACCGCCATTCTTAGCAATGATGGGAATTTACTCAAATATAAATATGACATTTTAATATCTGAATTGCCAGGGCCGATAACAGCAATCATCAACACAAATTATGAGTCTAATGAAATAGACGATACTGAAATTTTGATAATTGACGGGGTCACTTATTATCAGGTAGAGTTTGAAAGAACGCTGAAGGATGAGCAGGTTGTTTTTAATGTTTCCGGAGAGGTGAATCCTGATATAGAATATTTGGATTAATTATAAAATGAAATCATGAATAAGTCAGCTGTATTGATCGTACTGGGAGTTGTTGTTTTTGCGGGTGGATTGATTTTTTCATTTGATCGTAAAGCAACACTTTCCAAAGAAAAAAAGTACGAGTATAAAATTGAGTCTAAATGGGAACTTCCCAAAATTCTGGATGAAGTTTCCGGAATAGAATGGCTGGATGAAAATAGGGTTGCGTGTGTCCAGGATGAAGACGGGATCGTCTTTATCTATAATCTTGAAACATCTGAAATCGAAAAAAGAATAGATTTTGCCGATGCCGGCGATTACGAAGGCCTTGCCATCAATGGAAACACCGCTTACGTTGTTAGCAGTGACGGAACTATTTTTGAAATCTCAAATTTTGATAGCGAGGATCCAAAGACTTTCAAATTTGAAACTTTTTTAACGGAGGCACACAATGTGGAAGGACTCTGTCTGGATAAATCAAATAACCGGCTAATGCTTGCTATTAAGGATAAGGAAAGCGATAGCGACGATTACAAGGGCGTATATGCATTTAATTTAAAAAATAAAGAACTGGCTAAAACCCCTGTTTTTAAGTTAAATATGAAAGACAAGCTTCTGAAGAATTCTGAAAAGAAAATGAGTAAAAAATTCCGTCCTTCAGAAATTGAAATCCATCCTAAAACCGGTGAAATCTATCTTCTGGATGCCAAAGATCCCAGATTGCTCATTATGGATGCAGACGGGAAATTTAAAAATGTGTATGCCTTTGATGAAGATGAGTTTAATCAGCCGGAAGGCCTCACTTTTAAACCAGACGGCAGCCTTTATATTTCTAATGAAGCTGGGAACGACCCTGCGAATATTTTGGAAATTGAATTGAAAAATAAATAGAATATGAATACTACCTCCCTGGAAACTGCTTCGGTAAAAAAAAGCAAAACTCCACTTTACATTTCAATTTCTATTGTGATCCTGATTATTGGTTCTTATTTCTTTATACCCAACGTTCAAGAATTTCTAAATGAAAGCTGGAATGTGCTTACCAGTAATGATAACCAAAAAATCCAGAATTGGGTGGATGGATTTGGCTGGTTTGGGCCACTGCTGCTTGTTGTTTGTATGGTCGCGCAAATGTTTCTACTGGTGATTCCATCCATAGCCCTGATGGTGGTCTCGATTTTGGCTTATGGCCCTGTTTGGGGAAGTTTTATCGTGTTGGTGTCTATATTTACCGCTTCTTCTATTGGGTACTGGATAGGGCGATATTTTGGCCCGGTGATCGTAGAGAAATTAATTGGCCATAAATCTGAAAAGAAGATTGCCGGTTTTCTCGAAGATTACGGCTTTTGGGCAGTGATTGTTACAAGGCTAAACCCATTCCTGTCAAACGACGCGATTAGTTTTGTTGGGGGAATTTTAAAAATGGGGTATTGGCGTTTTATTGGCGCCACTTTGGTTGGGATTGCTCCGCTAACAGTTTTTATTGCAATAATTGGGAAAAGTACAGATGCTTTAAAAAGCGGATTATTGTGGGGTTCTCTGGTAAGTCTGGTAATCTTTGGAGTCTATATTTACTGGGATAAGAAAAAGAAGAAGAAATAAAAGGGTTTTTAGTTCTGAGATGAATACATTTAAACTGTAAGGGATTATTTACATACACTGGTTCCTGAACTATGTTCAAAAGGGGACGTACCACAATAACTCGAGAACTGTCGCCAACTACTGAAGAGTTCAAAGTTGCACGTGTGATAAATTAACTGGCAGGCCAGTATTCGTCCTACTCCCTTTGGATACATCGATCCCTACAGCTAACTGGTAATTTTTCATATCTTTAAAATCGATTTAAAATGAAGTTGCGTTAACTATCTCCTCTAACGGGTCCCACTAAGACCTGGTATTCCAATTAGTTCTTCGCAACACTAGTAGAAGCTAAGGGGACTCTTACGATTAATGGTGCCTGAGTAGAGACCGTCATAGTTCTCCCCTTAGTTCTCTCTTAAAATATGAAAACAAAGTAAAGGAGACCGTTGGCCATAATATCCTGGGAGTTTGTCGAATTAAATTACTAGTAGAAAAGATATATCCAAATTGATCTAGACACTCTAAAATTAAAAGTACTACTAATAAATGCTACAAAAGCAATAATAAGAAATACTATTAAGGGAGATAGATCGATTAATACCCAAAAAATGATAAGACTAGCAATCATTTCAGCCACTGCTAGAGCATAACTAACAAACATAGCCCCGAAAAAAAATCCTGTTTCCTTCTCAAACTTAAAATTACATTTCTCACATCTTTCATTCATTTTGGCATCCGGAATAAAAAAATATTGCCTTTAGTTTCAAAAATATCTGCCTTTTTACAATTAGGACATTTTCCCTTTATAACATCTACGACTGTAATCATAATCCTTCACATATTAATATGTAAAATTAAAGCACAAAGATAGAAGTACCCATACAATTTTCACTCTCATTTTTGTACTTTTAGGACATTAAAATGAAAACAACTGTTCTAGATATTGATCAATTTAAATCGTCAAGCCTACTTAATGACTTCTACGTAAATACATTTTCGGAACACTTTAAGACTAACAAGCGATTAATTTTCACCCCGCATAGCCATAATTTTTATCTGTGTGTATTATTTACACAAGGCACTGGTGTACATGAAATTGATTTTAATTCCTACAACATAAATCCAGGCAAAATATTCTTTCTAACACCTGGACAAACGCATTTTTGGAAATTTGATTCTCAACCAGATGGTTTCATATTTTTTCATTCCAAGGAATTTTATGATATGCATTACTTAGCACATAAGCTTCGAACTTTCCCTTTCTATTATTCCTATCAAAACCCACCCTTGCTAGATCTTCCTCAAAATGACCCCGAGGTAAATAGCAAATTTCAAAATTTATATAGAGAATATATTGACTCTAAATCCTTCAGGGAATTGAAAATTGTAAATATTATAAATGACATTTATATTACCTTGGCCAGAATGTACACGGCCGATGTCGATATAGCCAATTATTCTCACCCAAATTATTTAAAAATTCTTGAGCAATTTGAACAACATATAGAAAAGTATTATGACAAACAGAAGTTACCTAAATACTACGCTGATAAATTGAACATTACCACTAAACATTTGAACAGAATCGCAAAGGAAACAGTCAATAAAACCACTAGCCAATTGATTTCTGAAAGAGTTATTCTAGAAGCCAAAAGATTAATTGTTCATTCCAATAGTTCATTATTTTCAATTGCTGAGACCTTGGGGTTTACAGACTATGCTTATTTTTCAAGATATTTTAAAACTAACACAGCAATGACTCCTTTAGAATTTAGAAAAAGGTATGTTAAAGAATAATTTGAGTGAGATACTATGCACAACAAAGAACTAAGGTAAAATCCAAGTCTTTTTAAGCTAATTTTGATTTATAATTTTCCTGGTTATACGCTCCTGATTTAGCGATGGCAAATGCCTGTTTTAGAAGTTTATTACATACGGCAATTTGTGCCAGTTTCTTACTCTTCCCTTGCTCAACGATTCGTTCGTAAAGTTTCCTACAGGCCTTATTTGCTTTACACGCAGTGAAACGACACATGATTAATAGATTCCGGAGTTTCCTGTTTCCTGTCTTGCTGATTCGGCTTCGACCCCTTACACTACTTCCCGATTGCCTGATCGTTGACGTAATACCGGTATAACAACAAAGTTGCCTGGCATTCTCAAAACCAGTGAATCCATCGGTAAGTACGATTAATAACATTGCCGTCTTCTTTCCCATTCCCGGAATACTGGTCAATCGCTCCAGTTGCTCCTTCCGCGTTTCCCTGATCAATGACTCCAACTTTAATTCCAACTGCAACAGTTCTTTCTCCATTTGCTTTAGTGACCGATTTTTATTCCAAGAAAATTATGGGCTGGAGTTACTCCGACAAAATGCCTGCAGAAATCGTGATCCACGCACTAAAAATGGCTAAAAGAAACGCTATACATCACGAAAAAGAAATTAATCACCATTCAGACAGGGGAATCCAATATTGCTGTTCTGCTTTCTCTGAATATACCGAAAAAAATGGATTCATTTTAAGCACTACCCAACAATATGACCCTTATGAAAACGCTGTCGCTGAACGTGTAAATGGAATTTTAAAGGATGAATTTGGTCTAAAAGAATCCATCAAAAACAAAGAAACTGCCTTTAAAATGATTGCTCAAGCTGTAAGAATTTACAATGAAAAAAGACTGCATTGGTCACTTCAATTCAAAACTCCAGAAGAAGCTCATTGCAGTTATAATGAAACGAAATATCTTTCTTATAAAAGAAAAACCGCATGATGTTGTCGAAAAAACTACGCAGAGGGCGGGAAATAAAATGTGGGAAAATTAAGCCCAGAAAAGCTAGGAAATTTTACAAATTTTATTCTCGCAAAAACAAAAAAAATAACTCTTTTGAATTAATAATTAACCAAAAAAAGGTCAACCTATTTTGGCACATGACAAATTTTTAAATTCTTGACTTCATTAAATCATTTCTATGTATAGAATCCTTTGTAAAATTTTACAAAGGATTCTATACATAAATGAAAGATTTTATTTTTAAAAAATTAAGGTGTCAAAACCACTTTCACACAACCATCTTCTTTATTTCTAAATTTCTTGTAAGCTTCTGGAGCTTCACTTAATTTCATTCTGTGTGTGATAATAAAAGAAGGATCTATTTTTCCTTCTTCTACTTTTTTAAGTAGGGGATCTAAGTAATGTTGCATATGCGTTTGTCCCATTTTTAAATTAAGGGATTTATTCATTGCTATTCCCATTGGTAGACCATCAACCTCTCCTACATAAACGCCGGGTATAGAAACATTTCCTCCTTTTTTACAGGATTTAAATATTTGAGCCAACGCATTTGGCTGTGCTTTATCAAGATCTTTATTGAAGCCTTCCGTACCGTGAGCTTCTGCACCAACCGCATCAATACAACAATCAGGGCCCTTGCTACCTGTCATTTCCATCAGTTTGGCATATACTTCATCTGCATCTACAGTTCTAATAACTTCAGCCTTACCATGTTTCTCAGCCATATCTAGACGTTCTTTAATCACGTCTATAGCAATTACACGTTTTGCTCCTAGCATCCAAGCACTTTGTATTGCAAATTGGCCTACTGGTCCACAACCCCATATTGCAACGGTGTCACCTTGTTTAATATCAGCATTTTCAGCTCCCATATAACCGGTTGGGAAAATATCAGAGAGAAATAAACTTTGTTCGTCACTTAAAGAATCCGGAACTTTAATTGGTCCAAAATCTGCATAAGGAATTCTTACATACTCAGCCTGTCCTCCAGAAAATCCTCCCAACATATGCGAAAATCCAAATAGCCCGGAAATGGAGTGTCCTAAATTTTCTCTACAAAGTTCTTCATTCGGGTTAGAATTGTCACAAAGAGAATATTTGTGATCATCACAATAATCACAATTTCCGCAGGCAATCGTAAACGGAACTACAACACGATCTCCTTTTTTTAATTTTTTGACATCTTTTCCTAATTCTACAACCTCTCCCATAAACTCGTGACCAAGGATGTCACCATCCTTCATTGTAGGCATTAGATCGCCATAAATATGGAGATCGGATCCACAAATTGCGGTAGAAGTCACTTTGATGATAACATCTCCTGGATCTTCAATCTTAGGGTCAGGAACATTATCAATTCTTACATCCTCTTTCCCATGGTAACACAATGCTTTCATAATGATTTATTTAATTAGTTATTAATTGATTAATATACGAAAGATACTTTGTTAAAAAGTTTGTAATGAAATAACTATTGAAGTTTAACAAGTTTTATGAATATTACAAAAACGATTTGCTATTTTCATAAAATAATTAAAACACTTGTCTGTAATACAGACAAGTGTTTTACGAATAAAGCACTTTTTACCTACTCACATTCTTTAGTTTTATCATCTTAATAAAGTTTTTAAGAGGAGAGGTTTTCTGTATAGTATTATATTTTTAGTTGGTTTATTTTTAATTGGTACGATTCTTCAATTTTTGTGTTTTTTTACTTATTAATTTTGGGTTTCACTACTTCTAATAAATAAGTCAGATATGGCTGGCATATAGAAAAAAACGTATGTATGCTCCTTTAAAAAAGAAAAAAACTCCTCCATTTATTTCAATTCATATCCCTATTTGTGATGAGCCTCCAGAGATTGTAATTCCTGTAATTGAGAGTTGTTTAAATCAGACTTATTCAAATTTCGAAATTATTGTCTTCGATAATAATTCAACCCAAGTGCTAATTGGAAACCAGTAGAAGAATTTTGTGCTTCACATAATAAAGCTAAGTTTTTCCACCAGAAAAAGCTTAAAAGGTTCAAGGCAGCCGCGTTAGATTTTTAAAGAAAAAATCCCATCCTTCATCGCAATACGTTTTTACGGTTGATGCCGATTACATGTTAGATAGCACACGTTTATCTACCGCAATTTGCTATATTACCAATTCTAAATTAGCAGTCGTACAATTCCCTCAAGCTTATTATAATGCTTCGAAGCAAAATTTTCTTGTAAAAGAACTTGAACATCACTTTAATACATACGCTAATAGTGGAAATAAATATGGCACAGCTCTACCAACAGGTACACTTTCATTAATCTCTGTAAAAGCCTTAGATATGGTAGGAGGTTGGAAATCTTTTTCCGTTACCGAAGACGCTTATTTAGGAATTAAATTGCGAGCCAAAGGTTATAAACTGCGGTATATCCCTACAATAGTAGGTAGAGGTTTAATACCTTCTACCACTATCAGTATATGTAAACAACGTAATCAATGGATTTACGGCAATATGCAATGTTTAATCAAAATTTTTAACAATAGCAGATTACGCTTTAATGATAAGTTGATCATAGGCGTGCAACTTAGTACTTGGATAAATTTTTTAGGTTATCCTAGCTTGGGGCTTTTATTGTTGCTTATTTCTAGGGCTTTTAATCAAAGTTTACCACTGCAAACTATGATACAAATTTGTTTGGGACATTACTTACTATTTATCCTTGTTAAATTACTTATTTTTAAGAAAGCAAGAGTTCCAATACGCCCGATTGGGTAAAAGAAAAAACCATTATACCGGTTTTTTATCTTCAGAAAATAGGAATTCGGTTTTTTTACCGAAAATTGAAGCAACCAAACGTGTTTTAATAATTAGTGGTAAAGGCGGAAATGATAAATTAGAATCAAGCACCGAAATAATTGCTGAAATATTTAAAGGATATGAATTTTAGCTGCAGGAAATTACAACAAAAAAGCTTCCGATTGGCGATTTACATTTATTTCCAAATCATTGTATTGGGATGCAGATAACAATGAAGTTAAGACTGAAACACATCCAAAACGCTATACGTATCTTCTAGATAAAAATGAAACTGTAAAAACGGCGGTAAACCAATTTGAATGGCTTTTTAATCAAATTAACTCTAGAGAGATTATGTAGGCTTCCCCTTTTTAGGACACTTTAAAATTAGACAAATAGTTTTTATTTAGTTGTTCTTTGATGAATAAGTTAACTTCTTCATCAAATCTTGATTTATGTTATATTGGGCTTTTGTTTCCTAGCCTAGTGATTGATGTGGATGGTTATAGTTATAGTCCAGCCTCCATTGATCACTCAGTTTTGTAATTGGTGGATGTCACCGAAGTAATAGGCATCCAATATGTCTTCTCTGTAATGTCTATTTAACCGTTCTATGTATCCGTTCTGCATAGGTCTGCTTGGTTGTATGTATTTGATTTCTATAAAGTTTTTATTGCACCAGTTGGTGAATGTCCTTGAGATAAACTCTAGACCGTTATCACATCTTATGTACTTGGTTCTCCTATTTCTTTGTTTAGGTTTTCTAACGTTTCTACAAGAGCTCTGGCAGGATAGAATAGTCCAGCCTCCACAGCAAGTGCTTCTCGGTTACAATCATCAAGTATATTGAATACCCTTAGCTTTCTGCCATCTGTAAGGGTATCGCTCATAAAATCCATACTCCAGCACTCGTTCAGCCCATCAGGTGTCTCTAATGGCTGTTGTACGCGTTTTATAATACGCTTCTTGTGCCTGCAGCGATAGCTTCATCTCACGATAGACTCGCAAAACACGTTTTCTGTTCCATATCAGACCTTCACGATGGATCTTCAGGTAGTACTCATCAAAGCCTCTGGTAGGATATCGTTCGGCAAGCTCTGTAAGCTTATCGACAACCTCGCTACATCCTTCTTGCTTTGATAGTACCACATCGATCGTGTAAGCCCTACAACACGGCAAGCCTTGACAACGGGAATAACATATTATTTGACCGGGTACTTGGCTCGATTGCGCTTGTCGGAAGGTCCTAGAACTTTTTTGATAGGCTGTCTTTTAGCATCTTGTTGTCCAAAATCACATCAGCGTACATCTGTTTGAGTTTTTTATTTTCTTTTTCAAGCTCTTTAAGACGTTTTAGTTCTTGACGATCCATTCCACCGTACTTCTTTCGCCAGTAGTAAAATGTACTCTTGTCAATACCTAGTTCTCTGGATAGATCACCTACAAATCTACCTTGTTCATTTTCTTTGAGCGCCTTGATGATTTGGCTCTCCGTAAACTTGCTTTTCGTCATAATGACAGTTGTTGTTTAAAATTAGAATATTCTAATTAACTACTGTCCTATTTTTGGGGAAGCCTACATATCAAGCTAAAAACACTACTGGACTTATTCATCATTCCGACAGAGGTATACAGTATTGCAACAATGTTTACACTCAAATTTTAAGAGAAATAACATCGATATTAACATGACAGCAGAAAATCATCGCTACGAAAATGCTATGGCTGAGCGTGTAAACGGAATTCTAAAAGACGAGTTCTATCTCGACCAGACCTTTGATAGCCTACAACACGCAAAGAGAGCAACAAAAAATGCAATTAATCTATACAACGAAATAAGATTACATTTATCTTTAGACTATCAAACACCAAATATGGTATATTTAAAAACAGCGTAAATCTCCCGATAGTTATCGGGATTAACCTGTAGCCGTATTCTAGGACGAGACATTAATTTGACTCTAGTTTAGCAAAACCAACTGTCTTACGATAAATATCAGGTGATACTCCTACCTTCTTTTTAAAAAAACGACTGAAATAGAATTCATCGTCATAACCTAAAAAAGCAGCAACTTGTTTCACTGGTTTAGAAGTTAGATAAAGTTCTCGTTTCGCCTCAATAATGATCCTATGTGAAATTAAGGATGAAGTCGTTTGATTGAGATATTTCTTGACGATACCGGCTAAAGTTTTAGGACTTACACATAGTTCATCTGCGTATTCTTGGGGAGAATGGAATTTGCAATAATTACTCTCAATTGCATCGACTAAATTTTGTAAAATTTCTGTTTTTGAATCTGACAATCTGGGAGTTAATTGTTGATCAAATTGTTTCTTATGTCTGACCGCTTCTATTAAAAACACTTTTAAAAATGCCACAAGAACTTCATGCTGAGCGATTGAGTCTTTGTCCATCTCTTTCGAAATTTGATCAATCAAATTAAGAAATAAGCTTTGCTCCTTTACAGTAAAATAGGGTAAACCATGGAAATTATTAAAAAGGAATCCCTCGGTCTCTATTTCGTTTTGATGTCTATATGTACAAAAAAAATCGGGATGAAAATTCAATAAATAACCCTGACACTTTTCTTCAGAACGTATCATGAAAGGTTGATACGGAGCCAAACAAATCATTTGATTTCCTTGCAATTCAAAACTTTGAAAATCAACGCTTAGTTCATAGCTGATTCCACATAACAAAACGATAGAATAATAATTTCTTCTTTGTAAATGATCAAACTGGCTTAGGTCGTTGAACTCTTCTAATCTAAACGCAAGTTCCCCGTTTTGTTTGTCTATAATTATTTGGGCCATACTAAATTTATTTTTTAGCTCATTCAAATTTAATAAGAAAGGAGTGCCAAAAGCACTCCTTCCTTTAATCAAATATTTATTTTGAAGCTAAAATGTTAATTTTTTGAATTGCTGAAGCATCAAAGCCTTCCAAAATTACAGGCGCATTCTCCTTCAAAGCTGCTGCTACTTTCCCTGATAAATGAGCATCTCTGCCAGCGTCATCTGCGAACGTATCGAAAATGGCATAGGTTTCTTCATTGATTTTAAAAGCATACCAAGATAAAGTTGCCGGCTCAGAACTTACCAATGACTTGCCCGCTTGTAAGAAATCCTCCACTGCAGATGTCTTTCCTTCTTTGGCTTTCATAATCACTAACAATCCATTATTCTGATTACCCGCTTTATGATTACTTGCTTGAACATCAACGGTCTTAATATCTCTGCTAGAATCAAAACCTTCTAAAAGATCTCCAGCATTGGCCAGTAAGGCTTTTGCCACTTCTCCTTTTAAGTGTGCCTGTCTGCCTTCTTCAGTTTCAAATGTGTCATAAATTCCGAAAGTTTGTTCATCTATTTGAAATGCAAACCAAGATTCAGTTTTTGGTTCTGCATTTACCATTGATAAACCACCTAGAAGAAACTCTTTTACTTCTTGCTCCTTACCTTCTTTCGCTTTCATGATTACTAATAATCCGATTTTTTCATTTTTTGTGTTGTCCATAATATTACTTTTTTTAGATTGAGGAAATGTTTGAATTGTTATCCCTAGAATTAGAACTAGGCTACTTAATTTGATTAAACTTTTAAATTTCATTTTGACTTATTTTTGTTACACTACAAATGTAGAACTAAATAAGGGGTCTTGGAATGGAGATAAGAAACTTAAGCATGGACAATTTTCCAGTGACAATGAAGAATGTAAAAAAGCTCCTAACACTGTAAATGAAATCATAGCTTCCAATCGCGCGCTACGCTTCATATAATAAACGTTGTACGCAAGCCTATATATTTTTATTCTTTCGAAACATACTCAGATACATCCTTGGTTAAGGTAAACTTGAAATTGGCCAAAGTGTAATACAGCATACCTATTGTAATTCCAACAAGCGCATATTCTATTTTTGGTAAAAAGGTAGATGCTATGGTTATAAAAATACATACTAGTGTATTAATTATCATACTTTTACGGAAGGGAGGAATAAAAACAACATATACGGTTTGTTTTCCGATGTAAAAAAAACTCATTCCCGTAATCGCCAGAATTCTAAACTCATTCATATTTAAATCATTTAAAATAGCATGTCGAATCACATTAGCCAAGATCACAAAACCCATAGCTAAAAACAAGTGGGAATACAACATAGGAAACCCGTTGGTCATAGCTTTAATCCGCTCATTGATAGGAAAACTATCATAATATATCCACCAAATAAGGCCAATCATAATAAAACCCGTAACTGCTGCCACAATACTTAAAATGTCCCAATTGATACTTCTTAAAGTGCCTGTAAGACTTATAATAGATTCTCCCAGAAGTATTATTGAAAACAATCCTATTCGTTCTACCAGATGTTCGCGATGGACTGGTTTTGGTTTCTCCAAATTCCGTGTACTTACAAGGTAAATACCGAGCATTTCAATTAGAATTCCGGAAACCAAAATAATTTCCCTTAAGGGGGTTTCCATGAAAACGGAAATAGCTGAAATTCCCGTGCCTAAAAGAATTATATAACCACTTTTCATAGCATAACTTACAGAGTGCCGGTCTTGACTAGATGCTCTAAAAAATAAAAACACCAATATTAACTTTATAACCGCATAAAAACCGACAAAGGCAGGATAATTCTGAAAGAGGTCATCTCCAAAAAATGCAGACATGATTATCATCAAGAACATAATTGTAAGACTAAAGATTCTTTCAGTCCTATTATCATGATTGAATCGATTGGAAAATAAGGTATGTACGATCCAGATCCACCAGATTATAATAAATTGTAAAGGGAATAGCCAAATCTGTTCAGGAGTTAAATGGTTATTATGAGTATGCGCCAGATTATGAGTCACTACTCCAATGCTGGATACAAAAACAAGGTCGAAGAATAGTTCGAGCCAGGTAGCATGTCGGTGTTTTAGAAAATATTCCAAATATTAAATTTTCAGGATTTACTTTTAATGATATTGTAAACGACTTTTCCTTCAGCAACCAATTGACCTTCGTGTAAAGCCTGCATACTTGTTGCCATTAGTCTATTGCCCAAATGTATTAGACTATCTTCAACTTATCAAATGCTTTTGCACCTTGTAAATAATCAATTCTAAGATCAATAGTTGCTAATTTATCTTCTTTAGAAATAAAATTGGCAATTCCAACCATTCCACCTACTGAATCCATTATTAGATTAATAACGCCACCGTGCCACCTGCTTCTTCGAATGTCTCCTACCAATTCTTTCCTGTAAGGTAATAAAACCCGTACTGGCTGAACCGAAAAACCAAAGTTATATAAATGAAAGCGCTAATATATTAACGGAAAAATGTTTAGCAGATTCTAAAGAAATGGCAGTAAAATATCCTGATTTGACTAAAGAGTATTGTAAAGGTTCAACTGCAAAGATTCAAGCGGAATTCACTCAAGCGGAATATATCGAGATTATTAAAATTGGAATTGAAGAACAAAAGCAAAAGTTATTACCAGTATTTCCAAGCTGCTTGTCGGATTACCAAAATAATGTGAAAAAGCCTAATTAAAACATTAATACTAATAAGCCTGCACACAACAAAGAACTAAGGTAAAATCCAAGTCCTTTTAAGCTAATTTCGACATATAATTTTCCTGGTAAAAGCTTCCTGATTTGGCGATGGCAAATGCCTGTTTTAGAAGCTTATTACATACGGCTATTAGTGCCAGTTTCTTACTCTTACCTTTCTCAACTATGCGCTCATAAATTTCCCTGCAAGCCCTGTTGGTTTTGCAAGCAGTAAAGCTGCACATAAATAGTAGATTCCGAACCTTTCGATTGCCTACCTTACTAATTCTACTGCGTCCTCTTACACTGGTTCCGGACTGTCTGATCGTCGGAGTAAGTCCAGTAAAACAACATAGCTGCCTGGCATTCTCAAAGCTGGTGAATCCGTATGTAAGCACAATTAACAACATCGCCGTCTTCTTTCCCATTCCCGGAATACTTTTAAGGAGTGTCAGTTGTTTTTGCTGCTCATCCTTAACTATCTCTGTTAGTCTAGCTTCCAGAGTTTTTATTTCGTTTTGTACTACTTTGAGTGATCGGTTTAGCGAGTGATAAACAACTTTTGAAGGTTTACCCAGAACCTTTTCTCCATGAAGCTTATTCTTTAGAGATGTACTCTGGTTAGTGTAGATATCTATCAGACGAATTAATTGAAGAGCCTCGGCCTGGCTCTTGTCACTTGCCGTGTACAAAGGAACATCATTAGCCTTAGCCTATTCACAAATCGCCTTTGCTTCGTTCTTATCGGTTTTGATCTTAGAGAGTTTCAGCTGGATAAAGCGCTTTACCGAAAGTGGATTCACGACCGATACCGTGATACCTTTCTCATGTAGATACTGGGCTAATCTGTAATGATAGTAGCCAGTGGCTTCCATAACTACCAGGCTGTCTTTCTTAATAAACTTCAGTAAGCCTTTAAAGCCTTTTATATCATTAGCAAATTGATCATGCTTACCATCCTGACTAACCACATCAAAAAATGATTTGCTAATGTCTACTCCATAGAAATGTTTAATTTTATCCATAACAGATTGATTGAAAGAACAGCTACTTTGGTTTTCATCGACTTAAAAACGAGATCCAGGTCTCACAGAACTTGAGCGTTATTAAAGTAGAAATGAGAGGGGATTATCATTGTTGACGGAATTACGAGTTACCACGGTTCATTCAATCTTCTCTCTTTGGTTCTTTCTGATTAACTATCAAAATTTAGAAAAATTAAACTTTAGACGGTTCATCGCCAATAAGCGGCAGCGTTGATAAGAAAATAATTTACTTGACCAACAAACCAATCCTAAGTTGACAAATCCGCGTCCTTTATTTCGCCAGTTGGCGAGACCTTTGAACACAATGCAGAAAATTCCGATATTTGTAAGAAAGTTCAAGAAATGAAAAATATTGGTTATGTAATTATCCTACTTTTCACCACAATTTTGATTAGTTGCAACTCAGAAAAATCTAAATCCAAGAACGAAAAAGTAAATCAAAAACAAATAAATTCTGACACGCTTACAAAGCATTTAAAGTCATTTAATAAAGAATTGCCTACTAATTGGGCTTTTTATGTATAATGGTGTTTTACAAAGCGAAGTAATAGCAACTTCAGACGTTTTTGCAAAACCAACACAAGATTGAGAACAAATTTTCAATGTCATAACAATAGCTGAAACTGAAAACCCAATAACAACAGAAGAAGGAATCAGAATACTACCAGACTATACTTTCGAAAATTGTCCAAAATTAGAAGCTTTACTTGTTCCAAGTGCATATGATATGTATGCTCAAGTTCACAACGAGAAAATCGTAAACTTTATAAAGCAGAAAAATAATGAAACTAAATACACAGTTAGCAATTGTGCAGGCGCTCAATTAATTGGTGAGTCAGGAATTGCGAATGGACACAAAATTGTGACTTGGATCGGAGGATGAGAACAGCTTCAAAAAGATTATCCAGAACTTAAAGTACAAAATGACAGTTTGGTAACCTATGTAAAAGATGGGAAGTTTTTATCGTCAAATGGAAATTTAGCAAGTTACATTTCAGCATTAAATTTAGTTGAGATAATGACAAGTCCTGAACATAGAAAATTTGTGGAATCATATTTATATCTCGACAGATTACAAAATTGGAAGGAATAGGGGATGGCGCAGCAAATTAGATAAAAGCACTGTAGATCGTATTCTTGCATATAATAGGAGGGAGGCAGTAATTTTAAAGGAAGATATACTTTATGAAAAGCAAAATTATTATTAAAAATTTTTTCTAATCCCAAATAAAATTAGATGGTATTATTTTAAAATTTGGAAAAGAAAATATAGCTATTCTGTACTAAGCCTAAAAACAAAAGGCTTCCGATTTCTCGAAAGCCTTGATTTTACTTGTAGCGAGACCGAGATTTGAACTCGGGACCTCCGGGTTATGAACCTAAAAATTATTATATCGAAATATATCAAATATACTGGTAATTAGCTGTTTATGTGTTTTTTAATTTTAAATGATATTAAATAATATCATTTAAAATTAAATTATTCTGTACCTATTCTGTACCCATTTTTAGAATGTTTCCGTTATCTTTATTAGAAGAAACATTGTTGTTATGGCATCTATAAAAGTAGTAAGAAGAAAGAATAAAGAACGGAAAGATGGTACAGCGCCTTTAGCACTTAGAATAAGTGAAAATTATGCTACTAATTATAGTTTTCTAGGACAGTATGTTTTGGAAAAAGATTGGGATAAGGAAAGTGGTATGGTAAAGAGAAGCCATCAAAACTCTCAACGTCTTAATAATTTTTTAAGGAAAAAATTGACAGAGGCTACTAATATTTCTTTTCAGAATGAGGATAGGATATCAATTAAAGAGATAAAGAAAAAATTAGTAGGAACTAAGATTAGAAAATCATTTTTCCTTTTAGCTACAGAAAGAATTGAACAAAAATACGATCGAAAAACTTATTCAGTAGCCAAATCTGAATTATCCATTCTGTTTAATATTGAAGAGTTTTTAAATTTAAATAGAACAAGCCCGCGGCAAAAGGTCATAAAAGCTATAAAACAGAGAAGAAATGATCGTATTAGTAATGCTAGGCGTTCAGCTAATTCTTTTCTGGATGGGGTTTCTTATTTTAAACTCAATAATCGTTTAACTTTTCAAGATATCGATAAGTCATTTATCGAACGATATAAAACCTTTTGCGCGGCTTACCTGGGACAAAAGACTAGAACCATTACAAATCAACTTATATTTATTAGAACCTTGTTTAATATTGCAATAAAAGAAGAAGTTGTAGATCCCAAATATTATCCTTTCGCTGGTGATAAAGAAAAAATAAAGCTGACCTCTGGGAATAAAGTTGGTTTAAACAAGAAAGAAATTGAACGCATAGAATTGCTTAAACTGGAAGCTAATTCAATTATTTGGCATACTAAAAACATATGGTTAGTTGCTTTTTACTTCGCGGGGATACGTATATCCGACATTCTTAAGTTAAAGTGGTCTGATTTTAAAGATGATCGTCTTTATTACGTAATGCATAAGAACGAGAAACCATTAAGCCTAAAGATTCCAGAAAAAGCTAAAGTCATACTTGGACATTATAAAAGTTTTAAAAGATCTAATAAAGGATATGTATTTCCTTTTCTTGAGAATGTAGATCCTAAAGATCCAGAAGATCTTTATAGAAAAACAAAAAACACGACGAAACAGTTAAATAAATATTTGAAGTTGTTAGCTGCTGAGTGTGAAATCGAAAAGAATTTATCCAATCACATTGCAAGACATAGTTTTGGAAATATTGCCGGAGACAGAATCCATCCTTTAATGTTACAGAAGTTATATCGCCATAGTGATTTAAAAACCACTTTAAATTATCAGGCAAATTTTATCCATAGGGATGCTGATGAAGCTTTGGATAGTGTTATCAATTTTTGATTTGGTAATTTGAAATTTATTATTCCTTCTCCTGATAGAATCTATAACTCATTTCTTATAAAATGTCACTTTTTTGTTAGATAAACTCAATTGTGAAAGTTTTTCCCATAAAAACATAAGAAATTGATTTCTTCAATTTCTAATTTTGCTATTCCTGAGAAGCAAGCTCACTTTAATTAAACTTTAGTTAAAAAAAAAAAAATTATCTCTCTCTATTCAATCGATGTTAAGAATTGAATGTTGAAAATATGTAGATCTATGAATTATAACGAATACTACAATTTTTAATTTATTAAAGTAAATAGAGGTGTAAAAAAATCAATCTAATTAATTAACCAAACCATTAATATTATGAGATTTATCTTTAAGTTGGGAATTGCTCCCTTACTAGTTTTACTATTAGCTTCCTGTGTGGATAAAAAAGAAACTCAATCTGTTGAAGTAAACACGCCTCAGGAAGTGAAAAAAAATGAAGAAAAAGCCGCAGATGTTGCTGACCAGGATTTTATAGATGGCATGACAGGGAAAATCTGGAATAACTACCTGGAAATTAAAATGGCACTTACCAATGGCGATGCCGGAGAGGCACAAGATGCAGCGAAAAGTATGGCCGATTCTTTCTCAGAAGAGCGTGCAGAATTAAAATCTATCGCTGAGCAATTGGGAGACACTGACGATATTGAGGAGCAGAGAAGGTTATTTTCAAACTTTACAGAATTGGCTGGGCCAATGTTTGAGGAAGCACTATCCGGTGGGACTATTTACAAGAAATTCTGCCCTATGGCTTTCAATAATGGTGGTGCGTACTGGTATGCTGACGTTGAGGAAATTAAAAATCCATATTTCGGTGATAAAATGCTCAACTGCGGCTCCGTAAAGAAGACTATAAAAAAGTAAAATTTCCCAATTAACTGTAAAACCTAATTTTATGAATTCAGAAAACAACAATAACCACAAGTCTGGTGGAAGTAATTATGGTCGATTTTTCCTAATGCTCGGCTTGTCTTTCGTAGCCATGTATATCACGATGTATCTTAATACTTATGAATATGATCATGTGTACTTTAGTTTAACCCGCTTCTATATGACCTGTCTGGGAATAGCAGCTATGGCAGTAATCATGTTATCTCTTATGCTGAAAATGTATAAAAGTAAGAAGAAGAATATCGCTATTTATATCGGTAGCCTCGTGTTATTTGTTTCAGCCTTGGGTTTGGTAAGGGCGCAAAGACCTATTATTGGCGATGTTTTATATATGAAGGCGATGATTCCCCATCACTCTATAGCGATATTGACCAGTAAACGGGCAGATATAGAAGATCCTGAAACCAAGAAACTGGCCGAAGAAATTATTGAGGCTCAGAAAAGGGAAATCGCCCAGATGAAGAAGATCATTTATCGTTTGGAGAACGAAAATAAATAATATAAAAAGCTATGAAATTGAAAAATTATTTTCTAATTCTCCTGATATTTTTAGGTTTTTCAGGCTACAGCCAAGAAGAATTAGAGGCGTCGGTAGAAGGAAATATGAATAATTTACCGGTGCGTGAATACAAAATAACTATAGATCAGGAAATGGTTGTTAAATCCAAGGGTAAAGAGACCATGGGGATGACCATTAATGGGGGAATTCCTGGTCCTGTATTAGAATTTACTGAAGGGGAATACGCGGTAATTTATGTAGAGAATAAAATGGATGTAGAGACTTCTATCCATTGGCATGGAATGTTGCTGCCCAATTTTTTTGATGGGGTGCCCTACCTTACTACTCCACCAATAAAACCGGGTACAACCTTCAAGTATGAATTTGAGATTAAACAGCATGGAACCTATTGGTATCATTCCCATACCATGCTACAGGAACAAAGTGGCGTTTACGGTGCGCTTATGATCCATCCAAAAGGAAAAGCGCTGAATTATGATAAAGAACTGGTGCTGGTACTTTCAGATTGGACTAATGAAAAACCTAAGGATGTTTTAAGATTCCTAAAAAGGGGAACGGAATGGTATAACATTAAAAAAGGAACTGCGACACCACTAAATCAGGTAATAAAACGAGGAGCATTGGGAGCACAATTAGATTTCTGGAGGCAACGAATGGAAGGGGCTGATATTGCTGATATTTATTACCCTGCCTTTTTGATTAACGGTGAAGAGAAAATTGAATATCCAGATTTTAAACCAGGTGAAAAAGTAAGGATGCGTATTATTGACGGTTCCGCCTCCACTTCATTCTGGATGACCTTTGGCGGGGAAACTCCCACATTAGTATCGGCTGATGGAAAGGATATTGTTCCGCTCAAAAGAAACAAAACTTTTATAGCAGTTGCAGAAACCTATGATTTTATTGTAACCATTCCGGATGAAGGTAAAGTGGAATTTAAAATCATGGCTCAGGATGGTTCTGGAACAGCTTCAGCGTTTCTTGGCGAAGGAAGAATACTCCCTGCTCCTAATGTGCCAAAGCCAGATAAAATTGGAATGATGCAAAAAATGGCAAAAATGAAGATGAAGATGGGCGCGCCTGCTTTACAATTTAACCCTGGAGATCCAGATCCATATGAGCTAAAGGAAAAATGGGGAATGCAGATGGATGATATGAAGATGGGAGGAATGGACCACTCTAAAATGAATATGAAAAAAGATTCTGTAATGGGAGGAATGGGTGTGAAGGATAAAAGGATGAATGGGATGGCCATGAAGGATGACGAAATGAACGGGATGGATATGAAAAAGGGGGAAATGGAAGATATGCAGGGAATGGATCTATTTTCGGAATATAATTACGATTACCTTAAATCGCCAGAAAAGACGGCTTTTAACGATAGCATCCCGGTCACCAATGTTTTACTGAATTTAACTGGAAATATGAACCGTTATATTTGGAGTTTAAATGGTGTTCCACTGTCTGCAGCCGATAAAATAAAGATAAAAGGAGATGAGGTAACCCGTATTACTTTTAACAACCTTACTATGATGCACCACCCTATGCACCTGCATGGCCATTTTTTTAGGGTAATAAACGAAAATGGGGAATATTCTCCTTTAAAGCACACGGTAAATGTGCCGCCCATGCAAGAAGTGACTATTGAATTCTATGGGAATGAGTATGGCGACTGGTTTTTCCATTGCCATATTTTGTATCATTTAGATTCCGGAATGGCGAGAGTAGTAAGTTATGATACCAAAAGGGATGAGCGAATGAAACGCTATCCAGTAAGTAAGCTTATAAATGAAACCAATAAATTTTATACCTGGGGAATGTTAGATGCCGCTTCACATATGACGGAGTTAAATGTAGTGAGTTCCAATATTAGAAACCAATTTACCGTTTTGGCAGAATACGGCTGGAACGAAAATATAGAAGCGGAATTTACCTATGAATATTATCTAAACGACTGGGTACGATTGTTTTCCGGTGTAAATATTGAAAATGAAATGGAAAACAGCATGGAAGAACTCAGTACCACCGCCATTGGAGGTATTAGGTATTTTACTCCATATATGTTTGCTTTAGACCTTCGTGTAGATAATAAATTGAGGCCCCAAATTAGCCTTGCCAGGGAAATAATGATTTTCCCGAGACTGGTAGTGTTTGGGGAATATGAATTTCAAGCCGATTTTGGCTGGGTCAATGATCTTGAACCAGGAAAAGATTTTGAAGATGAGCAGGTATGGAGAGCCGGGCTGGAATATTTTCTTGGTAAGAACTTTTCATTAATGGGAAGTTACGACAATAGATTTGGTGCCGGAGGCGGACTTTCACTAAGATTTTAATAATTTAAATCAAATAACAATGTAAAAAACACACAGTTAGGATTAAGAAGTATGTTCAGTGAATTTTACAATTATCGCAAAATAGAACAGATTAAAACTTTCACTATAAATTAAATTAAATCAAAATGAAAAAAGTAAGAATGACAATAAAAATTTACCTTATGGTAATGGTGACACTAACCGCAATGTCTTGTAAGGACACGAATCAGGAAAAGGACGCTTCTGAACCGATGTCCGGTGAAATGTATCAGGAAGACTCCGGAAAAATGATGGCCGAGAATGCAGGTAATAATGCTACAAATGCTATTATCGATAACTACCTGCAGATAAAAAGTGCCCTGGTGGCAGATGATCAGGAAGCAGCCGCCCAGGCTGGAGGCAAATTGGTCGGTGAGTTCGAGGATTTTGACCAAAGCAATTATTCTTCAGAGGAACAGCAGGAGTTAACGGACATCATTGAAGATGCAAAGGAGCATGCAGAACATATTGCAGAAAGCGCCATTGACCACCAACGGGAACATTTCGATATTTTGAGCAAGGATGTTATAGATATGATTGCCATAACCGGAACCGATAAAAAGTTATATCAGGATTTTTGCCCAATGTATAACGATAATAAAGGAGCTCAATGGTTAAGTGCTACTAAAGAAATTAAAAACCCGTATTTCGGAAGTAAAATGATGGACTGCGGAAAAATTCAAAAAGAGATCAATTAATTGAAAGTAATTAAGTTCATAGGCTGGTTTTTTTTGGTCTCATTGGTTGTAATACAATTTTTTCCGATAGAACGCAATCAAAGTGAAGAAGTGTCCCGTGCAGATTTTATGTTGGTCAACACGGTGCCTGAAAAAATACAGAATAAGATACAGGTATCCTGCTATGACTGCCACAGTAATAATACTGAATATCCCTGGTATAATAAAATACAGCCGGTGGCCTGGTTCCTGGAGGACCATATTAGAGAGGGAAAGGCAGAACTTAATTTTAATGAATGGGGTGATTATTCAGATCGCAGAAAGAACAGCAAGTTGAGATCTATTATAAGCCAGATTGAAGATGGTGAGATGCCATTGGATTCTTATACCCTGATGCATGGGGATGCGAAACTTTCAAGCCAAGATAAGTTAGAGATTATAAATTATATAACCGGCCTTAAAAGTGAATTATAAATAAAACCCAATATCAGAAAGAATAATTTTTATAATTGTTTGATTGGTTAGTTGAAATTTCTGGTATTTGGTGTTTAAAGTCCTGTAGGGAAGGGTGTTATATATTATTTACTAAAAAAACCCTTCCCTCTTCAGGCACAATAAAAAATTAGATGAAAGATTGTTGCAAGACTGGAAATGAAAAAGGACAAAGAGGGAATGGCTTTAAAAAATGGTTCAACTTTTTAATCTTTGGGATCATTGTAATTATAATCATAGGAGCTTTGTTACTTCAGTTATATGAGAACTAATTTAAAACCATAAAAAATGAGAACTAAACAATTATTATTCACCACATTACTTCTGGTCTTTTTTGTAAACTTTTCCAATGCCTTTGTGAAAGACCTTAATTCAGTCTCTTTAAATAATGTCGAAGCAACATTGGAAGATACAGTTCCTGATACTTTTTCTCCAGTCCAGGGTTCGGAAGCTGTAGGCCTTGATGAATGTCACTACACGACGGGAAACTGGTCTATTTTTTTAAAGATCTTATGTCGCCGGAACATTTGTACATCCACACACTGAAGGTCTTACCGAGACTGCTAAAAAAGTACTTGAACAACATGATAGGTATGCTGAATGGACCATCTATGCGAGTGCTTTAGGGGCTGTTTTAAAACTGGGAAGTCTTTTTCTTTTAAGGGAAAATAAGATTTTTGAAATATTGGTCTTCCTTGTTCTGGGATTTGCAGCCTATTCGGTTTCAGAAGCAGGACATTATGGTTCCCAGCTGGTATATATAGAAGGAGTGGGACCTCAAGGTGAATATCTCGAATCTGAAGGTCATGGACATTAAAACCTGTATTTTCCTACTTATATCATTTACTAAACATGGTTAGATATGGGTTTACAAAATAACTATACTTAAAAGTTAACCGTTACTAGTGTAATTTATATTGACAGGATTAAATTCTATTTAAAACGATTTGAGTAATAATTAATGATATGGCAATATTTCTGGCTTTAGGGCTCATTATTTATATAGCTACAGTACTGGATATACTTCAAACGACGTTGTCCATGCAAGGAGGAGGTTGGTTAACTAGCAGGTATTCTCATTTCTTCTGGAAGCTTTTTCTTTTTCTTTCAGGTAAGAACGGGAAGTCTAAAATTCTGGCACATGCAGGATATTTCTTACTGATTGCCATTGTACTTATTTGGGTGATGTGCCTGTGGCTGAGTCTGGTTTGTATTCTTTACTCTCAGCCTGGAGCTATTATAGATAGCACTACTAAAGTTGCGGCCAATATCTGGCAAATTATATACTATAGCGGTTTTACGCTTTCAACCCTGGGAATGGGGGATTATGTGCCTTCCGGGGATATATGGAGAGTATTGACGAGTATTTATTCATTTACGGGACTTATTCTACTCACCATGTCTGTCACTTATTTTATACCGGTATTGTCTGCGGTAATAGATCAGCGCAAACTTGGTATAACGTTGGGTACGCTTGGAAGCAGCCCTGAGGAAATTGTTCTTACATCTTGGAATGGGAAGAATTTTGAACCACTTATCAGTAAAGTAGATGCTTTATCAGATTCTATTATCAAATACAGTCAGCAACATCGTGCTTACCCGGTAATTCATTATTTCCATAATAACAAAGAGAAAAACGCGATTATCCTTCAGCTGGCAAGACTTTACGAAGCTTTATTGATCATTTCAAACCAGATAGACAAAGATAAAAGACCGGAATTTCAGAAGATCAAACCACTGTTAATCGCCTATGAAAATTATTTTGAGGTACTTTCTGAAGTTACCCATATGACTGTGGAACCATCAGCACCTCCCGTTCCGAGTATCAAGAAGCTTTTAGATGCAAAACTAATTATCAATCTAAGTAAAAATGGTTTTTCAGGCGAAATAGAACACAACAGGCGAACTTTTATGACACTGGTACAACAGGATGGCTGGAACTGGGAATTGGTGGATATAAAAAATTCCTAATTATCAACATCTCAAAGTTAAAATCATTTAAAACTGAAAGGTCTTAGCATAATTCTATAAGCGAATTTCAAGATTCATACTTATTTTAGATGAATAAACAATAAATTAATATATTATGAGAAATGAAAAATTAATTAAGGCTTTAGGAAATTGTATTAATCATTGTAATTATTGTGCAGATGCATGTCTGGATGAAGATAATGTTAAAATGATGAAAGATTGTATAAGACTGGATAGGGTATGTGCAGAAGCTTGCTCTTCTTTAAGTCAGATCTTAGCAACTAAGTATGATGATGTTCAGGATCTGGTAGATTATTGTAAAAAGCTTTGTCAGGCTTGTGCGGATGAATGTGAAAAGCATGATCATCAACATTGTAAAGATTGCGCAAAGGCCTGTAGAGAGTGCGTAAGTGCGTGTGAGGCTTATACAGCCTAATAGTATTACCGCCTGAGATTTAATCTATTAATTTCAGGCGTTTTTTAATTCACTAGATTTAAATCAAATCGAAATTTCTTTCTTTCATCACTCCCTTAACTTTACAAAGTTTAATATCGTCTGAAATTCCTAATTCAGAAAGTTTAAATCAAAAAGATGAAACATACTTATAAAATTACCGGCATGACTTGTAATGGTTGCAGGTCACATGTAGAAAAATCCTTGAGCAAGGTCAATGGGGTCACTCAGGTTTCTGTTGATCTAAATAAGGAGGAAGCAGTGATTGAAATAAAGGAATATGTTCCTTTGGAGAGATTTGAGCGTGCTTTAGAAGGAAGTAATTATAATATAATGATGCCGGGAAATACAGAGCAACCTGCCGGACAACTGATGAAACATTCTTATAAGATTACGGGAATGACCTGTAATGGCTGCAGATCTCATGTCGAAGAAACCTTAAGTACGGTGTCAGGTGTTGTGAATGCTGCTGTAAATCTTGAAAAAGGAGAGGCAGAGATCAGTATGAAAGAACACATTAAACTTGATGTTTTTGAAAAAGCCCTACAAGAGCACGGAGGAAATTATCATATCATGCTCCCCGGGGAGGAACAAGCAAAACATAAGCATCAGTCTGAAGATAAAACACCAAAAGGTAAAGGAACCGGCACATGGTATTGTCCCATGCATTGCGAAGGAGAAAAAACTTATGATAAACCTGGCGATTGCCCGGTCTGCGGAATGGATCTGGTGGAGCAAATGGATTTGAGTTCTCCTTCTTCAGGAGGGGATGAATATACCTGTCCCATGCATCCTGAAATAATAAAAGATGAACCAGGAGATTGTCCTATTTGCGGGATGGATTTGGTTCCCAAAGAACCACAGAAGTCTGCTGAGGAAAAAGGTTATAATACACTTTTGAAGAAATTCTGGATCGCAGTAGCATTTACACTTCCTATTTTCCTGATAGCGATGTCTGAAATGATTCCCGATAATCCACTGTATGACCTGGCAGATATGAAGATTTGGAACTGGATACAGTTCGGACTTTCCCTGCCGGTGGTTTTTTATGCAACCTGGATGTTTTTTGAACGTGCTTACAGGTCCATTAAAACATGGAACCTGAATATGTTTACCCTTATAGGTATTGGAGCGGGGGTAGCCTGGATATTCAGTGTGTTTGGTATGCTATTCCCCAATTTTTTTCCTGATCAGTTTAAGACTGAAATGGGAACAGTGCATGTATATTTTGAAGCCGCCACCGTAATACTTACTTTAGTTTTAATGGGACAGGTTCTGGAAGCACGTGCTCACAGCAGAACTAATTCAGCTGTAAAGGAATTGCTAAAGCTGGCACCGAATAAGGCTGTAAGAGTGGTTGATGGGGTAGAAGAAACAATTTCCGTAGATAAGATTCAGAAATGGGATGTTCTAAGAGTAAAGCCCGGCGATAAAATCCCGGTAGATGGGACCATCAAGAAAGGCAAATCCAGTATCGACGAATCCATGATCACCGGGGAACCTATTCCTGTAGATAAACAGGAAGGCGATAAAGTAAATTCCGGTACCATAAATGGCAATCAAAGTTTCACCATGACTGCTGAAAAAGTAGGAAATGAAACTCTGCTTGCGCAAATCATAAAAATGGTAAATGATGCCAGCAGGTCACGGGCGCCTATCCAAAAACTGGCTGATAGAATCTCAGCCTATTTTGTGCCTATCGTGGTAATTATTTCTGTAGTAACCTTTACTGTATGGGCAATCTATGGCCCCGATCCTGCCTATGTTTATGCGCTTGTAAATGCTATTGCGGTATTGATCATTGCCTGTCCCTGTGCTTTAGGTCTGGCTACACCCATGTCTGTGATGGTAGGAGTTGGTAAAGGTGCAAAAAACGGGGTTTTGATTAAGAACGCCCGTGCGCTGGAAGAAATGAACAAGATCGATGTGCTTATAATAGATAAAACAGGAACTATCACCGAGGGTAAACCTTCCGTAGAAAAAGTTGTTTCGGTTTCTTCAGAATATTCTGAAAAGGAGCTCACCCGCCTTATCGCTTCTGTAAATGCACAAAGTGAACATCCGCTGGCTAATGCAACTGTTAATTATGCGAAATCGGAAAAAATTAAATATGGCGAAGCTTCAGAATTTAATTCGGTTACCGGGAAAGGAGTTACGGCCAATTTTGAAGGAAAACAACTGGCGCTTGGAAATGAAAAATTAATGCAGGCTAAAAATGCTGAAATTTCAGAAGAAATAAATAATCAGGTTACTGCGGAACAGGAAAAAGGGAAAACAGTTTCATATCTGGCAATAGATTCAATTATTGTAGGATTTGTAACCATTTCAGATAAGATAAAAAAAACCAGCAGGGAAGCATTATTCGAACTTCAAAATGAAGGTATTAAGGTGATCATGCTTACCGGAGATAATGAGAAAACAGCTTCAGCCGTGGCAAAGGAATTAAACCTGGCTGATTTTAAAGCGGGTATGATCCCGCAGAATAAAATGGAGGAAGTAAAAAAACTCCAGGCGGAAGGTAAAAAAGTGGCCATGGCTGGAGATGGTATTAATGATGCACCTGCACTAGCACAGGCGGATATTGGCATCGCTATGGGTACCGGAACCGATGTAGCGATTGAAAGTGCCGAGGTCACTCTGGTAAAAGGAGATTTAAAAGGAGTGCTTAAGGCAATCAAACTCAGCGAAAAAGTAATGCGGAATATTAAAGAGAACCTGTTTTTTGCTCTTATTTATAACACCCTGGGTGTGCCAATTGCTGCGGGTGTATTATATCCATTCTTTGGGTTATTACTTTCTCCTATGATCGCGGCTCTGGCCATGAGTTTTAGCTCGGTTTCAGTTATTGCCAATGCCTTGAGGTTAAGAGGAGCAAAATTGTTGTAGAATATATTTAATCTAATTTTAGTGAGAGACACACGGATTATTTATAGTTATACGAAAATAGGATATCGAAAAATTTTAGTAACATATTAAACCATATAAAAATCTTCGATTCATTCTGCGTACCGGGCTTTTGCACACCCTGTGCATGTCTATTTGATTATCTTTGTAATGTGAAAATAATGGCACTCATATTATCGCTTTACGTACTCGGGCTTAATTTATTAGCCTGTAATGATAATGATACTTCTCAGTTGAATTCTGATTCAGAAGTAACAGTGATTGCTGCCCAGGATTTAGATTTCGACCATTCACATGATAAAGTAGTGGATTTATGCCCTCCTTTTTGTAGTTGTCATTGCTGCCATGTTCACACAGTAGATTTTGGTTCCTCACACTTCGAGCCTTTAATTGTGGAAATTCCATCTAAAGCTTTTGCTCATTTTGACAGTTCAGCGGAAGAACCTATTCTTTCCTTTTTAGATCCTCCAAAAGTTTAAATTCAGTTTTCAAAGGATAGTTATATCCTTTCCTGTCCTGAAGTCCTATAACTTCTTCAGACCAGTATATCGACTCTCTCTACTTAGGGAATATCGAGATGTTTAACTGAATTAATTTTTTTATATGATCAATAGAATCATTTCATTTTCCATTAATAATAAATTTATTATTGGACTACTCACCTTGGCACTTATAGGTACGGGGATTTGGTCCATGTCTACCGTAAATCTGGGATCGGTACCAGATATTACTAACAATCAGGTTCAGGTGATCACCCAATCACCTAATCTTGCAACAGAAGATATTGAACAATTTGTAACCTATCCCGTAGAACTTTCGATGGGTAATTTACCTGGGGTTACAGAAATTCGGTCTATCTCACGCTTTGGCCTTTCGGTAGTAACTATTGTTTTCAAAGATGATATGGGAACCTATCTTCCACGTCAACTAGTACAGGAAAAGCTTAATGAATTAGGAGAGACCATTCCTGATAAATTTGGAAGTCCTGCTATGGGGCCAATTTCAACTGGCTTGGGTCAAATTTATGAATACACCATAAAGCCAAAAGAAGGATACGAAACTGAATATTCCCCCATGGAACTGCGAACTATTCAGGACTGGATAGTGAAAAGGCAACTAACTTTACTGGAAGGTGTGGTGGAAGTGAATTCTTTTGGTGGTTCCATAAAGCAATATGAGGTAGCAATTAACCCAGAGAAATTAAACAGTATGGGTATAAGTATCTCTGAAGTTTATGAGGCGCTGGCACGGAACAATGTGAATACCGGTGGGGCTTATATCGAGAAAAATAAAATGTCAAATTTTATTAGGGGTGAGGGCTTAATCCGTTCACTGGAGGATATCAAGAAAATTGCGATTACCACGGAAAATGCAATCCCAATAACGATTGGTGATGTTGCGGAAAATGTTCAGTTTGGAAATCAGGTACGTTATGGAGCTTTTACCCAGGATGGGGAGGAAGCCGTCGGAGGAATCATCATGATGCTGAAAGGTGCGAATCCTAACGCAGTCATTCAGGATGTCAAGGATCGTATGGCTGAAGTCGAGAAGTCCCTTCCTGAAGGTTTGACCATAGCACCGATAATTGACCGAAGTGAATTAATAGCACGAACAACCGACACGGTTAAAACAAATTTACTGGAAGGAGCTTTAATCGTGATCTTCGCCCTGGTAATATTACTAGGTAGTTTAAGAGGTGGACTTATAACAGCTACCACCATTCCATTATCACTTCTTTTCGCTTTTATATTGATGAAGCAATTCAATGTATGGGCCAATCTAATGAGTTTGGGGGCAATCGACTTCGGAATTATAATAGATGGTGCAGTGATTATAATTGAGGGTACGGTATATGAAATACAAAAACGGATTAGATCTGGAAAAGTAAAATTCAATCAGGCGAAAATGGATGAGGTAGCCTATGATGCAGGAAGTACGATGATGGGTTCTGCATTTTTTGGACAAATTATAATTCTTATCGTATTTACACCCATTCTTTTCCTTACCGGGGTGGAAGGTAAAATGTTTAAGCCGATGGCTTACACCTTTGGTTTTGCCATGATAGGTGCTATCTTCTTATGTCTTACCTACGTGCCTATGATGTCAGCCTTATTCATGAAACCAATTCAGAATAAAAAGAACTGGTTTGGAAAATTTGAACGCTGGCTGGAGAAAATAAGTGACAAGATAATTGGCGGAATACAAAAAGTATACATGCCTTTATTGAAAGGAGCATTAAAATTGAAGCTCATTGTTATTGGATCTGCCGCTATTTTACTTGTGATAGCCGGTTTCCTCTTTTCGAGAATGGGAGGAGAATTTGTGCCTCAATTAGATGAAGGGGATATTGCGATGCAGGCATTAATAAGACCAGGAAGTTCATTAACAGAGTCCATTGAAGTTTCTAAAAAAATAGAGAACATACTCTTAGAAAACTTTCCTGAAATTAAAACGGTAACGGCTAGGATTGGAGTAGCTGATATTCCCACAGATCCCATGCCAATGGATATTGCCGATATGTACCTAATCCTGGAAAAAGACAAAGACAAATGGGAATCTTCTGAAACCAAGGAAGGGCTTATTGAACTGATCAAGGAAAAACTAAATGAAGAGCTTACAGGGGTAAATTTAGTGTTTACGCAACCCGTAGAATTGAGATTTAATGAGTTATTAGAAGGGGTTCGAGAAGATATTGCGGTAAAGTTATATGGTGAAGATTTAGAAGTATTGTCAGAAAAGGTACAGGAAATGGCCAATATTATCCAAACCGTACCTGGAGCTGGTGATGTGAATGCTGAAAGAACCTCCGGTCTCCCACAAATGACTGTTAGATTTAACCGTGATAAAATTGCCCAATACGGACTGGATATTCAGAAAGTCAATGATTATATAAGTACTGCTTTTGCTGGAGGAACGGCCGGGGTCATTTTTGAAGGTGAAAAGCGGTTCGATTTAGTTGTAAGATTTGATGAAGATCATAGAAAGAATATAGATGATTTGCGTGGCATGTATATCGACCTTCCAGATGGAACCCAGGTACCAATCAAAGAAATAGCAGATATTGAATACGTTCCTGGACCTATGCAAATTTCAAGAGATGATACCTACAGAAGAACCTATGTGGGTGTAAACGCCCGGGGAAGGGATGTAGAGTCTGTGGTGAACGATATCCAGCAAAAATTAGATGAGGAATTAGAATTGCCACCCGGTTATTATATTACTTATGGAGGGGAGTTCGAAAACCTTCAGAGTGCCAAAGATCGATTAGTGATTGTGGTACCGATAGCCTTATTCCTGATTTTCGTGCTTCTATATTTTGCCTTAAAATCTTTTTCCCAATCCATTATGATCTATATGGCGATACCATTGGCTGCTATCGGAGGTGTTTTTGCACTTTGGTTAAGAGGTATGCCATTTAGCATTTCCGCAGGTGTAGGCTTCATTGTACTATTTGGAGTTGCAGTTTTAAACGGATTGGTACTAATAAATAGATTCAATTCTTTAAAAGAAGAAGGAGTAACCAGTATAAAAGATAGAATTTTTACAGGAACCAAAGAACGAATACGACCTATTATGTTAACAGCAACGACAGATATTTTCGGTTTTTTACCAATGGCATTCTCCACATCTGCAGGTGCAGAAGTTCAACAACCACTTGCTACAGTAGTTATTGGTGGTATGCTTACGGCTACACTGCTTACCCTCGTTGTATTACCAGTATTATATACATTCGTGGAAAGAAATCGAGAGAAAAAAGAACACCATAAATTAGGTTCTTCCAATAGGCGATTTTTAGCTACGATTTTGATAATTGGCTTGATGTTAGGCGGGACCTTTTCCGTAAATGCACAATCTGATGCTGTTTCATCTGAATATCCACAACAGGATACTTTACAGACCATAAGTTTGAAAAAAGCCCGCGAAATAGCCATCAAAAACTTTCCTCAGCTAAAAGCTGCCCAGCTTGAAATTGAAAGCGAAGAAGTACTGCGTAAAACTGCCTATGATTTTGGGAATACCCAAATCTTTACAGGAAAAGAAGAGGTAGGAAATGGTTCTGATGGGATCTATACTCAAATTGGTGTTCAACAACAAGGCATAGATGTTTTTGGAATTGCCCCTCGGTTAAAATTGCAAAAAGAAAGGGTAGCACTTGCTGAAAATGCTTTAGAACTAAATACCTTAGAAGTGGAACGTGAAGTAAGCAGGGCCTGGGCTTCAGTTTATACAAGTAAAAAGAGGTATCGGGTATATAAGAAAATGGATTCAATTTTTGAAGACATTGAAAGAGCTGCACGAATCAGGTATGAAACAGAAGCTACCTCTAAACTGGAGTATCTTGCTACGTCCAATCAGGGGAATGAGGTGAAAATACAGTTAGAACAAGCTTATAGAGATTACCTGAGATCATTACAGCGTCTAAATTTATGGTTTGTTAGTGATACGATCTATGATGTACCAGATTTACCTGCCGAAGCATTAGATGAACCTTTAAACTTTCTGACAGAGTCACTCAAAACCCACCCGGTTCTTGAGGTTTCAGAACAGAGAGTTAATGTTGCAAAAGCTTTAACCAGAGAACGGAAATCTGAATTTCTACCCAAATTTCAGGGTCAGTATGCCAGGCAGGAAATTAATGGACAATCGGGTTTCTTCCAATATCAAATCGGAATTCAAATTCCGTTATTCTTTGGACCTGAATTAGGCCGTACTCAGGAAGCACAAGTAAATCGGAAGATTGCAGAGCAAAATTTTTACCAGGATAAACTCGAGCTCGAAACGGCCTATAAAAATATGCGAGAAGAATTCATAAAATGGAGAAACTCATGGAATTATTATAGGGATGAAGCGCTTCCCTTGGCTAAGGAGCAACAAGAAGGATCAGTATTGGCATTTAAGGAAGGTGCTATAGATTACGTAACCTTCCTTCAAAATATAAGAGATGCTATTAGAATCGAGGTAAACGCATGGAGTGCTTTTGATGATTATCTCGATAGTCGTTATCAGCTCGAATATTACCTCGAAAAATCAAATTAAAAAATACCTAAGAAAAACGATATGAATAGAAGATCAATAAATATTTTAATGCTTGCCTTATCACTTACATTGTTTTTGGGGTGTGAAGAAAATTCTAATTCGGAAAAAAATACTCAGGAAACTAAAGCATCGGATTCTAAAGAAACAGAAGGTAACAATGAAGAAGAAGGTGGCGGAATGCGCTCAGTGCATCTTTCAGAGATGAAATTCAATAGTCTGGGAATCAAAGTAGATACTTTAACTAAGAAAGCATTATCAGGAATAGTAGAAGCGAATGGGCAATTGGAAGTACCACCTCAATACGAAGCTACCGTGACGGCTGTCTTAGGCGGGAATATTAATTCAATAAAAGTTAATGAAGGTGATAAGGTAAATAAAGGTCAGGTACTAGCGTATCTATCCCATCCCAATTTGACAAAAATACAAACGGACTATATCAATGCCTATAACCGGATGCAGTTTTTAGAAAAGGAATTTGCAAGACAGAAGCGATTATACGAGGCAGAAGTTGGTTCAGGAAAGTCATTTCAACAAACCCAGGCAGATTTTCAGTCGGTAAAGGGAGAGGTAAGTGGTTATGAATCCCAATTAAGACAGTTAAACCTGGGTGCCTCCCAGGTAAGAAATGGCACCCTGTATGAATATATTCCGGTAGTAAGCCCTATCGAAGGCTATATAGAAAAAGTAAAGGTGCAAATTGGCCAATATGTAGAACCGCAAACCAACATGTTTATGGTGGTGGATAATGAACACGTGCATGCCGATCTAATGGTTTTTGAAAAGGATATTTATAAGGTGGAGGAAGGCCAAAAGATTGCTTTTACACTGGAATCAGTTCCCGGAAGCAATCTTACAGGAAAAATATATTCTGTGGGGAAGCAATTTGAACAAAACCCCAAAGCGGTACATGTTCATGCAGAGATAGATAATAAGGAAGATTATCTCATTCCAGGAATGTATATCAAAGGCAAAATCAGGACAGGAGAAGAAGCAGTACCTGCTCTACCTGAAGATGCAGTGATAGAAGAAGAGGGAAATCCTTACATCTTTACAGCTCAAAAACACCAGGAAGAAGGTAAAACAGAATGGGAATTAAAACCGGTGCAGGTAAGAACTGGAATAAATGAAGATGGATGGATTGAAATTAAACTGCTGGAGCCACTTCCGGAAGGTACCTTGGTTGCTTATAACAATGCCTATTACCTGGTCTCTGAAATGCAGAAAAGCCAAACCTCTCATGGTCATTAAATAGAGCTTTAAAAATTTAGATGGGTGGGCTCTCTGTAAAATGTTTGTCTTAATTAAAATTCCAGAGGGTTCATCCTTAATAAAAAATTAATAAAACAGCGATGAAAGAAATAAAAGCATTTATAAAACCAAAATGTGTTCAAAAAGTGATAGAATCTCTTAGCGAAAGCGGATTCAAAAGTATGACACTGTCCCAGGGGGAAGGTACCGGAGCGTTTAAAGCAAAAGGTGCGTCACCTTCTTTGGATTTCCGTGTCACCGACAGCCCGGTGGTAAAGTTAGAACTGGTATGTCAAAACGAAGAAGCACAATCAGCAATAGATATTATCCTTGAGAATGCTAAAACAACAGAACCCGGTGACGGGATCATTTACCTTTCCGATATTGAAGATGCCTTCCGAATTAAAACTGGAGAATCTTTGAAACGATCTGGATTAAAAAACGATGGAAATGAGTGATATCGAAAAAATTTTAGAGGCACATGAAGTTCGGCCAACAGCCATGCGTATCCTGATCTATAAATTCATGGCTAAAAAAGATAGGGCTGTAACCCTTACCGAAATTGAAAATGCCTTTGGAAAAGCAGATCGGGCTACGTTATCTCGAACAATCCGCACATTTGAAGCAAAGGATATTGTACATCAAATAGATGATGGCACAGGCATACCAAAATATGCGCTCTGTGAAAGTGATTGTAATTGCGAAGTAGAACAGGACTTACACATCCACTTTCACTGTAATAATTGTGATGAAACTGTTTGTTTAACCGATCATAAGATTCCACATATTAACCTACCAGAGGGATATATGCCAGAAAATGTAAACCTGGTAGTAAAGGGAATATGTGAGAAATGTAGTGGTGTTTAATTTTATGAAATGACCAAGGCCGAAATAGCACTTAACAACAACGGGATTAGACCTACCAAAATGAGATTATTTATATATAAATATCTCAAAAGGAAGTTTTATGCCGTTACATTAAGAGAAATAGAATCGGCTTTCATAAAAAAAAGCGAACATACTGGGGATAGAACAACTATTTATCGGAATGTGAAATTACTTCAAAAGAAAGGGATTATACATCAGATAGATGATGGAACGGCTGTCGCAAAATATGCATATTCTGGTAAGAATTCCCTGGATCTACACTTACACCTTCATTGTATGAATTGCAGCAAAACCTTCTGTTTGCCCAATAGAGTTCCACAAGAAAATTTACCTGACAAATATGAAATAACCGATGTAAATTTAGTTCTGAAGGGAGAATGTGTAAAATGCCAACAAGCAAAGAAGCAAAAATATAGTAAAGAATAATTTCCATATAAAAACTTAAACAATGATACGAATCCAGAATGTCGAAAAAAACAATTTGATATCCGCTACTATCAGTGGTAAAATATCTAAGGAGGATATAGAGAAAATCCATCCGTTGATACATAATATTGTCAAAAATGGGGATAAAGTGGATTTCTTTTTTGAGCTGGTTGACTTTAAAGGCTTTGATCTAAAGGGGTTTTGGGAAGATTTGAAGGTTGATGCCATCCATATCTCCGATTACGGAAAAATGGCTATTGTAGGTGAAAAAGAATGGCAGCAATGGTCGGCGAAAGCTACTGATGTTTTTACAAATTCGGAAGTTAAATATTTCGACCTTACCGAAAAGGACGAGGCTAAAAGATGGATTTTAAATCAATAGGGATATGAAAAAATTACAACTGAAAATTCCGGTACTGCTACCTCAGGTACCAAATGAAAAAGATACCTGTGTGCAAAGGCTCATTGAAGAATTAGAAGCCAAAGAAGGTCTTGATAAAGTGCATATAAAAGACGATCAGGAAGATTCGGTACCACAACTGTGTTTTCATTACGATCCCGACATAATTTCTATTGACCGCATTCAATCATTGGCAGAAAGGACCGGGGCTGAAATCACCGAGAAATATGGACATTTTCTTATAGAGGTTGAGGGGATTAGACATACCCGGCATGCAAGGACTATAGAAAAGAGTCTGTTGAATATCAATGGTGTTTTGGAAGCTTCCGCCAATGCCGGAGGAATGATCCGTTTAGAATATGATAAACGGGAAACAAGTTTTGATGAGATAACTTCAAAGCTTGAAAAAGAAAACCTACAAGTTAAAAAAAGTTCATCTGGCCATGAGAACGGCTTTAAATCTTCGGAAAAAACTTCTGATAAATTAAATAAAGAAAATGAGATGAGCCAGGAACAACAGCATGGAGATGAGGATGAACTGAATCATAAAGAGGCTGATAGCCACGGGGGCGGCGAAGAACATTCCCACGCCCATGGTGGTATTTTTGGAAAAAACACAGAACTTATTTTTGCTATTATTTGTGGAGTTTTGTTGGGAATAGGTTTTGGATTATCCTTTGTAGAATCAGTTCCGCAATGGGTTAGTCTTTCCCTATATATTGGAGCTTATTTCTTTGGAGGTTATTATACTGCGAAAGAAGCTGTGGAAACCGTAGCCAAAGGTGGATTTGAAATTGATTTTCTCATGTTGGTCGCAGCTATAGGAGCAGCTATTCTTGGGGAATGGGCTGAAGGAGCTTTGTTATTATTTCTCTTTAGCCTGGGGCATGCCCTGGAGCATTATGCGATGAACAAAGCACGTAAATCTATAGCTGCTTTGGCAGAATTGGCACCAAAAACAGCTTTGGTTAAGAAAAATGGTAAAACGGAAGAAGTTGGTATCGAAAAACTCAATATTGGTGATATCATTGTTGTGAAACCAAATAGTAAAATATCTGCAGATGGAGTAGTGGTAGATGGGAAGAGCAGTGTAAATCAGGCTCCAATAACCGGGGAGAGTGTACCGGTAGATAAAGTTCCCGTAGAAGATGTTGAGCAGGATTACTCTGAGGTAGATGATATTAAAGATGAAAACCGCGTTTTTGCAGGAACGATCAATGGGAACAATACTTTGGAGATTAAAGTTATCAAAGCAGCCAAAGATTCAACGCTTTCCCGGTTGGTGAAACTGGTTAACGAAGCTCAGACTCAAAAATCGCCTACCCAGTTGCTCACCGATAAATTCGAAAAATATTTTGTGCCATCCGTTCTTATTTTGGTCGGAATTCTTTTGTTCGCTTTTTTAGTTATTGACGAACCCTTTAGCGCCAGCTTCTACCGGGCAATGGCGGTACTGGTAGCTGCAAGTCCCTGTGCGTTGGCAATCTCGACCCCAAGTGCTGTATTGAGTGGAGTGGCCAGAGCGGCCCGCGGCGGGGTATTAATTAAAGGCGGCCGACCTCTGGAAGATCTTGGAGAATTGACCGCTCTTGCCTTCGATAAGACCGGAACTCTAACGGAAGGAAAGCCTAAACTTACGCAAGTAATACCACTTGGTGATATTTCAGAAAATGAACTTCTCAAAATAGCAGTAGCCGTGGAAAGTTTGAGTGATCATCCCCTGGCCAAAGCAGTAGTTCGTGATGGAAAGGAGCGCCTGGAAGGCGAGGAAATCCCGGATGCCTCCAATCTGGAAGCCGTGTTAGGAAAAGGTATTAAAGCAACATTGGGAAATGATAAGATCTATGTTGGTAATTTGGATCTATACGAAGAACTAAATGATACTATTCCATCAGAAGAAATAACTACTAAAGTACGAGATCTTGAAGGTGGTGGAAACACCACGATGCTTCTTCGTAAGAATGGAGAATATATAGGCATCCTTGCTTTAATGGATACCCCCCGGGAGGCAGCAAAAAGGACCCTTTCTGAATTGAAGGAAATAGGAATTAAACGAATGATCATGCTTACCGGTGATAACCAGAAGGTAGCAGATGCAGTAGCAGAAGAAATTGGATTGACCGATGCCTGGGGTAGTTTATTGCCGGAAGAAAAGGTAGAGGCTATAAAAAAACTGAAAAAGAAAGAATCTAAAGTAGCAATGGTAGGCGATGGTGTTAACGATGCGCCTGCCATGGCAAATAGCACCGTAGGAATCGCTATGGGTGCTGCGGGAAGTGATGTTGCCTTAGAAACCGCTGATATTGCTCTTATGGCCGATAAATTGGAAACCCTTCCCTTTGCTATTGGATTAAGTAGAAAAGCTAAGGCAATTATTAAGCAGAATCTATGGGTAAGTCTTGGAATTGTGGCTTTGCTTATCCCCGCAACAATTTTTGGTTTCGCAAATATTGGAGTAGCGGTAGTTATACACGAAGGTTCCACACTTTTGGTAGTATTTAATGCATTAAGACTTTTAGCTTATAAAAAATGAACAAAAGTACCTTCATAATCAGTCAAATGGACTGCCCCTCCGAGGAGCAGATGATCAGGATGAAACTAGAATCTTATGAACAGATAAAATATCTTGATTTTGATATCCCCAATAGAAAACTTGAAGTATATCATCAGGAAGGGATTGAAGACATTCATTCCTCGATTTCCGAATTAAAATTGGGCGATAAATTTATACGATCAGAAAAGGCTGAGGTTCCAGTTGGAGAAGATGAAACTAAACAAAAAAATATCCTTTGGTGGGTATTGGGTATTAATTTTGGTTTTTTCCTTATTGAAATGACCACCGGTTGGATATCTTCTTCAATGGGTCTTATCGCCGACTCACTTGATATGTTAGCAGATTCGATAGTATACGCGTTGAGCTTATTTGCAGTGGGAGGTGCTGTTTCAAGAAAAAAGAAAGTCGCAAAATTCAGCGGCTATTTTCAAATGTTTTTAGCTACTCTGGGATTCGTAGAAGTCTTACGCAGGTTTCTTATGAGTAGTGAAACACCTTTATTTCAGTGGATGATTATTATTTCCTCTCTGGCCCTGGCAGGAAATTTAATTTCATTATGGCTAATCAATAAGGCTAAAAGTAAAGAGGCTCATATGCAGGCCAGTGCTATTTTTACTTCAAATGATATTATCGTAAATGGTGGGGTGATATTGGCTGGTATTCTGGTTTATTTTCTGAAGAGTAAATGGCCGGATCTAATTATAGGAGGTATTGTATTCACATTTGTGATGCGTGGGGCGATTAAAATATTAAAGATTTCCAAGTGAAGATAGTATAATAGTAAAAAGACTAAAATGAATGTATGGTTATGGGTAGGGGTATTAGTTCTTGCGGCATGGGCTGCTCATTAGGGTGCTGACCAACTCCTTACACCTTTAAAAATGTTACGTAAGCAATGGGGGCTTACGGCTTCTTCAGGAGCAGCTTTCCTTGCTATTGTAACGGCGAGCCCTGAAGTGGCAATTAATATTACAAGTGCTGCCCGTGGTGTTTCTGATATTGGCTTAGGAAATTTGCTGGGTTCCAATATAATTTCCATTCCGCTTATGGTAACTATCGCCTATGATTGCCGCTGCTGCCATGAGCTTTAGCTCAGTTTCAGTAATAGCCAATGCATTGAGATTGCGTACGAAAAAAATAGAATAAGTGAATTAAAGGTATGAGTACAAATTATATTTTATACCAGTCTTTGACAAGTTATTTTATCCAACAATAAGAAATAAATAAATTTGAAATGCGATGACCTCAAACCAGGCAGAATTTGAAAATAAACAACTGGATATAAATTCTTTACCTCGATTTACTGAAGTGGAATTCTATCGGCTCGATCATAAGTATCTGATTAAGCTAAATATTCGGACTGGTATTGGTGCATTAGTAATTTTGGGAGCTTTAATTGTAGGATACTTTCTTATGATAGAATTCAAAATATTAATCCTTTGGTCTGCAATTCTTTTCTTACCGATTTTCTTATGGTTATTCTATCGCAATTTTGAGCTACAGAAAAGAAATGGATATGCTTTAAGAGAAAGAGATATAATTTTTAAAAGAGGTTTTCTCCATATAAAAAAAATAACAATCGTACCATTCAATAGGGTGCAACATGTCTCGGCTAGAAAAGATTTATTGGACAAATTCTTGGGAATTTCATCTTTGGCAATTTTTTCTGCAGGTGGTTCAGCCAGTGACATTACTATTTCTGGACTTCTTTCGAGAAATGCGGAAGCATTAAAGGAAGCTATCTCAAAAAGGGTGTCTTCTAATGGATAGCAGTAATTTCCATCGGCCACAGAGGCAGTCTAAAATAGGAGTGATACTTGTTTTTGGGAACAGCCTTTATCTTTTTTTTAAGAATTTGTGGTTTTGGGGATCTATTTTTTCATGAACGGATTAGATTCTCAAACAATCCTTAATGCTGCTATCGTGGCTACTATAATTTTTATTTTAGCTTTAGCTTATAGTATCCTTTATTTTTCGAGGTTTGTTTTTTTAATTAATCCTAGAACTGAGGAATTTGTACTTCAAAAAGGGGTTTTCAATTCTCAAACTATCAGCCTCCCTTTCAATAAAATCCAGCAGGTCAATCTTAGGAGAAACCTTGTGCAGCGATTAATAGGTGTCTATAGTGTTTTAATCGATACTGCGGGGAGCAAAGAAAAAGAGGAGGAAATAAAGGCTTTATCCAGGATAAAGGCAGAGAAACTTGCAGAACTTCTTATAAGTTATTCCCGGCTGGAAGAAAACATTCAGCAAGAAGAAAAAGAAGAAAAAGCCGCTGAAGACTGGCATTTTTCTTTAAACATTCTCCAGCTTCTAAAGCTCGGGTTAATCAGCAACTACCTGCGCGGGCTTCTTCTGTTGATCACTTTCTACCTTACTCTCAAAGATCAGTTTTTCTTAAATAAATTCATCCCTCCCGAATTCATCATGGTGGAGCCAAACTTAGACTCTCCTTTAAGCGTCTGGAAAATTATACTTCTGCTATTGGCGATAATTACAGTCACTGTGGCGGACACCTTCATTAAATATTATGGCCTTCGTCTTAAAAAATCCAACTCAGGACTACAGGTAGAGATGGGGCTTCGGAAAAATAAAAAGGTGAGCTTAAAAGCAAAAAGAGTACAGGCTATTGAAATTTTGAACAATCCTTTTCAACAAAGGCTTAATCTCCAAAAGATCAAATTTTTTTTGGCAAGCAGCCCGAATGATCCTGAGAAAAGTATTACTACCATTCCCGGTATTTCCCAAGAACTTTTGTCAAAGATCCTTGGATATATGCATGTTAATCCAATAAAGAAACAGGTTACTCAAATCATTCCTAATAAGTTACTTATTTTTAAAAAGATCAGTGCAGGATTTCTACCCTTGCTCCTTATTCCTATTATATCGAAATTTTACAATCTTAATTTACCTTTAAAATGGTTGATCATCATTATATCAGTTTATTCGGTTATTCTCTTGGGATATCAACTTCTATATTTTCGATCTTTGCGCCTAAGTTTTTCGGAGGAATTTATTCTAAAAAATTCTGGTGTATGGGAAAATAAACAGCAGTACCTGGAAATCTGGAAACTACAAGCTGTTTCAATTTCGCAACCGCTCTGGTATAGAAAGAAAAATCTCGTAACTCTCACTTTCCATTCAGCCGGAGGGGATGTTAGCTTCGAGCTGATAGATCGAAATAAAGCAGAATCCTTAATGGATTATGTACTTTATAAAATTGAAAGTACTTCCAGAGGATGGATGTAGAGTCAAATCAGGAACTATAAAGAACTATGGCGGAAATAATACTTGGAGATAATCTGTTTCTACTCTAAATTTTATGGTATTTAGTTTAGTGTATAAATTGACATTAACTATCAGTGAATTGAAACAATTATAAAATGGCACTGATTTAAAGGAACAAATCAACAATACTTTGAATATATAGCCTGTAAATTCTATTTAAAACTTAGAGGAGTTTAGACCAATACTCTCCTTTTAGAAGTGAATTTATGATTTTCGCATTTCCATGGTTAATAGATATTGTTCTTAATCCAGTTATAACAATATTAAAAACTATAACACGTCTTTTTAACAGATAGCTAGGTCGAATCACTAATTAATTAGGAGCCAAAAAAAATTACCATGTATTTCGTTTGGAATTATTTTTAGGGATAAAGTTCCTATACAAATGTCACAGAAAACTTATCGCCATTTCTCTGTGACTATAACCATGATATATCAGTCCAATTTATTGAATCAACAAGCCGATAAGTCTTTATAGTTTATAGATTTTTTAATGTTGCCTTAAAAGTATTCATTGAAAAAAAAATGAAATATTTTAAAATTTTGAAGTCCAGATTTTAATTTCATTCCTGTTGTTTGGTTCAGATGACTGGAATGTGGCACAATTAGTCATTGCTCTAATCTTATATTAGATGTATTTATCATTTTTCTACCATATTCGATTTAAAATCAAAATCCCAATTTTGGTATTTTATTATATAACGTATCTGTTTTTTACATAAATTTATAAAATTCAATTACTTACGAAGCTCTATAATCTGCTTAGTGATATTTATTTTGTTCCTGATAAATCTATTTTATCCAAATTATAGATTTGTAGAGTTTCGATGAATACACCGTTATTTATAAATAGTCTGCTATTTCGCTTTCAATCATTTTTAATCTAGATTAACTTAGTGTTTTGATTTTCAATTTGGTGCCATGTTTGAAGCAGTTAATTTTCCGGCTTACCGTCAGCTCGATCAAATGGATTGTGGGCCAACATGCCTAAAAATTATTGCGGAATATTATGGCAAACATTTCAAATTAAATTTTTTACGTGAAATTTCAGCCCAACAAAAAGGAGGCGTAACCTTTGAAGGCCTTTCACGAGCTTTAGAAAAAATTGGAATAGATTCGGTTGGTATCAAGGCAGATTTTCAAGAACTGATTGAAGACATTCCACTTCCGGCAATTGCCCATTGGGATCATAATCATTTCTTGGTGGTTTATAAAGCGGATAGGAGAAATGTGTTTGTTTCCGATCCAGCCATTGGTAGAATGAAGTATTCTCATAATGAATTTCAGGTTCGATGGTCAGGTATGAATGAAAATGAGGGAATATTACTCCTTGTTGAACCTAAAGAGAATTTTTTGAATAATGACGACGACGAAGCTAAGCCCGAAGGGATGGGATTCTTAATCGAATATCTAAATCCATATAAAGAATATATAGGTCAAATCACATTGGGATTATTTACAGCGATGTTGATTCAGTTGATCCTTCCTTTCCTAACCCAAAGTATCGTGGATTATGGGATCAATTATGAGAATCTTGATTTTATATACCTGATCGTTATAGCACAACTGTTTTTGTTTCTTACACGTTCCGTTACTGAAGTCATTCGTGATTGGCTCTTACTGCATATAAGCACCAAAGTAACCATAGCCATGGTATCAGATTTTTTGGATAAACTCCTGAAGCTTCCAATTTCCTTTTTTGACTCAAAAACTACCGGCGATTTTATGCAGAGGATTTACGATCATCAGCGAGTGGAGGAATTCCTGAGCGGCCAATCCCTGACTATATTTTTTGACCTGCTTAGTATTATAGTTTTTGCTTTCGTTTTAGGGATTTTCAATAGCACCATTCTTCTGATTTTCCTGACTGGAACAGCTTTATTTTTGGGGTGGTCTTTTTTATTTATGAAAAGAAAAGAAGTTCTGGATCACCAGCAATTTGATTTAAATAGAAAGGAGCAATCCCATTTTCTTCAAATAATTATGGCGGTGATGGAAATCAAGCTTAATAATTCGGAAGAAAGAAGAAAATCGGAGTGGAAGGTTAATCAGTCCAGGCATTTTGGATTACAATCAACCATCTTAAAAGTCGATCATAGTCAAATTAAGGGCGGTAAATTTATTAATGAAGTTACAGGCATCCTAATTGTTTTTTGGTCAGCAAAGGCAGTCATATCAGGTGAAATATCATTAGGCACCATGCTGGCCATTCAATTCATCGTAGGAAGTCTTTATATACCAATTTCTAATACCATAGATTTCTTAGTGGGCTACCAGAAAGCAAAACTTTCTTTAAAGAGATTGGCTGAAATTCACAATCAAAAATCTGAAGTTTATCAGAATGATAGCGTTTGTGTGGAATTGGCAGGAGATATAAAACTTGAAAATATATCATTCAACTATGGGGAACAGGGATCAAAAGCTGTTCTTAAGAATGTTTCTACAATTTTTCCATACGGAAAAGTTACTGCCATTGTCGGAGCCAGTGGATCTGGTAAGACAAGCCTTCTGAAAGTATTACTGAAATTATATAAACCTATTGACGGCAGGATAAGTATTGGAAATGAAAATTTCGAACATATTGAAGTTGATAACTGGAGAAGGATGTGTGGGGTAGTTTTACAGCATGGAGTTTTGTTCAATGATACGATAGAACGAAACATTACAGAATCAAAATCTGATGAACCTTTAAACAAAAAGCGATTAACAGAATCGATCCAAATGGCCAATTTGACCAACTTAATTAATTCACTGCCACTTGGATATCAGACCAGGATTGGTGAACAAGGACAGCTTTTAAGCGGGGGCGAGAAACAAAGGCTTCTAATTGCAAGGGCGATTTACAAAAATCCTAAATATTTATTTTTCGATGAAGCTACAAGCTCTTTAGATGCTGAAAATGAAAAAGCAATTACAGAAAATCTGTACCATTTTTACCGGGATAAAACAGTAATTATCGTAGCCCATAGGCTTTCCACGGTTAAAAATGCTGACCAAATACTGGTAATGGATAGAGGAAAGATCGTGGAACAGGGAAATCATCAAGAGTTGCTTTCTCAGAAAGGTATTTATTACAGATTAATAAGAAATCAACTTTAAAATAAGCGATTATCAAAAACTACAACAAATACAAAAATGATAATAGTCTTCAACGTGAGCCCAGTTGGATGCTGCGAAATGGCACTAAGTTGACTTTCATTTTCTTTTTATTATTGCTAATATTCGCCTCTGCGTTTCCTTTTAATGAGGTTATTAAAGGAGATGTAATCGTTACCTCCCAAAATCCACCGGTGCATATAAAAGCTAAAACTGAAGGTAAAATTTTAGCGATTAATTTCCAACCCGGAGATTTAGTTTTAAAAGGGGATATTTTAGGTGAACTTGAAAATGATTCAAACACAGAAGACATACTAAATCTGAAAGCAAATTTAGTTACCGTCCCGAATATTCAGTCCCTCAAAGCTTTAAATGAGATTTATCCTCCAAACTTAATTTTAGGCAACGACCTTCAATTATATTACAATGCTTTTTTAAGCAACTATCATCATTTGATACTTGATACATCCCTGAATGACCAATCTATTTATGATCATCAAATGAAGCAGGAATTATCAAATCAACTTCAATCCATAGATACTAAAAAAGAAGAATTGTCTATTGCAAATAGAAATCTGGAAGTCACGGGAGCCAATTATAAAAGGTTTCAGGGACTCTATAAAAAAGGAGTGATTTCCCAGGTGGATCTTGAAAATGTAGAAAAGGATTTCTTAATGGAGCAGCGTCAATTTCATTTTTTAAATCAACAATATAATCAGTTAATTCTGGAGAACAAAGGGATACAATCCCGGTTGCACCTTGCAAATAATAGCTCTTTAAAAACTAAGAGCAATCTGGAGGTCAATCTACTATTATCTCAACAGAATTTAATCAATGCCATTCAAAAATGGGAAGATACCTACCTTTTGAAAAGCCCCATAGATGGCCGATTATCTTATTTTGAAGTTTGGGGAGAATATCAGAATATAGAAAAAGGGGAATCAATATATAGTGTTGTTCCCCAAATTCAGCAGGATCTGATAGGAAAATGCATTATACCTATTCGGAATGCTGGAAAGTTGAAAAAAGGACAAAAGGTGAATTTAAAGCTGGAAAATTATCCATATCACGAATGGGGAATGCTAAGAGCGAAAGTAGGATCGATTTCGGAAGTACCAAAAGGAGGAGATAATCCGGGTTATATAGTTTACTTAACTATTAATGATTTGAAAACCTCTTACGGAAAAAAATTGGAGTTCCATCAGGAATTAAATGGTACAGCAGAAATTTTACTGAAGGAAGTTACGCTGATAGAACGTATTTTTTATCAATTCCGACACTTATGGTCAAACAGGGATTTTTAAATAGTTAAAGATGATTTTTTATTCTAAGATAAAGTTTTTCCTGTGCCGCGTGCTGATGCTCGTGGTTTTAACTTTGTGTATTTCCCAGGCATTGTATTCCCAGGATAATTCAGAACAGATTACTACTAATTACTCGATTAACTCAACCTTTTCGGAATTGCATGAACTTGAATCAGCCGCTATGGCAGATTCTAGAATTAACGAACTTAATGAGATGGTGGAAGTCCATCTGCAGAAGGCAAAAAAAGAGAATGATCCCATTGAAGTTGCCAGGGCCTTTTACTACAAAATATTGACTGAGGAGCCGGAACGCGCATTGGTTTATTCAGATTCGATGATTGAGATCACTGAAAACAGCATACATCCGAACTACCCAACTCTTGGCTATATTCTTAAAGCAAATGTATTTTACGATCAGGGTAAATTCCAACATGCATTAGATAATTTTTTGAAAGCCTATAATCTGGCTCTGGAAAAGGAGAATATAGAAGATCAACGTGAAATTTCCTTGGCAATCGCTGCCATAAGAAATATAAATGGACAGCATTACGCCGCTGCCGATTTATATAAGCGATCTCTTAATCTTTTAAAACAAAAATTAAGTTCAACCGAAGGTTATTATGATGATTATGCCACACTATTTTATAATCTATCACTTACCTACTTGAGACTGTCACAATTGGATACCTCAAAATATTATGTTCAGAAAGGAATTGAGTTGGCGAGATTAGAGCAGAAAAAAGAAGATTTTAAGGATTTCGTTTTGGTCGATGCTCAGATAAACTTTTATAAAAGGGATTTCAAAAGGGCGAAAGATACCTTACTCAAATATATTAATGATTTTAAAGGTACCAGTAAGGCAATCAAGCTTTATTATTTGGGGAAAATTGAAAAGCATAACGGAAATGAAAAGGTTGCCACTGCATATTTTAAAACCATTGATTCTATCGTTTCCTCAACAGAGGATCCTTTTGACGAAGTTAAGGATGTTTATCAGCAGTTAATTATCAGTTCAATATTAGAAGATGATGAGAAGGAGCAAATAGATTACATAGAAAAACTAATTTACTATGATAGTGTTTTGTCTTCAGAGCATGAAAATATAACTAATCAGGCTGTAGTTGCATATGATATCCCAGATTTAAAAAGACAAAAACTTAAGGCTGAGAATCAACTCAAAACAAAAAATTTATACGTGGCATTAATTGCTACTCTTGCCGCACTTGCTGTATTAACTGGATTATATTTTTATATCCGATCTAGGAAAATGAAAGCCCGATTAAAACTTCTGATGGAAGGCTCGGAAATCGAGGAAGAAAAATCGAGAATTATTACAGAGCATCCCTCTTCAGTTCCGGAGGAAATTAGAAAGGATATTTTGGAAAAACTGGCTGTATTTGAAAGCTCAGAACGCTTTATGAGTAAAGATTTGGATATGTATGGTCTGGCGCAGCAGATGGGAACCAACACCACTTATTTGTCCACTGTAATAAACCATTATAAGCAGATGAGCTTTCCAACTTATATCAAGGATTTGAAAATTAAAGCAGCAATAAATCAACTGAGTAAAAATTCTGATTTATTGAAATATAATTACCAGGGCTTAGCAGAAGTATTTGGCTTTAAAACGGGAGAATCATTTTCGAAAGCCTTTTATAAGAAAACAGGAGTATATCCATCTAAATTTTTAAATGAACTAAAATCGCGCTAAATAACACGTGATTTATAAATGAGGGCTTAACCTTTTTGCAGCTTGTGCCTAAATGTGATTATTTAGTAATGAAATTTTATTAATCCATTAAATATTCTAATTATGAAAAAAGAACTAAAAGATTTCAGAGAAAGAGCCCTTAAAAATTTAAACCAAATTAAAGGAGGGGGAGAAGATGTGCCAATTGACAGGGATAAGATCAAAACTCCTAAGGTTGGAAAACGTGATTAAACTTAAATCCTTAAAGAAATTCCCGGATCAAAATATTGTTTCGGGAATTTTTAAAGAACGAAAAAATGAAAAAATATATCAGACTTTTTCTATTCTATTCATTCTGTTTATTCCTTTCAGTTTCTTTTGCTCAGAAAGGAAGCGACAATCATTTGGTTTATCCCAAAATCCATAAAAGACCAACTACCGAAATACATTATGGAAATAAAGTCATAGACGAATATTCAAATTTAAAAAAGCTTGAAGATAGTGTGGTGAAAGATTGGTTTAAAGCCCAGGATTCTCTTGCTGAATCTTATTTTGTCGGGAATGACTTAATGAAGGAATACTTGAACAGGTTTAAAAAATTGCAAAATAACGCTGAATCTTCCGTGAGTATGATACGGATTAGTGAAGTAGGTAATTATTTTTATTTAAAATATGATGATAGTCTGGAATATGAAAAGTTGTTTTTCAGGGAGAACCTTGCTGACAATGAAAAAGAATTATTCGATCCCTCCCAAGACGGAAAAGAAGATCTTTCCATTACCTATCTCAGACCATCCTTTGACGGCAAAAAGATAGCAATAGGGTTTAATGAAAATGGTAACTTTTCCAGTAAGGTTTTAATTTTTGATCTTGAAAAGAAGCAGATTTTAAAAGATGTTATTACTAATATTAATCCTGATTTCGGAGGTATAGAATGGTTGCCGGATAGTTCCGGATTTATCTATTTATATTTTCCGGAAGTAGATAAATCAAAACCGGGTTATAAGAAGAACTCTTTTTCTGTTATTCATAAGCTAGGTGAAAATCCCGAAAATAGAAAACCAATTTTCCAGGCAAATGAAGACTTACAAATTCCTGAAGATTTTTACCCTAAAGTAAAAATAGGATCGAGCCTGGATAAATATATTATTGGTTATGCAGCCAGTTCTGATGATTATTATGATAGTTATATAGCTAAAATTCCCGATGTCCTACAAGGAAAACCAGATTGGATGCCATTCTTTCAAAATGAAGATGCGATATTTTATGATCAGGGCGAGGTTCGTGGCGAAGATTTTATTTTTCGGCAAGGAAATTTAAACGGAAATCTTTTGGGAAAAGTAAGTATAAAAGATCCTGATTTCAATAATCCAATTGTTTTAGCAGAAGGCAATAAAGAGAATCCTATTGTCAAATTTGAGGTAACTAAGGATCATATCTATTTTGCGAGGTCCTTATATGGAGCAAATGTTTCTTTATATGTTCAAAACTCTTCAAATGAGATCAAACAATTACAACCTCCTTTTGATCCCGGTTATGCTAGCTTTTTTGGGGAGTCTGCAAAACACAATAACATCGGAGTGGGAATGGATGGTTGGACTTCTGATTATACCCGCTACTTAATAAATGAAGATGGAAGTTTCTCAAGAGAAGCACTTTCACCTCTATTGGCTTATCCGGAGTTTGAAAATATTATAACGGAGCAAATAATGGTTACATCCCATGATGGGGTAGAAGTTCCTTTATCGCTGGTTTATAAAGAAGGTTTGAAAAAAAAATCAGCAAATGAAGTATTTATTTACGTATATGGTGCATACGGGGAAAGCATGAGTCCATTTTTCTCTCCTTTATTTCTAGACTGGGCTGCGCAGGGTGGTATTCTGGCATTTCCTCATGTTAGGGGTGGTGGTGAAAAAGGGAAGGAATGGCACGAACAGGGAATGAAAAATCTAAAATATAATTCCTGGAAAGATCTTATAGCCTGTACCGAAGCTCTGATAAATTTGAATCTTACAGCCCCAGGATTAATTTCTCTTTATACCAGCAGTGCGGGAGGGATTACGGCCGGAATGGCTGTAAACGAACGTCCCGATCTTTATTCTTCCTTCATAGCTGAAGTTCCGCGTTTGAATCCTCTTGGTTTGGAATCTTCCAGTACTGCCAGCAGTACAAGTTATCTTGAGTACGGAACGGTTAAGGACAGTACGGAATTTATAGGTCTCGTAAGAATGGATCCATATTTAAATGTTCGTTCTGAAATTTCTTATCCGGCAGTTCTTGTAATGCCAAGCTATAACGATGACCGCATTCCATTATGGGATAGTGGCAAGTATATAGCTAAACTGCAAAATAGTTATCAGATAAATAATCCTTTTTTAATGGATATCGACTATCAAAACGGCCATGAAACCGTTGGTGATTATGATGAGTCTGTCCGACTCTATAGTAAAATCTTCAGCTTCGCCAAATCCAATATGAAGCATTAGTTATTTCCTCCAGGTTAACTATATCTTTTCTTCTCTCTTTCCGATTGTTTATAAATGCAACGCATTCATTTATAAAGGCAGTTTTTTTAAATTTCTGTAGGTGTAGTAAATACTGGATATTTAAGGTATTACTTCTTAAATATCAAACAAATGTATTTTCTGATTACGGAGGATGAGCTTAAAAATGAAATTAGGAAAATTGAGCAGACTTTCCTAAATAAGAATGCGGCATATTTCGAAATAATCAACTATTGCCGTAAAGTATTAGAATCTTATCGGAAAGAGATTTATTTAAATGGTTTCTTGGATATTCCTTCGGAAATTCTGTTTTTCAAAGAACAGAAAACGCTTCCTTTAACATATCAGATTTATTACGAAAACTTGCTATCTATTGAATTGGAGATTTCATCTATAGGCGAAACCTCCCGGTTGAAATTTATCCGAAAAAAGATTCAAAAGATAAATAGTTTTCTTGCTGCGCATAAAAATTTTCTTCAGTATATCGCACTGGATCAAGAATACCTGGATGAGATCTATTTTACCCGAAAATATTTCAGTAAAGATCATATTACAAATTATAATCAATATGAAAGAGATCCATTATTTAGTTCCTCCCACGATTTGCTATTAAGTGAACTGAATGCTCGGAATTTCCTGCTTGAATATTTGAACAAATTATTCCAGGATAAACATACTTCTTCTTTAGCTTTTGAAGAACCGGTAAAAATAAACTGGACTTCTTCTAAGGTTGCACTAACAGAACTGATCTATGCTCTACAAGTTAGTGGTTCTATAAATAATGGAAATGCCACTCTGAAAGAACTTGTGGTAATATTTGAGACTTTAACAGGCTTAGATTTGGGAGACTACCCTCATACATTTTTAAGACTTAGAGGTCGCTCTGAACCTTTAAAATTTATCGATAAGATGAGAAATTCCATGCTTGAATATATGGAAGAACTTGATGCATGAACTTAAGAAGCAAGGTGAAGCCAAGTGGGTGATTTACTTCAATTATAAAATTACATTCTATACTTATAAGAATCTCTCCATTTTGTATCTAATTATATCACTATTTCACTGAAAAATAATTGTACCAAGTTGGTTATTACTTGGCTAAATCTTCAAATGGTATCTATCAATTTTGTAATGAAAATTAATTCCAATCCCACTGCTTTAAACTTTATAACCTGCGGTGGGATTGTTTAAAAACAAAATTATTATGCCAACATCAATTATTACCACAGACGATTTAATGGAGTTTAAAATGGAGCTCCTGGAAGAAATTCAGAAACTACTCGAAAGGGAATCTGGAAATATCTCTAAAAAATGGCTCAAATCTACCCAAGTCATGGAAATGCTGAAGATTAGTGCCGGAACTCTAAATGGTTTTAGGACGAAGGGGATACTGCCGTATAGTAAGATAGGAGGACTTATTTATTATGATTCAGCTCTTATTCAAAAAATATTGACAGATAATCTAATCCAAAATGAATAAGCCATGAATTACATAAAACATTTGAATGCGATATTCCAGAGATTCTCCAAGGATTCCAGCCTTAATGCCACTCATATCAGTGTATATATGGCTTTATTTCAATCCTGGAATATTCACCGTTTTAAAGAATTGTTCTATATCCATAGAGATGAGATCATGGAAATGGCCAAAATTGGCTCTAATCCAACTTACCACCGATGCATAAGAAAATTACACGATCAAAAATATATCCAATATCTGCCTTCTCATAATCCCTATAAAGGCAGTAAGGTTAGGATGTTCATTTTTGATGCAAGCTCTAAACAAGTAGTGAACAAGCATGAATCAACCTCAAAACAAGCATTAACTCCTTTAATAAACTTAAATAAACAAAATAAAAACATTAATAAACTAGAGCTCCCGCAAAATGAAAATGAAGTTTTAATTTTTTTTAGAAATAAAAATTGGCCTGAACTGGAGGCGCGAAAATTCTACAATCACTACACTTCAATTGGATGGTTAGTAAGAGGGAAAATAACGATTACTAATTGGCACGCAACTGCTGAAAATTGGATGTTGAAAGTAAACGAATTCCAAAGTCAGTCATCAGTATTTCAAAATAGTGACAACCTGCAAACAACTAAATATAAAAATTATGCCGAACCCCTCTAGTATTTTGGAAGATGGAATTGAATATTCCCTTGGAAGGTTTGATGGTAAGAAAATAATCTACGATTTTCCAAAAATCCTTATTTATCTCGAAGCCAAAGGTAAAATGCTTTTTGGGCAGCATTTTAAAATATATGAAGAAGATAAAGAGGTTCTGTTTAAACTCTCTAACTACTTTATAAAAGATCATGCAAACTGCGAAAAATTAGGAATAGACGCTGATAAAGGAATTTTGCTGACCGGCCCTGTAGGATGTGGTAAAACAAGCCTGATGAAACTTATGCGATTCATGGTGCCCCATCAAAGAAGTTATGTGGTGATGCCCTGTAGAAATATAGTATTTGCCTTTAACCATCTTGGTTATAAAACTATTGAGGATTATGGGGATGATAGCTACTTCTGCTTTGATGATATGGGAATGGAGCCAGTAGGAAGATATTACGGGAGGGATTGCAACGTAATAGGTGAAATTATGGTGTCTCGCTATGAACTGTTTCTAGAAACAAATTTAAAAACTCATGGGACTACTAATTTAAGTGCTAAGGAATTTGAAAATAAGTATGGCACCAGAGTAAGGAGCAGAATGAAGGTCTTATTTAATCTAATCGCTTTTGATTTTAAAACAAAAGATAAAAGAAAATGAAAATAGCAACTTTTAATATTCAGAATTTATTTCATAGAGATAGAAGTTTATTGGATAAACCTTTTAATAATTGTTCAGTAGAATGGACAATCGAGATAGACCAGTTAATGGGGAAACTTCAGAAAACTGAAAGGGAAAATGAGCGGTTAAGAGAGCTTTCATGTATGATTGGTATTGATAATTCATTGCAATTACCCTATGCGGTTATCAAAAGAAAATCAGGGTTTATCTTTCTGAAAGGAATCGATTATTCTAAAGAATTAAAAGCAGGGGAACTTACCGACTGGAATGGGTGGATAGCCTTGCAAAATGTTCCCATAGAGCCTTTAGCAATTGAAAACAAAGCGAGGATAATTGCAGATATAAATCCGGATATCCTCATTCTGCAGGAAATTGAAGACCGGGCTTCTTTGGAGGAGTTTAATACGGTTTTATTACCAAAATTTAACTGTATCCCATTTAGGGATTCTTTTGTGGTGCAGGGAAATGATAAACGAGGCCAGGAAATTGGAATTTTAACCAGGAAAGGATTTGAAATTCGGTCGGTGAGAAGCCATATTTTTGACCAGGATATATCAGGAAGAAACATTTTTAATAAAGATTTATTAGAGTATGATATCCGAACTAAAGAGGGAAATGCAATTGTCATTCTTGCTGCACATTTGCAGGAAGCCGGGAGTGATAATGATCTTTCAGAAATTTTTAGGAGAGAACAGGCTGAACGAGTTGCTGAAGTTTATAAGAAATTACATGCTGAAGGTAAACAATATATAGCCGTAGTTGGCACCCTCAATGCTGCATCTTTTAGTAATTCCATAATACCCCTGTTGCAGGAAACCAATTTAAGAGATGTTACCCGGCATCAATCCTTCAATGTTGACTATGACAAAGGAAAAGACGCCGGCTATTTTAGTCTTGGCGCTTACCAGAAAGTGAAGGCTTCCCTGTTTTTCATACAGTTTAAAAATCAACTATTTTTAAGTTATGAAGAAAAGCAGATTTACAGAAGC
>NZ_JBNJLI010000006.1:0-267562 GCF_051195275.1 Christiangramia sp. 3-2217-3z | reverse complement strand
GCATACATCTGCTTTAGACGCTGATTCTCTTCCTGGAGCGATTTAAGCTCTTTGAGTTGTTGAGCATCCATACCACCATACTTACGCTTCCAGCTATAAAAGGCCGCCGTGGTAATTCTTTTGTCTCGGCAAATGTCGGTAACCTTCATTCCCGATTCGTACTGTTGAAGCATTGCAATTATTTGTGCTTCTGTAAATCTGCTTTTCTTCATAACTTAAAAATAGTTGATTTTTAAACTGTATGAAAAACAGGGAAGCCTTCAGTATTACGTTATATTATAATTCCAGAAACGCTTTTTAATCCTTCCAATATTTTTAGTTCTCCGGTAAATTACTAAGGATGGATTTTTTATGATGTAAGGAATTGATTAAAATTTTATATATATTCCTGTGGATTTGGATTAATTTCCTTTGATAATTATGTCGGGGGTTATGTGTGTATACTGAATTTTTCAGATCTTTAACTAAATTATTTTTTAGATTATATAATTGTACAATTTCAACGAAAGTTAATGTTTGTATTAGACTAGAAGAATGATTAATAACTGAACGTCCCGAATTTTTATAAAATGTCAATTATTATTTCGAGAATGGGCGAGTAATAATATTTAACAATTATTCCCTAGGCGAGTGCGTTCGTTTTTAAGCACAGAGAAGGTTTTTAAAGATTAAAGGAGATCATTTTAATATTATGTTATAGACCGTAAGAAATGTTCGTTTTACGTCATTAATGAATTTTCAGGTGTATCATATTACGCAGTTTAACAGGAGCATAGCTATTTGGAAAATAGCTTTTGGTTCAAAGGTACAATAAGACAAGTGACATCTCATTAATGAAAATTCGGTTGAAAGAGTTGTATGTTTATTAAATACAGAGTGAAATGGATGCTGATGATATTGAATACTCTAAAGTCGCAGAGAATATATTTAAACTCTAATTAGGTAATATGTTTATCAATTCAAAAATTTTAAACTTGATACTTATATTGCTATTTACTTATGCAATGTATTTCTCCATTAATAATACTTACATCTCTTATGATGCTTCATATTACTTAAATGTAGCTAAGGATATATCTGAAGGTCTCGTTCCATACAAAGATATTTTCTTATCATATACTCCATTAATGATGTATATGAATGCACCTATTTTTTATATGGATTCAGGCTTTAATATCAAGTTGTTTCTAGGTTTCCAGTACGTATTAATTTTAATTTCCGCCTTTCTTTATTATCAAATCGTATCGCGCTATTATAATCTAACAAATCATGTAGCTTTTCTTTTTAGCTTAATATTTGTTTTGGCCATACTTTGTTCGGAAGGTAATTATATAAATTTGGAAATCTATATGATATTAGCTGTACTGTCAGCAATATGGTTATTTCAGTCTAATTATATGCTACTAGCAGGTATTTTATTAGGAGTCTCTTTTCTATTCAAGCAGTATGGCGTCCTTAATTTTGTGATTTTTTATTATTGGATTGTAGTTACTGATAGAAAAAAACTTTACAATTTTTTCCTTTTAAGCTTAGGCGGTATTATTTCTTTATTAACGTATTTATTCTATTTTGTGTTTATCGAAAATGTAGACCTTATTAAGTTATTAAGTCAGATAAGTGGGTATGATTATTTACAGAAGTCGATAGAATACAACTTTAGGTATCTGGAATGGATTACATCGGCTAAAATATTGTTACTAGTTATATTTCTAAATACACTCATAAGAACAAAATTCCAAAGAAATTTTAGATTATCACCCTGGTTCATTGGCATTACAATTAGTCTTCTTCCAACTACTGTGCAATCATATCAACACTATTTCTTGCCTGCTATCATGTACTCCATGCTCATGCTAGCAACTTTATTTGATTTAAATCGAAAAAGAAACTTCTATGCAACCTTATTGATTTTTAATACTTTAACAGTGGTGTTAATATACAAGACATACAAGTATAGAGACGTCTACCATGATCAAATTGTTCTGAGCAAAAAGGTTCTGGATATTATTCCAAGTGAAACTAAGGTATTTCTTGAAGGCGATATACGTATTTTATATTTACTTAATAATTATACAAATCCATTAAGAGATCGAATAGGTTATTCGTATTTTCATTATTTGGAACCGAATGACTTTGAAAAGCTGAACGTTCTTTCTCTTCATAGATTAGAATCCCCTGAAGCTAAAATAATTAGTTTGAACGGTGTGAAAGTCTATTTTAAGAAAGCAAAGCTATTTGATGAATAAAATAGAAATGAGTTGTTCAAATTTATGTTTTAGGTTTTAGTTAAGATTAGAATCACTATATATGTATACATTTGCAAATTGATAATTAAAAACTCACAATTTGATAACTGATTCTCAGAAGGATTTATTAAAATCCACAAAAGTATTAGTGACGGGTGGAGCAGGATTTATAGGTTCTAATCTTTGTGAAAAACTGTTAGAATTTGGTGCTGAAGTAACCTGCCTTGACAATTTAGCTACCGGTCATAAGTATAATATAGAGCCATTTTTAAAAAACACTAAGTTTAAATTCATTGAAGGGGATATTCGTAACCTTGAAACCTGTCTTGAGGCTACTAAAAATCAGGATTTTGTTTTACATGAAGCTGCTTTGGGATCCGTTCCAAGGTCAATCAACGACCCTATAACCAGTAACGATGTTAATGTGTCAGGTTTTTTGAATATGCTTGTTGCATCTCGCGATAATGGAATTATACGATTTGTATACGCTGCGAGCTCATCTACTTATGGTGATTCTGAAAACTTACCAAAAGTTGAGGATGTTATCGGTAAGCCTCTTTCGCCTTATGCTATAACTAAGTACGTCAACGAACTGTATGCTGATATATTTAATAAGTCTTACGGTCTTGATACGATAGGACTCCGTTATTTCAATGTCTTCGGAAGGCGTCAGGATCCCAATGGGGCATATGCGGCAGTGATACCGAAATTTGTAATGCAGCTGATGAAAAAGGAAAGTCCTGTGATCAACGGAGATGGAACTTATTCCAGAGACTTCACCTATATCGACAATGTAGTGCAAATGAACCTTCTATGTTTGGTTACAGAGAATGAAAACGCACTTAACGAAGTTTATAACACAGCAGTAGGTGATCGCACGAATTTGAAAGAATTAACACATTTATTAAAACGAAACTTAGCTGAATATGATTCAGATATTGCTGAAGTAGAAATAAAACATGGTCCTAATAGACCTGGAGATATTCCGCATTCCCTGGCATCGGTAGAGAAGGCTAAAAATTTACTTAATTATAATCCCACACATAGAATTGAGGATGGTCTGAAAGAGGCTACTCATTGGTATTGGGATAATTTATAAACAGATGAAAGATACTAAAAAAATAGCAGTTATAGGTTTAGGCTACGTTGGATTACCACTTGCGAGACTCTTTTCAACTAAATTCCCTGTGGTTGGATTTGATATTAATTCAGCGAGAGTCAAAGAATTGATGTCGGGCACCGATTCTACCCTTGAGGTTGAAGATGAAGTCCTAAAAGCTTCCCTAAAAAATGAAAATTCTTTTGCAAATGGATTGTATTGTTCAGCGAATCTGGAAGACATAAAGGACTGTAATTATTATATCATCACTGTACCAACTCCTGTAGATAAAAATAATAGACCAGATCTTAGTCCTTTATATAAGAGTAGTGAAACTGTAGCAAAGGTCTTAACAAAAGGAGATATAGTAGTTTATGAATCGACTGTTTATCCAGGAGTTACTGAGGATGAATGTGTTCCTGTACTCGAAAAACATTCAGGATTAAAGTTCAACGAAGATTTTTTCGTAGGATATTCCCCGGAAAGAATTAATCCAGGTGATAAAGAGCATACCGTAGAAAAAATTCTTAAAGTAACGGCTGGTTCCACACCTAAGATTGGAGAAAAGGTAAACAATCTTTACGCTGAAGTAATAACAGCTGGAACACATCTTGCTCCAACAATTAAGGTGGCGGAAGCGGCAAAAGTCATAGAAAACTCTCAGAGAGATATAAATATTGCATTCGTAAACGAATTAGCTAAAATATTTAACATGATGGGTATTGATACCCATCATGTTTTGGAAGCTGCAGGTACAAAATGGAATTTTTTACCTTTTAAACCTGGATTAGTTGGTGGTCACTGTATAGGTGTGGATCCATATTACTTAGCGCAGAAAGCACAGGAAATTGGATATCATCCGGAAATCATTTTAGCAGGTAGGAGAATGAATGATAGTATGGGGCAATATGTAGCCTCAGAACTAGTAAAGTTGATGCTTCAAAATGATATCAAAGTTAAAGCTTCAAAAATTTTAGTATTAGGAATTACATTTAAGGAGAATTGTCCGGATGTTAGAAACACTAAAGTTGTAGATGTTATTAAAAGTTTGAAAGAATACGGAGTTGAGATAACGATATATGATCCACTAGCGAGTCCTTCAGAAGTAAAACATGAATATGGGCTGGAGACAGTGAAGGAGTTACCAAAAGATAGATTTGATGCTATTCTACTAACAGTTGCTCATAAAGAATTTCTTGAACTAGACATAGAAAAACTTAAAGAACCTACCTCTGTTGTATATGATGTAAAAGGAGTTTTAGGTGACAAATGTGATAAAAAACTATAATAAATGAGAATCAAGAATATTTGTTGTATAGGTGCTGGATATGTTGGGGGGCCAACTATGGCAGTTATAGCACAAAAATGTCCGGAAATTAATGTCACTGTTGTAGATATCAATGAAAATAGGATCGCTGCATGGAATGATGAAGACGTCAATAATATACCAATTTATGAACCAGGACTTTCCAATATTGTTGGCGAGGCCAGAGGTCGCAATCTTTTTTTCTCGACTGATGTCGACGCTGCGATCGATAACGCAGATATGATCTTTATTTCTGTCAACACGCCTACTAAAACATATGGTATTGGAAAAGGTATGGCAGCTGACCTTAAATTTATAGAGTTATGTGCCAGGCAGATTGCCAGAGTCGCAACAACTGATAAAATTGTAGTTGAAAAATCTACTCTTCCAGTTCGAACTGCGGAAGCACTTAGAAATATTTTGGATGATACTGGAAATGGTGTAAAATATCAAATCCTATCTAATCCTGAATTTTTAGCTGAAGGAACAGCCGTAGATGACTTGATGGATCCGGACAGAGTGCTAATTGGAGGAGATATGGATACTTCTGAAGGAGCTGAGGCTGTAGAAGCTTTAGTGAACGTATATGCACATTGGATCGATCGCGAAAGGATTTTGAGAACGAATGTCTGGTCATCTGAATTGTCAAAACTCACAGCTAATGCCTTTCTAGCTCAACGGGTTTCTAGTATAAATTCACTTTCTGAACTTTGCGAAAAAACTGGTGCAGACGTGAATGAAGTAGCAAAAGCTGTAGGAATGGACAGTAGGATTGGACCAAAATTCTTACAATCATCTGTTGGATTTGGTGGTTCATGCTTCCAAAAGGATATTTTAAACCTGGTTTACATTGCTAAGTCTTACGGACTTCATGAAGTGGCAGATTATTGGGAACAGGTAATTATAATGAATGATCACCAGAAGAGGCGATTTGCTGCTAATATTGTAAAAACGCTCTTTAATACTGTTTCAGGTAAAAAAATTACTGTTCTGGGATGGGCTTTTAAAAAGGACACCAATGACACTAGAGAATCCGCTGCAATATATGTTGTCGACTACCTACTAAATGAACAGGCGGAGGTCGTTGTGTATGATCCTAAAGTTACGGCTGAGCAAATTTATAATGATTTAGAATATTTGGGTAATAGAAGCGATGGTCATAATAGATCTAAAGTCAGTGTAGTAGGTTCTGCCGAACAGGCATGTATAGACTCACATGCGGTTGCAGTACTAACTGAATGGGATGAGTTTAAAGATTTGGATTGGTCGTCGATTTATCAAAATATGTTGAAACCTGCTTTTCTTTTCGATGGCAGAAGATTGCTTGACAAAGAAGAAAAAGTAAAATTAGGATTTAACTTTTATGCAATTGGGTCTTAAATTATGTTATCCTATTTGAAATTGTACTCTGCCGACAATTAATACTACAACACTTATAACTTAATATTACCTTTAACGAGGCGTTTGATGAGTATATTACTAATCTATCGTTTTAAATTTAAAGAATGAAAATTTTAGTAACAGGTGCTGCTGGATTTATCGGTTTTCATGTTGCTAAAAAATTGATTGACAATGGTCATGAAGTTATTGGACTTGATAATATTAATGATTATTATAGTGTAGAACTTAAATTAGACCGCTTGCTTGAGCTAGGAGTGGACGCGAGCGATGGTGAAAACTACAATAAGCTCATTCATAGTGTTAAGTATAACAATTTTACCTTTGTTCGATTAGAACTTCAGGATAGGCGGTACCTACCAGAACTATTCAAAAATAACCTATTCGAAAAAGTTGTAAATTTAGCAGCTCAGGCTGGTGTAAGATACAGTCTACAAAATCCTGAAATTTATATTGATTCCAACATTGTAGGTTTTGCTAATCTACTTGAATGCTGTAGAAGATATAAAGTAAATCATCTAATATTTGCTAGCAGTTCCAGTGTATATGGTGAGAATGAAAAAGTTCCATTTGGAACTGATGACCCAGTAGATCATCCTATAAGTTTATATGCGGCCACGAAAAAAAGCAATGAACTTATGGCGTATACTTACAGCCACTTATATAAACTTCATGTAACTGGATTAAGATTTTTTACCGTGTATGGCCCATGGGGCAGACCAGATATGGCCATGTTTCTTTTTACTGATGCCATTTTGAAGAAAAAACCAATCAAGTTATTTAATAATGGCATTATGGAGAGAGATTTTACATTCATTGATGATATTGTTACTGGCATTCTAAGTACCATTCAAAATGGTCCAGTTGAGGAATCTAAATACTATGCTCTTTACAATATTGGTAACAGTGAACCTGTAAAACTTTTAAGGTTTATCGAAGAAATCGAAAAACAAACTAATCTTACAGCGATTAAAATGATGCTGCCTATGCAGCCTGGAGATGTTTCACGTACTTGGGCAGATGTCTCTGCGATCAAACAAGATTATAATTATAAACCCAGTGTTTCCGTGAAAGATGGTATCAGACAATTTTTAGAATGGTATAGGGAATATTATAAACTTTGATTTCGAATGATACATTTTCTGTATTTTGATCGATAATTTTAGTTTATTGGATTCTATAAAATCTAATTTGGATAAGGCATCTTATTTTTAAAAGTGATGGCAAAATATAAGCTAGCGATGATTAAAAGAATATTCATTAACCTACAGACAGCATTTAATAAGAAAGAATATGTCGTAAAATACTCCAAAGGAAAATTTACGAAGAGTAATATAGGCGACGCATTAAATATATATCTCTTTGAGAAAATTTTTGATAAAAACGTTGTGAATTATAAGGAAGTGATGAATATAGGTATACCACCTGTTTACTCTTTCATAGGAAGTGTTTTAGATAATTCGGCAGTTAGAAATCTTACAGTCATGGGGTCAGGATTCAAGAGTTCGTCTTCTCCTATGCCTAAACTTCCGAAAAGGGTATTGTCTTGTAGAGGGCCTCTTACAAGAGAGAAACTCATAAACCTAGGCATGAAGAATGTTCCAGAAGTTTATGGTGATCCAGCAATTTTATTGCCAAATCATTTTGATCTAAAGGTCACTAAAAAATATAAGATGGGTTTAATACCTCACTATACCGATCAGGATTCAGATCTAGTGAAATATTACAATAATAATGAGCATGTTAAGATTATTGATGTCTTTTCTCCTATGGAAAAATTTGTCGAAGATATTAAATCCTGTGAATTCACCATGTCCAGTTCACTACATGGAATCATATTATCACACGCATATAAAGTACCTTCTGGATGGATGAAATTGAGCGAAAATCTAATTGGTGGAAGCTTCAAATTTGATGATTACTACCAGTCACTTGGCTCCTCAGCGAAACCAGTTATATTCGATATAGATAGTACAATACATTCATTAGCGAATCAGGCTGAGTTTTTAAATGTGGGTCAATTAGCTGAAAAACTACAATTAAGTTTTAAGAATTTTAAAATTCATTAAAGTTCTTTTTCTCAGCCTTTATAAAAGAAGCTATATTTAATTATAGACTGACAAATATTAATCCAGCAAAAAAAATTGAAGCATCTTATCTGTCTTTAAATCTTCACTTATTTAGAAGAGAATTGAATTTAAAAATAAATAAATCAGATGCTTTTATTACAAAATTGAAATATTTGGAGCAGTACTTTAGAATTAATAATTTGAAATGAGTAGTTATATTTATATTGTTGGAACTCTTCTCTTCACTGTTTATGGACAAATAATTCTGAAATGGAGATTAAATCAACTTGGGTCATTACCAGAAACACTGGTAGGTAAATTGAACTTTATGGTTTCTGCTTTGCTGGATATTTACATAATTTCTGGTTTTATCAGCGCCTTTCTTGCATCGATTTTCTGGATGGCGGCAATGACTAAATTCGAAATTACAATCGCCTACCCCTTTATGAGTTTAGCACCCGCATTAGTATTCTTTATTGGAGTGTTTTTTTTAAATGAATCGTTCACCTGGAGTAAAATAATAGGGCTTATATTAATAATCATTGGAACAATAGTGACCGTAAAGTTTTAATTTTGAGGAATATTTGGAAAATATTTGAGCACCTATACAATAGAAAAATTGCCGGCAGAGGATTAGCTATATTTCGCATAGCGTTCACTATCATTCTTTATTTTGAAGTTTTTCAGTTATTTTATTTCAGACATCTTATTTTTGATGTAATTCCGTATATAGAATCTTATGAAATAGCTGTTTATCCAATTTTTATATTTTGGTTTTTGGCACTTATTTTTTTATTATTGGGATTCTTTACGAAAATGGCAGCCATTATAAATTATCTGCTTACAGTTATATTATTGGGAACAACTTCTTCCTACGAGTATCACATGTTTTATTCCTATTTAACAGTTTCATTCTTATTTATTTTTTTACCAATCTCTAAAAATTTCTCCGTAGATCGTTTTATTGCATTTGGCGGCAGTTCTGCTAAACCTCAAAAAGTATCTATCTTATGTTATTACCTGCCAGTCTTTATTGGGGTAGGATTTGTGTATTTTGATTCTATTTTTTTTAAATTAACATCATCTCTTTGGATGAATGGATTAGGTATGTGGAAACCAGCTTCTATGCCTCAATCTGCATTTATGAATATTACGCCACTATTAAATTTTAAATATCTGATATTAGCATTGGGCTACCTCACATTTCTATTTGAGGCAATATTTATTTTTACATTTTGGAGGAAATCCTGGAGAGTTTATTTATTAATTATAGGTATAGGTCTACATTTAGGTATTTTAATTTGTTTCCCTATTCCATTTTTTGCCTTAGGAGTATCATCTATTTACCTTTTGATGGTTCCAGTTAAATTTTGGAAAATTATATTTGATTCAAAAGTTGTTCGGCTAATTTCTAATAGATTGAATTTATTTCTAATCTACCTTTTTGAGTCCTCCAAAATTTTTACAGATTTACTTTTCAAAAAAGATTACAGGTATAATTCAGGAATTATTGTAAATAGAAATAAGGTTTATAAGAAGTTATCTTTCTATGGTATAATCATTATTACCGGAATACAGTTAATAGTTTCTTTTAATTCTCCTTTGTGGAAGAATACACGAGAACTATTGATGGTAGAAGATCATATAGTTATCAAAAAAACTGAAAACGCTATCAAACTCATGACAAGTGTAACAAGAGATTTCCTGGGAATTACTAATCATGGAGTTTTTATGGATAGTCATTTTGAAAATTATAATCATTCCATCGCTGTTGTTTATAAACCTGAGAATGGAGAAGATGTTTGGTTACCATTAACGAATGAAAAGGGTACGCCGGGTAATTATTTATTTGGTCCCATATGGATTAAATGGACGTTTAGAGCAAACAATCCAAATATAGATCAAGAGGTTCTCAAAGAGAGCATCCGCGACTTTATCGCATTTTGGGCACATAAGGAAGAAGTTGATTTAGACAATGCTACTTTTTCAATTAAGGTCAAAAAGAATAGAGTTCCGCATGAATGGGAAAAGAATTTTTTGAATAACCAGCTTAGCAACCCTTGGATAGAGGCAGGTTACGTTACATGGAAAAATGAAGAATTTTATCCTAATATTAAAGATATTGAAAAGCTGTAGGTATTATTTTACTATTTCAAATTAATTTATGAAAGCGGGAATGAAGAAGATTGCAATATTGGGGGCTAGTTATCTACAATTGCCCTTAGTACAAAAGGCAAAAGAGCTAGGTTATGAAACTCACTGTTTCGCCTGGGATAATACGGAAGCAGTTTGCAAAAATGTGGCTGATTACTTTTATCCAATCTCTGTACTGGATAAAGAATCTATACTATTAGAATGTGAGAAGGTTCAAATTGATGGTATAATTACTATTGCAACTGATATCTGTATTCCTACAATTTCATTCGTAGCTGAAAAATTGGATCTTATTGCTAATTCTAGCGAGTCCGCGTATATTTCCACTCATAAATTGGAAATGAAAAATGCGTTTCTAAAAAATAATATCAAAACGCCTAAAATCATAAGTTTTAGTAATGCGGGTCAGGGTTTTACTAATCAGCTTAAGTTTCCATTGATAGTAAAGCCCACAGATAGATCTGGGAGTAGGGGAGTGTCTAAAGTAAATACTCAAATAGAACTATTAAACGCTATCGAAATTGCAAAAGAGGTTTCGATAGAAAAGAAGGTTTTGGTGGAAGAGTTTGTAGAAGGAACAGAGGTGAGTGTAGAAAGTATATCCTGGAAGGGTGAGCATTATATACTGGCTATAACAGATAAGGTTACCACTGGTGAGCCTCATTTTGTCGAATTAGAGCATCATCAACCCTCAACTTTGAGTGAAAGTATTTTAGGCAATATTAGAGATGAAACACTCAAAGCTTTAGATGCATTAGACATAAAATTTGGAGCTAGCCATTCAGAATTTAAAATAACCAGAAAAGATGAAATATTTCTTATTGAAGTGGGGGCTAGAATGGGAGGTGATTTTATTGGTTCTCATCTGGTAGAGTTGTCTACTGGATATGATTATTTAGCGGGTGTGATAGGCATTTCTTTGAATTATTTTAAGGAACCTAAAGTTGAAAAGAAAGGATCAAGTGGTATATATTTTCTTACTGCAAACAATGCTTATCTACAAAAATATTTCACATATACCCATTCTTTTGAAGTTCTAAAGAACCGTTCAAAAAAAGATCTGGTGTATCCTTCAAACAGTAACGATAGATCTGGATATTTCATATATCACGATAACCATAGAAAAATACTGAAATGAAATTATCTGTAGTTACTACATTATATAAGTCTAAAATCTTTCTAGATACCTTTTTGAAAGAAATTATCGGGGCTATTCAGCTATTAGAAATTGAAGAGTACGAGCTTATTTTTGTCAATGATGGCTCCCCCGACGACGCGATGGAATATTTAATTAATAGGAAAATTACAATTAACGAGATTAAAGTTATCGATCTATCTCGCAACTTTGGTCACCATAATGCTATGCAGGCTGGACTAAAATGGGCACAGGGTGAACTTGTATTTTTAATAGACAATGATCTGGAAACACCACCTACATTTTTAACTACTTGTTTTGAAAAATTAAAATCTAATCCTGATGCAGATGTGATTTATGGATATCAGGAAAAGAGGAAAGGTGGAATTATTGAGAATTCTGGTGGTAAAATGTTTTGGTGGACATTAAATAAATTTTCTGATGTTTATATTCCGGAGAATATGCTTACTGAGAGATTGATGACCAGAAGGTATGTTGATAATCTATTAAGTTTAGGTGATGCCAATATTTTTATGGGTGGAATGATGCACTGGACAGGTTTCCGTCAAATTGGAATTCCGGTGGTTAAATCCTTACGCGTAGGAGAAAGTACTTATAGCACTAAAAAAAGATTTAAACTCATGTTGTTGGCGATTACCTCATTTTCAGGCAAACCGTTAGAGTATTTATTTTTCTTTGGCTTATTAATAACAATTATAAGTCTAATCGCTATAATTTATCTATTAGTAAATAAAATTATTTTTGGTGATGCGGTTCAATTAGGATGGACATCTTTGGTTGCTCTTAATATATTTATTCTTGGTATTATTTCAACATTTCTAGGCTTAATAGGTATATATCTTTATAAGATTTTTACTCAAGTCCAAAACAGGCCAAATTATATTATTCGAAATGTATATTAATAATAAAACTTTAGCAATAATTGGAGCAGGTGATTTAGGTATTCAGCTAGCGCACTATGCAATAAAGGATAATCATTATAGGGATGTAGTATTTATTGATGATGTAATAGATGCCAAAGAGGTATATGGTTGGCCTGTGATAGGAAAAACGCATCAAATCCTGGATTTCTTTGAAGAAAAAAGATTTGATGAAATTATTATAGGTATTGGGTACAAACATCTGGATATTAGAAAATCATTTTATGATGAGTTGCACCTTAAAATTCCTTTTGGTAGGATTATTCATAGTGCAAGTTTTATTGATCCTTCAGTTGATATTGAGGAAGGTTGTGTTATATACCCCTCTTGTAGTCTAGATATTAATTCAAAAATTGGTGCAAATACAATCTTAAATAATGGTTGTACGATAAGTCATGATTCTTCAATCGGCACGCATTGCTTCCTCTCTCCTAGGGTAGCCCTAGCGGGATTTGTAAACATAGGTGAAGGGTGTAATTTAGGAATTAATTCAACTATTATAGATAATATAACTATTTGTAAGAGCTCTCAACTTGGTGGAGGTACAGTTGTAATAAGAGATATAAAAGAACCGGGATTGTATGTAGGTAACCCTGCAAGAATGATAAAATAAAATTATGATACCATTCAATAAACCACATTTAACGGGTAAAGAAACTTATTACATAAATGATGCGGTAGCAACAGGAAAAATATCTGGTAATGGGAAATACACCAAAATGTGTCAGGTTTTTTTTCAGAATAAATATAAATTTAATAAATGTTTACTTACCACTTCCTGCACAGATGCTCTGGAAATGGCTGCGATTCTTTTGAATATCGAAGCTGGGGATGAAGTAATTATGCCATCTTATACCTTTGTAAGTACCGCCAATGCATTCGTTCTTAGGGGTGCTAATATAATTTTTGCAGATAGTAGACCAGATCATCCAGGTATTGATGAGTCTACTATTGAAAAATTAATAACTAAGAGAACAAAGGCAATCATTCTTGTTCATTACGCAGGTGTATCATGTGATATGGATAAAGTTATGGAGCTGGCGAATAAACATAATTTAGTCGTTATCGAGGATGCCGCTCAAGCAATTGATAGTTTTTTCACCGGAAAGGATGGAATAAAACGAGCTTTAGGATCTATAGGGCATTTAGGAGCATTTTCTTTTCATGAGACCAAAAATATAATATCTGGTGAAGGAGGAATGCTTACAATAAATGATACACAATTTGTAGAAAGGTCTGAAATAATTTGGGAAAAAGGAACCAATAGATCGGCGTTTTTTAGAGGCGAAGTAGATAAATATGGTTGGGTAGATATCGGTAGTTCTTTCTTACCATCAGATATAATAGCAGCTTTTTTATGGGCACAAATTGAGAACCTAGAAAGTATCCAGGAAAAAAGGTTACATATTTGGAATAGATATTATGAAGGTCTTAAAAATTGGGCCAAAGAAAATGAAATTGAACTTCCTGTAATTCCAGATTTCGCTACGAATAACGCACATATGTTCTATTTAGTGATGAATAGTGAAATACAAAGGGATAGCATATTAAATAAATTGAGGGATCAAAGAATTCATCCTGTATTTCATTACCTAAGTTTACATAAAAGTCCATTTTATCGTGAGCACTATAGGGGTGACGAGCTAGTTAATTCTGATAATTACAGTGATAGGTTGGTAAGGTTACCACTGTTCTATGACTTGCAGAATAAGGAAGTTGATTTGATCATTAAAACCCTGCAGCAGGTTTTCGATAGCTAAGGTTATGAATAGAAAAATTGAATTTGCAACCTACTTTCTTTATTTTTTATCAAATGTATTAATGTTGTTAAATCCTGGAGTTTACTGGGATGATTGGGCAATATATAATATGAGTGATGAAGGTATTATGAATCAATTTTATGGTAACGGGGTATATCCTATAGGGTATATGCATGTTTATCTAACGAAAATAGCAAGTTCACCACTATTATATAATTACTTATGTTTTCTTCTACAATTTATAGGAATATATTCTCTATTTAGAATCTTAGATAATTATTCAATCAAATCAAAAAATAGCACTTTCCTATATCTTAGTGTTTTAATATTTGCTGTTTTCCCATTCTACGATGCTAAGATCACTATGATCGTCTTGCCATACACCATCTGCTTGACCATTTTCTTAGTTGCTAACTGGTTATTGATTAAATATAATAATAATAGAAATATTGTATATAGAATTATCAGTTTGGTTTTATTCTTTCTTTCATTCTTTACTAACTCCTTATTATTCTTTTACATTGTACCAGTTTATTTTATTTTCTTTTATGAAGACTTGCAATGTTTTTTTAAAGGCCAATATTCAGGGTTTCTAAAAATGATGGGTGTATTTTCGAAGCGGATTCTTACCTACTTAGATTTCTTTCTATTGCCTTTTCTCTTTTGGGTTTTAAGATCTATCTACTTTATGCCCACAATGCAATATGCAAAAGACTACAATCAAATCACACTGGAGTCTCTATTAGCTATTCCATATAGAATTTTTAAATTTATTTATATAACAGCAGCCACTATTGTTCCATTATTAAAAGAATTTTTTCAAAATCCAGAAATATTAATTCTAACGTGTTTAATAATTCTTATAATTTTCAAAATTTTTCCCAGTATACGTGTCAATTCAAAATCCAACTGGAAGATGATTGTATGGGGAATAATAATACTCGGTCTCGGTATTTTTCCTTACATACTAGTTAATAAATTTCCGTCATATTCAGGATATAATTCCAGGCATCAGCTTCTTGAAGGTTTTGGAATAAGCATTATAATAATTGCGGTTATTTTTCTATTACCAAAAAAGATTGAAAAATTACTATTGGCATCTGTAATAGGATTTTTTGTAGCATTCAATATCAATATTAATTTTCATTATTTCAAAGGGTATATTAAACAACAAGTATTCCATGAGGCTTTTCAAACAGTTATTCCCAAAACAGATAAACCAACTACGATTGTTTTGAAGGACAAAACTACAGATTTTGCACTGCGGGGAAATCCTGTTGCATTTTATGCATTAAGTGGTATATTAAAGAGAAGTAATCCAGAAGAAAATATTTTGCTCATTAGAGAAAATGATTTTCCAAAATATAAAAACCAAGGTTTATTTGAAGAAATTAAACCATTTATGTTTCAATATAACTTATCTGGATATGAGCTAACAGAGCCGGAATATATTCTGAATATTAAATATGCTGAAACAAAAACTCCCGCATTTCCAATGTTGGCTTATTACGGAGATTATATAATGGGGAACAAAGAAAGTTGGAATAAATATTTCGATTTGAGTATAGAGCCCCTGATAAAAAAAGACACGAAAATTAATTAGTGGAAAATGGATATTTTAAAACTTATAGGAAGAGAAAGTAATTTATTTCAGGATGATATTCAGAATAATGATATCGAAATGAAACGAATAATTTCCAATGCCTCTTTTTTAGTTTTGGGAGGTGCAGGGTCTATTGGTCAGGCTGTATCAAAAGAAATATTTAAAAGAAATCCTAAGAAGATTCACGTTGTAGATATAAGCGAAAATAATCTTGTAGAGCTCGTGAGAGATCTACGAAGTTCCTTTGGTTATATAAAAGGAGATTTTCAAACATTTGCTTTGGATATTGGCTCTCTGGAATATGATGCGTTTATAGAATCAAACGGAAATTATGATTATGTACTTAATTTATCTGCTTTAAAACATGTGAGAAGTGAAAAGGATCCTTTCACTTTAATGCGAATGATAGACGTGAACATTTTTAATACTGAAAAGACCATTGAGCAATCAATTTTAAACAAATCAAAAAAGTATTTTTGCGTTTCTACAGATAAAGCGGCGAATCCAGTGAATATGATGGGAGCTTCTAAACGCATTATGGAAATGTTTCTTATGCGTAAAAGTAGGGACATATCTATTTCTACAGCTCGGTTTGCTAACGTTGCATTTTCAGATGGTTCATTACTCCATGGCTTTAATCAAAGAATAGAAAAAAAGCAACCTTTGGTAGCGCCTAACGATGTTCGTCGCTATTTTGTTACTCCTCAGGAATCTGGAGAATTGTGTCTAATGTCCTGCATATTTGGAGAAAATAGAGATATATTTTTTCCGAAATTAAGTGAGAAATTACATTTGGTAAGCTTTGCAGATATCGCAATTCGTTATTTAGAAAATAAAGGTTATAAGCCGTATTTATGCGAAAACGAAGAAGAAGCCAGGCTGCTAATGAATAAACTTCCTGAAGAAAAAAAGTGGCCTTGCCTATTGACTCCCAGCGATACCACTGGCGAAAAAGATTTTGAGGAATTTTTCACTGATCATGAAAAATTAGATTTAGATCGATTTAAGAATTTAGGGATCATAAAGAATGAATTGGATGTGGAGGAAGATATATTGAATAATTTCAGTCACAAGATTTCTTCCCTAAGGAAGGAAGGTAAGTGGAGTAGAAATGATCTTGCAAAATTATTTCATACCATGATTCCAAATTTTCATCATTTAGAAAAAGGTAAGTATTTAGATTCAAAAATGTAATGACCAAATTTAAGAATACCATATCATTTATTCAGGATACTTTCAAGACTCGGGAATTTATTCCTTTACATCAGCCTTCATTTTCTGGAAATGAGAAAAAATATGTTTTAGATACTATAGATTCTACATATGTATCTTCAGTAGGGGCATATGTGAATCAATTCGAAGAAATGATAGCAGAAATTAGTGAAACGAGACACGCGGTAGCAGTTGTGAATGGAACTTCAGGAATTGAAGTGGCATTGAGACTTGTGGGAGTAGAGTCTGGAAATGAAGTCTTAACTCAAGCGCTTACTTTTGTTGCAACTGCAAATGCAATAGCTTATAATGGTGCGACACCGGTGTTTCTCGACGTAGATATGGATACTATGGGATTATCACCCCAATCCGTTGAAAATTTTCTGAATGAATTCGGTGAACTTCGTAATAATGGATGTTTTAACAAAAAGACAGGAAAAAGAATCACAGCTTGTTTACCTATGCATACATTCGGTTTCCCAGTTCATTTAGACGAATTGCTCAAGGTCTGTACCAAGTGGAAGATTCCACTGGTAGAAGATGCGGCAGAATCTTTAGGAAGTAAATATAAAGGCAAAGCTACAGGATCTTTCGGAGAAGCAGGTGTATTTAGTTTCAATGGAAATAAAATCGTGACTAGTGGAGGTGGAGGAGCACTAGTAACTAATAATAGTAAATTAGGAATAAGTGCTAAACATCTTACAACTACCGCTAAAAAGCCTCATTCTTATGAATATGATCATGATGAATTGGGGTATAATTATAGAATGCCTAACCTTAATGCAGCCTTGGCCTGTGCACAACTGGAAAATCTAGATTTATTCTTGAATAAGAAACGTTCACTCGCGAAAAAATACGAAGAATTCTTTAAGCAGTCATCTCTTAAATTTCGAACTGAATTACCCGAAACTAAGGCAAACTATTGGTTGATGTGTGTAGAATTGGAGAACTTAGAGGAAAGGAACGAATTTCTAATAGAAACAAATAAGCAGAATGTTATGACACGTCCAATTTGGAAACTGATGTTCAATCTACCTATGTATAGTGATTGTTATAGGGATGATCAGGTAAACGCTAGATTTTTAGAAGACAGAATCATTAATATTCCCAGCAGTGTCATATAGAAATGCAGCATTAGTTGGATATTCAGGACATGGTTGCGTAGTAGGAGAAGCAGCAATTTTACAGGGTTTTGAATTAAAATATTACTTAAACAAAACTGAACTTCAATTGAATCCATACAAATTGCAATATTTAGGTTTTGAAGGTAGTAAGGAATTTCAATGCTGGAATATTGAATTTGACTGTGTTTTAGCCATAGGAGATAATTCTATCAGAAGAAGGACAGCTGAATTGTTGTTGTCCAGAAATAAAGTACTTCTCAATGTAGTGCATCCAAAAGCTGCAATTTCAAAATATTTTGTACAAGGAATGGGCAATTATATTGGTGCTAATGTCACAGTAAATCCTTTTGTAAATGTTGGTAATTATTGTATTTTAAATACTGGCTGTATTATAGAGCATGATTGTGTAATTGGAGATTCGGTCCATATTGCACCTGGAGCTGTTCTTGCAGGTGGAGTAGTTGTAGGAAATAATTCATTTGTTGGCGCAAATTCTGTAATTAAAGAAGGTACAATTATTGGAGAAAACGTAACTATAGGTGCGGGCTCCGTGGTATTAAGAAATGTAGAAAATAATAAAAGGATAGTAGGAAACCCGGGAAGAATGTTATGAAAGAAAAAGTTCTAATAATTGCTGAAGCAGGAGTAAACCACAATGGTAGTACAGAACAGGCTAAGAAGTTGATTGATGCCGCAGCCGATGCTGGTGTAGATTATGTGAAATTTCAAACATTTAAGGCAGATAATCTGGTTACTAAACGAGCTAAGAGAGCTAGTTATCAAGATAAAAATTCAGGTGATAAAGATTCGCAATATGAAATGCTTAAGAAGTTGGAACTATCTCACGAGGTACACCTGGAATTAATGGAATATTGTAAGTGTCGTTCCATAAATTTTCTTTCTACAGGATTTGATCTCGGCAGTTTAGATTTTCTTAATGAAATTGGAATCAATTTATTCAAAATACCTTCAGGAGAAATAACGAATCTGCCTTATCTGAAAAAAATTGCTAGTTTCCGAAAAAGAATAGTCATGTCTACTGGAATGGCCACCATCGAAGAAATTAAATCAGCTTTTAAAGTATTGAATGAAAATGGGGCAAATAGAGACCAGATAACTATTCTGCACTGCAATACCGAATATCCTACTCCAATGGGCGATGTGAATTTAAAAGCAATGCACCACATTAGAGATGAAATTAAAACTGAAATAGGATATTCAGACCATACATTAGGAATTGAAGTTCCAATTGCGGCAGTTGCTTTAGGAGCGATGGTGATCGAAAAGCATTTTACCTTAGATAGAAATTTACCAGGGCCAGATCATAAAGCATCTTTAGAGCCAAATGAATTAAAAGCAATGGTACAAGCTATACGAAATATTGAGAAAGCCATTAGTGGATCTGGATTAAAAGAACCTTCTGTATCTGAAACTAAAAATAAAGTTGTTGCACGAAAAAGTATCGTAGCGGCTAAAAATATAATGAAGGGTGAGGTGTTTTCGGTAGATAATATTACTGTAAAAAGACCTGGGAATGGTCTCAGTCCTATGCTTTGGGATGAAATTCTAGGTAAAGTTGCTCCAACAAATTTCGAAGAGGAAGACACTATAAAATTATAATTATATGATTATTAGAAAATACATTCCGGGAGATGAAGATTCAATATTAGAGTTATTTCATATAGTTTTTAAACAAGAAATGACCAAACATTATTGGAATTGGAGATTCAAGAATAATCCTTTTTCTAATGAGATTTTTATTTATTTAATGTGGGATGAAGACAAATTGGTAGGACACTATGCCCTTTCGCCAGTTGAAATGAATGCACAGGGAAATATTGTGAAAACTGCGTTATCTATGACTACTATGACACATCCAGAATATGGTGGTCAGGGAATTTTCTCAAAATTAGCAAGCGCTTTGTATCAGGATGTACAGGAAAATTTTGGATATAAATTGATTTGGGGATTCCCAAATAACAATTCGCACTATGGTTTTATTAAAAACCTGGGCTGGAAGGATGCTGCGATAATCCCGATGATGACATTAGAATTACCAGTGAAAGCTTTGAGCAATCAACAGGAAATTAAATATGAAGTGAATGATTCATTCTCTTCTGAGATTATTTCAAAGCTAAATATTGCTAATTCAGCATTGAAAATAAATAAGACTAAAAACTATTTAGATTGGAGATATCTTACTAATCCCGGAGCTACTTATAAAATTTTACATTTAGAGAACCTGGAAGGTGTGGTAGTCTATAAAGTGATTAAATCGTTTGATAAGAATACCGAGGGATTCGAAATTGATATTTTAGAATTATATTTTGATAATAATATTGGTAGCTTATCTAAAATTATTCAAGCCATCCTAATCCAGGAAAGAAACCAGACTATAACCCAAATAAATATATGGAAATCAATTTTTACTTCAGAAAGAATCTGGCTTGAAAAATTCGGATTTAAGGTTGGTTTACCTTTGACATATCTTAGCTATTTAAATTTAGACGATTTCAGCTTAGCCTCAGATTATAGGAACTGGGATGTTGGACTGGGATATTCAGATGTATTTTAAGGATGAAGAAAAGAAAAATTATTGCCGTTTCAGGTGCCAGATCAGATTACGATTTATTGTTTAGTGTATATAATAAGTTAGATAAGGATCCTGAAATAGAGTTTAAAATAGTGATTACAGGTCCTAATCTTTCGGATAATTATGGATACACAGGCGGGAATATAGAAGAAGATGGCTTCCAGATAGCGGGTAAAATTTTCAATTTAGTTGATTCTTCACAAAAAATTGGCAGAATTATTTCCATAGGATTGCAGATACCCTCATTAGCAAATTTACTAAATCAGGAAAAACCGGATATTGTTATAGTCGCTGGAGATAGAGAAGAATCGATCACGGTTACTATGAGTTGTGCATACCTTGATATACCTGTTGCACATTTTTTTGGAGGTGATATAGCGAAAGATGGAAATATTGACAATTCTGTAAGATATGCAGCGAGTAAATTCGCTCATATCCATTTTCCCACGTTGGAAGAACATAAAAAAACTCTTTTAAAATTGGGTGAAGATGATTGGAGAATTCATGTAATTGGGAATCCTGCATTAGATAGAATTAAGGAAATCCCATTACTAAGCAAGGATAAAATTTTTAGTAATTTAAATGTGGAAGCTAAGCAGATCTCTAATTATAGTGTTCTTATTCAACATCCAATTATTACACAAGTAGAGCAACAGAGCAATCATATAAAAATTACCCTTGAAGCATTACTAAATGCTGATGGCCATTATTTTATTAATTTTCCAAATTCAGATGCCGGGAGTCATGAAATTATAAAGGCTTATCGTTCTTACGCTGAAAATCATCCTGAAAAATTCACCTTATTTCAGAATATAAATCGAGTTGATTATATCAATTTATTGCGCTCTGCAGATTTTTTAATTGGTAATTCAAGTTCTGGTATCGTAGAGGTAGCAAGTTTAGGACTTGCCGCCATTAATGTTGGGGAACGTCAAAAAGGACGTCTCCATGGTGACAATGTTATTTTCGTAGACAATAATATAGAGGAGATTTTAAATGCTATTGACAGAGTAAGGAACGATCACGATTTTAGATCAAAGGTTAAACTGAAAATAAATCCATACGGTGACGGCAGTTCAGCTGATAAAGCTGTAGCAGTATTGAAAAAAATAGATTTGAATAGCGATTTAATTTATAAAAACATTACTTACTAATGGGACGAACTGTTATTGTTATTTCTGCTCATCCAGATGACGAGGTTCTAGGCGCAGGAGGAACTATTTTAAAACATATCGATCGTGGAGATGAAGTATATTGGTTAATAACTACAAATATCTCAACGGAACAGGGCTTTTCAAAAGAAAAAGTTGAATCCAGGCAGCGTGAGATAAGAGACGTTGAAAATCTTTTTGGAATTAAAGCAACATTTAGTTTAAATTACCCAACGATGACGCTTTCTTCTTCATCTATAATAAAGATGGTTCCAGAAATATCTGCTATTTTTAATAAGGTTGAACCAGCAATCATATATTGCCTGAACAGATCAGATGCACACTCAGATCATCGAATAACTTTCGATGCGGTCCTGGCCTGCACGAAATCATTTAGATACCCTTATATCAAAAAGGTTCTTATGTATGAATGCCTGTCTGAAACTGAATTTGCTCCTGCTTTGCCCGAAAAGGTTTTTCTGCCAAATTATTATGTAGACATTTCTAAGTACATGGATAAGAAAATAGAGGGTATGAAAATATATGCATCTGAATTGGGCGAGCATCCATTTCCCCGATCAATAGAAAATATAAAAGCACTTGCAACCTATAGAGGAGCAAGTGTTGGTGTTAAATATGCTGAAGCTTTTCAATTAATTAAATTTATCGATAAAGACTAACGAATGGATTTTAAGAACATAATCATTCATCAGGATAAAACTATTATCGATGGTTTAAAAAAACTGAATAACATTAGGGAGGTAAGTAGGTTAATTCTATTTGTAGTTGATAATAGTAATGTGGTAATAGGTTCTCTGACAGATGGTGATATAAGAAGATCTCTAATTAAAGATGGCGATGTTAAAAAAAGAGTTGGAAACGTTTGTAACAAAAATTTTGTTTACGAACAAAATGCAGATAGTTTTTTAAACTTACATAACTACCGCGCAAAAGATATAAAGATTTTACCGCTTCTGGACAATGAGAAAAGGTTTGTAAATATTATTGATCTTGAGAAAACTAAAGCCGTACTTCCTATTGAATGTATGATTATGGCAGGTGGACGTGGCAAAAGACTTAGTCCACTAACAGATGATATCCCAAAACCTTTACTTCCTTTAGGCGAAAAGCCTATTATTGAGCATAATATAGATAGACTGATTTCCTTCGGGATAAAAAAAATCTACATCTCTTTAAAGTATCTCGGCGAAAAAGTTCAGGAGTACTTTGGAGATGGAAGTAGCAAAGGAATCGAAATAGAATATATTTGGGAAGAAGAACCTCTGGGAACTGCAGGTGCACTTTCATTAGTAGAAAATTTCGAAAGTGAACATCTACTTTTAATGAATGGGGATTTGTTTACCAATATTAATTTTGAAGACCTTTATAAATCCTTTTTAAACGTCAATGCAGATATGGCTGTAGCCTCTGCAGAGTATAAAGTAGATATTCCTTATGCAGTTTTTGAAACTGAAGGTAATGAGGTGAAAGACTTTAAGGAGAAACCTTCTTATAGATATCATTCTAACGCAGGAATCTATATTCTGAAAAGGAATTTGGTTAAAATGATTCCGAAAAATCAGTTTTATGATATTACAGATTTAATGAAGAACTTAATTACTAATGGAGGTAATTTAGTACATGCTCCTATAATTGGTTTTTGGATAGATATAGGCAAACCTGAAGATTATAAGCAAGCTCAGGAATTTATTAAGCATATATAAAATCTTATTTTTTGGAAAATATTTTAATTACTTTATGTGCTAGAGGGGGATCAAAAGGAATACCTGGAAAGAACATTAAATCTATAGCAGGTAAACCTTTAATAGCCTATAGTTTACTGCTCGCTATTGAATTTCAAAAAAAGCATCCCAATACTTTGATTTATTTGTCTACAGATTCATCAGAAATAAAAGATGTGGTAGATAATCTGTGTTTAGCTGAAGTAAATACTAATTATGTGCGTCCAGAATATCTAGCCAATGATACTGCTGGAAAACTAGATGTAATTATCGATGTTAAAAGATTTGCAGAAGAGCAAAAACATCTGAAATTTGATTTTGTGATGGATCTCGACATAACTTCCCCTTTAAGAAATTTAGAAGATCTAGAAAATGCGCTAACAAACCTGAAAAATAATGTTGATGCATTAAATATCTTTTCAGTAAGCCCTGCTGGTAGAAACCCATATTTTAATATGGTTGAATTGAACGAAGAAGGCTTTGCTGAATTGTGTAAAAAAGGAACTTTTTTAACCAGACAATCTGCCCCTGCAGTATATGATATGAATGCTTCATTTTATATTTTTAAACGTGAATTTTTTCTTCAGGATCTTAAACCAAAATTAATGCAGAAAGCAATTATCTTTAAGGTTCCGCATTTGTGTTTCGACCTGGATGAACCTATAGACTTCGAGTTCATGAACTTCCTGATTCAAAATAATAAACTGACCTTTGATTTTATTAAATGAAGGTACTAATTATAGGACTGGGATCTATTGCCAGAAAACATATTAAAGCATTGCATGAAATCGGTGAGTTCGAGATTTATGCACTTCGATCTCAACTAGATTCTCCAGATGTTGAAAACATCAAAAATATCTATGATTGGGAACATATTAAATCGCACAATTTTGATTTCTTTTTAGTTTCAAATCCAACATCAGAGCATGCTTCAACAATAACAAAACTAGTAGATTATAGAAAACCTTTATTTATCGAGAAACCAATATTTAATAAGCCTGGTGCTGAAAATAAAGATTTAATAAATTCTATCAAAACTGCTCAGATATCAACCTATATTGCTTGTAATTTGAGATTTTTAGACTGTATTTCTGAAATTAAAGAAATAGTAAAAAGTTCAAAAATTAATGAGGTTAATATATACTGCGGTTCTTATTTACCAGATTGGAGACCTGGCGTTGACTTTAGAAAAGTCTATAGCGCGAACCAGGAAATGGGTGGGGGCGTACATATAGATCTTATCCATGAGTTAGATTATCTATTTTGGTTATTTGGAGAACCTTTAAATACAAGGTCAACATTTAAAAATAATTCATCATTAAATATTTCCGCCATAGACTATGCCAATTATCTTTGGGAATATGAAGGTTTCTCGGCTAATCTGGTTTTAAATTATTACCGAAAAGACACAAAACGAACTTTGGAGATTTTAACTTCTGATGCAACTTACCTGGTAGACCTTATCAATAACAGGATTTTTAAAGATAATTTGGAGGTTTATTCATCAGATCAGAAAATATCGGACACCTACCTTGCTCAGATGAATTATTTTATAAATAATGTATTAATCAATAAAGAGTCTAGTTTAAATTCAGCGCAGGAGGCTTACAAAATATTACAATTATGTATTCAGGAATAAAAGATAAAGTAATTATTGTAACCGGTGCCAGTGGACAGATTGGTAAAGAAGTAGCAAATTTTTTATACAATCAGGGTGCGCAAGTAATTGCTACTGATATTAATGCTCCTGAGGATACCGGTTATAAATTTCTAAAATATGATGTTTCCAATCAACATGAAATAGATTTGCTCATAGAATATGTACGTAAAAAATATGATAAAATCGATGGTCTGGTAAATTTAGCGTATCCAAGAACAGAAGATTGGGGTGCTAAATTTGAGGATATAGATTTAGAATCCTGGAAAAAAAATGTAGATACTCAACTAAATAGCGTTTTCTACATTTGTCAAAAAGTTTTAAGCCTCATGAAGATTCAAAAATCAGGTTCTATTGTAAATATAGGTTCTATTTACGGTGTTGTGGGAAATGATTTTACAATATACGAGGGGTATGGAGGAACCTCACCGGCAGCATATTCAGCCATTAAAGGGGGATTAATAAATTTCACAAGGTATCTTGCCTCCTATTATGGAAAAGATATGATTAGAGTAAATTGCATCTCACCTGGAGGGATTTTAAATGAGAAGTCGCAGCATCCAGATTTTATTAAGCGATATAGTGAGAAATCACCTCTAAAAAGACTGGGATATGCAAGAGAAATAGCAGCTCCGGTAGCATTTTTGCTTTCAGAAGACGCATCCTTTATCACTGGACATAACTTAATGGTAGATGGCGGTTGGACAGCAATTTGATAGTGCTAATCTCCTTCATGTTTAAAAAATATTGATTTATTTTGATCAAAACATTTTTAAAGAAAAATTTTGAAAGCTTAGCTTATTACTATTCCTACTCTGGATATAGAATAGTAGTGATAGTAGCATTCAGTATTTTCGTTGGGTTACTGGATGGCTTTGGACTTGCTATGTTCCTGCCACTGCTTCAAATGATAAGTGATTCTAATGCTGTCGAACCAGACAGTCTTGGTAGATTAAGTTTTCTGCTTGAATTTTTAAATGGAATTGGACTTTCCCTGAACTTGGTTACTATTCTAGGCTTTATGATTATCCTATTTTTCCTAAAGGGACTCATGCAGTATGCTAATGGAGTGTATAGAATGGTGACGTTACAAAAATTCATTAAACAAGTAAGGTTTCAAAACATAAAGGGATTAAATAATCTTGCGTATAAGTATTTTGTTACTTCAGACGTTGGCCGTATCCAAAATACACTAACAGGAGAGGTAGATAGAGTAGCGGTATCGTTTGCTAATTATTTTTATGCCATCCAGTTCGGGGTAATGGTAATAGTTTACATGGGTTTTGCATTTACTATGGATCCACAATTTGCTATACTGGTTACTGTTGGTGGTGTCCTCACTAATTTTTTATATAAAAATTTGTATAAAAAAACTAAGGGAGCTTCAATTAAATTGACAGGAGAGAATAATATTTTCCAAAGTCTTGTTATTCAAAATGTCAATAATTTTAAATATTTAAAGGCTACAGGATCACTTCGCAAATATGAGCAAAAACTTAAAGAATCGGTTTTAAGAATTGAGAAAAGCAATGTAAAGATTGGAGTACTTGACTCCATTTTAATTGCAGCAAGAGAACCATTACTAATAACTGTAGTTGTAATTGTTATCTATATTCAAACAGAATTGCTAGGATCTCTATTGGGACAAATTTTGGCTAGTTTATTCTTTTTCTACCGTGCCCTCAACTTCCTCATGCAAATGCAGGCGAGATGGAATAAATTCTTAGGTGTATCTGGTTCTTTAGAAAATATGCAAACATTTATGAAGGAACTAAAAGTTAATGTAGAAAGAAAAAGCTCTAAAGTATTAACTACTTCGGTTGACCATTTAACATTAACTGATGTTTCTTTCTTCTACGGTGAAAGTATTGTTTTAAAAAATATTAGCCTCAATATTAAAAAGAATGAAACGGTGGCGTTTGTAGGTGAGAGTGGAAGCGGTAAAACAACTCTTGTAAATATTATTGCGGGTCTACTGCCTGTAGATAAAGGTGAATATTTCATTAATGATATTAGAAGTGATGACTTAAATACTGCAACTTTTCAAAAAAGGATCGGTTATATTACCCAGGACCCTGTAATTTTCAATGATACGCTTTTTAATAATGTGACTTTTTGGGCTGATAGTTCTGAGAACAAGGAGCGTTTTTGGGAATCAATAAAGAAAGCGGCAATATTTGATTTCGTAAATGCCTTACCAAAAAGAGAGCAAACAATTTTGGGAAATAATGGCGTAAATTTAAGTGGTGGTCAAAAACAACGACTTTCCATTGCTAGAGAACTTTTTAAGGAAGTTGAAATATTGTTTTTAGATGAGGCCACATCAGCGTTGGATTCAGAAACAGAGAAGCAAATTCAGAAAAATATAGATGCTCTTAAGGGTGATTATACTATAGTCATAGTAGCCCATCGAATTTCTACCATTAAAAATGCAGATCGAATTGTTGTAATGAATAGTGGAAAAATAGAACAAATAGGTGCTTTTTCAGAATTAGTTCAAAGCTCTAAATATTTTAAAAGGCTGGTAGAATTACAAGAGGTCTAGACTATGCATAACTTAAACAGACTATTTATTATAAAGAATGCGACACATTACGAGGTGCTCAAAATATATTTAAATCAGAATTCAATATCTGGTAATTATGTTATTCTCACGCTGGACAGATTGGTGGGAAATGAAAAACTTATCCAAACTATTGAGAAAGATAAGAGTTTGAAGCTCTTAGAGATCTTCATTTTGAAATCCAAGAATGAATATCTCGAAAATTTTAGAGTTATTAAAAACGTACTAAAAGCTAAATTTTTAGAAAAGTATGTCACTCTCTTCGATGAGGTAATAATCTCTAATTACAAAACCTGGTTTCAGCACTTTCTTCTGAATAAACTTAATCCTAATAAAGTAACTTTGTTAAGCGATGGATTAGGATTATTGGAAGTTCCGATTATAAGAAATAAACGGAAGACGTTGCCTCCAGAACGTCTTCCGTTTAGAGGTAATAAATTTATTAATTCCAAAATTTTAAAATTAGATCCTATACTAAATTTGAATTATTTCAGCCAGGTCAATATGAATATAGGCAATGACGACTCGATCGAAATTTTTAAATATACTCGAGGCAATAATAGAGAAGTTGATGTAGATAAAGTTTACTTTATTGGTAGCCCTATAGTTGAGTTAGAATATATCGAGCAGCGTAACTACATAGAATGCCTTAAAAAGATTTCAAATAAGCTAGATTCTAAAAATATCACCTACTTTGCTCATAGAAAAGAGCAGCAAAATAATATAGAATCGTATTCTTTTCTGGGAAATATTGTTTATAATACAATACCATTTGAAATTTTTTTAGAGAAAGAGGATATTTTGCCTGCGATTATAGTTTCGCACATTTCATCTGTATTAGTTAATCTAGCTCCTGTATATCCTGAAATTCAATTCATATATACTCCTATTAATTCAAACTGTATCATTGATTCTATATTTTTAAAGCGGTATGAAATTGCATTAGATGGATTCAGGAATATTCAGCAGAAGAATTTCCAATCCTGGGAGTTCTTCAATTCGAATTCTATAAATTAATGTTTTCAATAGTTATCCCTACATATAATAACGAGGATAGAATAGCTTCTACTATAGAATCAGTTTTAAATCAAACCTATAATGATTGGGAATTGATCATTGTAGATGATGGTTCTACAGATAGTACTAAAGAAAAAATTATACCATATTTAAATTATCAGAAAATTCAATACGTTCATCAACCAAATGCTGGGGTAACTGGAGCTCGAAACAAAGGAATAGAATATTGTAAAAGTAAGTTTGTTACATTTCTGGATGCAGATGATACTGTTACTAAGAATTGGTTACAGGATTTTTATGAACTTTCCGTTGAATCTAAAAAACCAGGTTATTTAAGCGGAGCTATCTTACGTAATTCTAAATTGGTACTTCCTAAAGTAGAAGTTGATATTTCAAAGAAACACTATTCCTCTTTAGCTGGTTCTTTCGCTATCTTGACGGAGATTATTCGAAATATAGGAGGTTATGATACACATTTGAAGCAAAGTGAGAATTGGGAGATGACAGCCAGGGCTTTACATTTTTGTGAGAAAAACAATTATGATATACTTTTTCACGAGAATGCTAATTTAATTTATGATAATTATCCTACCAATGAGGAAACTTTATTGAGAGATCGATACAGGGCAGAAGCAGTATTATATCTTCATGATAAATATGCTGAAAAGGGAGTTTTTCATTATCGAAAAGATGAATTTCTGGTCTCTAGTGCTATAAATTTTACAAGGATTAAATCAAACAAAATAGCACGAAGATTATTTTATAAAAGTTTTAGGAATAAGCCTTCTATCGTGGCTCTTTCCAGAGTTATAATATTTGAAATACCATTTTTGAGAAATAGAAAATGGTTAAGAAAAGATGAAAATGATTAAGAAAAAAATATTATTTGTACTGGATACTCTTCAGGGTTCTGGAGCTGAAAGAAGTCTAGTAGAAATTGCTATAAGATTTAAAAAATTCACACCAGTTTTCGTGAATATTTATGAAGGAGATATGCTTACTCCTATTTTAAAGAAGAATAATATCAAGTTTTATTCTTTAAACGTTCCAATGGAAAGAAACTTCAAGATTGCAGCAGAACGATTAGCTAAAGTTTATGAGATTGAAAAGCCCGATATTGTTCATTCTACTTTATTCAAATCTGATGCTGTAACAAGAATTCTAAAAAGCAACTATGATATATTCTTGGTAAATAGTTTCGTCAATAACAATTACAGTCCATTGCGTTATAAGGAACTAGGATACGTGCAAGGTTTAAAATTAAAATTGGTCCAATTGTATGACGCTTACACTTCACGGAAAGTTGACTTTTTTATATCCAATTCTGAAACTATTAAAGAAGCGAAATCCAAAGGCACACTTGTTTCCAAAGACAAGATTAAAGTGATATACAGGGGAAGAAATATTGACAGCTTCAAAAATATAAATACAGTTCATAACTCTCGACTAATTGAGGAACTTGGACTTCGAAAAAAAATTGTTTTACTCAATGTTAGTCGTTTAATTGAAAGGAAAGGACAATTGGATCTTATAAACGCCTTGCCTCTTGTGATTAATCAATATCCAAATATCCAATTACTGATTGCTGGCCATGGCGTTTTCCAGAATAAATTAGAAAACCAAATAGAAAAGCTACAAATCAAAACCCATGTGCGTCTTTTAGGTAGAAGGCAGGATATTCCAGACTTATTGGAAATATCGGATATTTTTATTTTCCCTTCATATTTTGAAGGTCTACCAGGTGCACTCATTGAAGCTATGCTATCTCAAAAAATAATCGTCTGTTCAGATATTGATGAAAACAAGGAGTGCGTTGATGAAAATTCAGCAATATTTTTCCAGTTAGGTAATTCAAGGGATATGGCAGATAAAATTAATTATGCTATAAATAATAAAAAAGAGCTTAAACAATTAGGAAGAAATGCACGAGAACAGGCTATAATTAAGTTCAATATAGAATCTATTTCCCAAGAGTACGAGTCTACGTATAGTTCTATTTTAAGTAAATAGTTTTTTGAGCAATTGGACTTATTTTAATGGAATAATTAAATTTGTGCATAAACATCACAATAAGAAGATCGTTATCCTATGAAGATTCTTCACTTAGTAACCAAAAGACAATACAGAGGTGCAGAGATCTTTGCTGCAACCCTTAGTAAGGAGTTAATAAGCTTCGGTCATGAAATTGTCTTTGCAGGTTTATATAAGAATAACAAGGATGTATTAAATGTGGCAAATGCTCTGAATGTAGATCTTATGGACAAAGAACCTCAGTTCTTTTCTCCAAATTTGGCTCTGAAACTTCAAAGGCTCATTACAAACGAAAAACCAGATATCATACAATGTAATGGATCTGATACATTAAAGTATATGTTTGCGGCCACTTATTTTTTAAGTAATACACCACCAATCATCTATAGAAATATTAGCATGATAAGTAAATGGATGTCTGGTGTTTCCAAAAGAAAGCTTTATCAACAAATATTTCAAAAGGTTGCACATGTTTCCTGTGTGGGAGATGAGGCTATGGGAGACTTCATAAAGACTTTTGATTATTCAAATGAAAAGATCTCAGTTATTCGAAGGGGGATTCCTATAACTAATGTTGACAAAATAGAGGCAAGACAGAATGTTCTTAAAAGGTTCAATCTGGAGTCGTCTAATAAGCTTGTGATTCATATGGGAAATTTCAGCCCTGAAAAGAATCATATTTTTTTGATAGACATATTTGATAGAGTTAAGAAGGAACATCCAGAGATCAAATTGATTTGTGTTGGAGAAGGTACTTTATATAATACTATAAAGGAGATGGTCGTGGATAAAAACCTCGATTCTACAGTTTATTTCACTGGCTTTGAAAGGAATGTTTCAGAACTACTTGCTGCTGGAAATTGTTTGACTTTATGTAGTCTCGTTGAAGGTGTCCCTGGAGCAATCCTTGAAGCGGCAGTGCAAAGAACTCCCTCGATATCAACTAATGTTGGAGGTGTTAAAGAGGTATTAGAGAATGATGTCACGGGATTCTTAATTAACAATTTTAATAAAGATGAATTTTATAATAAATTAATTTTGCTAACCTCGAATTCCGAACTCAATGTAGAAATGGGAAATAATTCTTATGCATTGGTGGTTAAAGAATTCGGAACTGAACATAATGCAAGAAAATTTGAGGAATTATATGTAAGTTTACTTAATTGAATTAATTAGATAATATTCTTAAGCCTTGGATTTTTTATTCGAAATATTTGAGTGTAGCTAATTTATATTTTTTCTTAATAGGCTTTTTCCTCCTATTCCATTTTAAAATCGGTTTTAATTTTTAAATTCGCGCTTCCGTTTTCTCAAATGCTTTTAATCTTTAAAAATGAAGGAATTTATTGGAAAAATAGTATCGGTTCTAAAAAATAGGAGTAAAGCTATTTTTAAAACCAGATTTAGAAGAAGGATTTTGAAAAGACAGGATGTTTACTGGAAAAAAAGTACTGATTCGAACAAAATTTACCAAAAATTGTATGCCAGTGATTCTATGAGTCAGTGGAAGAACATGGATAATTGGCAAAGGCGTTTAGAAAATAAACTAAATGCTAAAGAATTTGCTGCAAAAATGGGTTGCAAAGTAGCTCGATTGTACTGGAATGGAAAGTTTGAAGATTTCAAATTATTAGACTTTAATAAATTACCCGCAACATACGTTCTAAAACCAATTTCAGATTATTCTTCCAGGAACGTTTATGTGATGTCAGATGGATATAACTTACTTACAGGTAAGAAATATATTGATGTAAATGAGCTCAAGTCTGAAATTCATGAGCTGTATAGTTCAAGACCAGATTTAGAAATGATGATTGAGGAATTTATACCTCAAGAGGCTGGTAATTTTGAAGTAGCAAATGATTACAAATTTTACATGTTTAATGGTAATCTTGCCTTTATTAAAATGGATGAAAGGGAGGGCAAAGCATATGAGAAGGTGACTTTCTACGACAGTAATTGGAACTTATTTACAAAAAAAATATTGACTTTTGCAAATGTGGAAACACCTTCAAAACCACCACAACATCTCGAAGAAATGATAAGGGATGCTAAAAAACTTAGTCTTGCTTATGAAAATTTTGTTCGAATAGATTTCTATGATTCTCCAGATGGTCCTGTTTTCGGTGAATTCACACCAACTCCTAGGGGGGGTGTAAGCTTCACACCTTATGGAAGTAAATTGCTTATAAGTTACTGGGAACGATATTGTAAGGGTATGATTTAATTTGCACTTTAAACAACAGATCCATCATACATTATCTTTAATAAAAGTGACTAGAGTAGATGCCTCAATCATTTCAGTAAAATTACATAAGCTAATTTAACCAATCAGTATAGAATGTGGAAAGGGATCTTTTTTAATGCAGTTGCTAAATATTCCGGAGTAGTAATCAATCTAATAATTACAGCGATTTTGTCGCGTGTACTCGCTCCCGAAGAATTTGGTATTATAGCGCTGGTTTTTGTGTTTATAGGTTTTTTTAATCTTTTTGGGAATTTGGGTTTGGGTCCCGCTATAGTGCAAAAGATCGAAATCACAGAAGAAGATATTGGTTCTATATTTGTGTTTTCCAGTCTTATGGCCTTGACTTTGGCAATTCTGTTCTTTTTGAGTTCAGAGTATATAGCTAGGTTCTACGATGAGCCAAAATTAATTCCAGTAGTTAAGATCCTATCTTTAAGTGTGTTCTTCAATATTATTAGTATTGTGCCTACAGCATTAAATAAAAAGGCCTTACGGTTCAAGCAAATGGGAATAGTGAATGTAAGTGTACAAGCATTCGCAGGCATTATTGCTATCATACTGGCTTTAAATAATTTTAGCTATTATGCCTTGATTTTTCAAAATGTTCTCACTGGTTTCCTGGTGTTCGTAATTTTCTTTTATTTATATCCAATCAAAAAATTAGCCTTGGATATTTTGCCATTAAAGCAGATAGCATCCTATTCAGGTTTTCAATTTGGATATAATTTTATTGTCTACATATCTAGAAATCTCGATAATTTGTTAATAGGTAAGTATCTTGGGAACGCTCCTTTGGGCTATTACAACAAATCATATTCTTTAGTAACTCTACCAATAAATAATTTGACTCATGTTATTTCTCCGGTTCTTCATCCAGTGCTTGCACAGCATCAAGATGATTTGAGTTATATTCATAAGTCCTATTTAAATATTATAAAAATATTGAGTGGAATAGGTTTTCCACTTGCTGTCTTCTTATTTTTTACTGCGGAAGAGTTGATTTTTCTGTTTTTTGGACCTCAGTGGGAATCAAGCGTTCCTGTCTTCAAAATCCTGGCCTTGAGCGTAGGTTTAAGAGTTTGTACAGCATCATCTAGCGCAATTTTTCAAGCAACAAACCGCACAAATTTGCTGTTTTTATCTGGACTGGTAAGTGCAATTCTCATGGCTACTGGAATAGTGTATGGTGTATTCTACGGTAGAAATCTTGTAGATATTGGATATGGCTTACTTACAGCGTATACTCTTGATTTTTTCGTCACCTATTATCTATTGATTGTAAAGACGTTACATAAATCTTTAGCCACATTTTTTAGGATTTTTGTAAATCCCTTACTAGCGGCAATTATATTGGTCTTTTTCTATTACGTGTCAAGTAAAATAAGCTTTTACAACATATATGTAGAATTTATATCCAATAGCATTATATTCTTAATCGTAACCTTGGCTGTTTTCGTATTTCCAAAGAATAATCGTAAAATATTAAACGACTTAATTAGGAGAAATAAGTAATAATATTGTTTAAAGTTTCTAGCTATTAAATTCATTAAAATCTCATGGATGATTTCTTACTTAAATGCCTTATAGTTTCTTGATTTGATTCGTTCGTGTAAATTATTACCATTTTTGCTTCATCTTTCAGTTAGTTTTTATTTATATGCTTATTTTCGCGATTTTTATTAAACTCTTGTGACCTGAAATGCAGAAATCTCTGAATGCATAAGATCTTTTTAAGGAATAACATTTTTTTCAATTGTCTCGAAAATGACACCTTAGTTGAAGGAGCTCGAAAATCTGGTGTTGTTCTAGATCATAGTTGTTTGACCGGTAGATGCTCCACTTGTAAGGTTAAAGTGTTTTCCGGTGAGTCACATCCTGTCATCGATGAACTGTCGATAGATTCTGAGGAATTACGGGAGGGATATATACTTTCCTGTGTGAGAGTACCAAGTAGCGACATGGAACTGGACACTGAGGATCTTAGTCAATATTCAATTGCAACTCCAAAAACATTTCCAGCTAAAATTTATAGTATTTCTATTTTAACAGAGGGAATTATTAAAGCTGAGGTTAGGCTACCACCTAATCAAAAATTTAAATTATTCCTGGACAATATGTGAATATTATCAAAGGTTCTATTAAGAGGAGTTACTCTGTCGCGGGCTATAATGAGTCAGACAACTCTCTAGAATTCTATATTAAATATTACCCAGGTGGTGCTCTTAGTGAATATTGGTTCAACAGTGCAAGTAAAAATGATTTGTTAAGAATAGAAGGACCGAAAGGAACCTTCTTCATTAGAGATACTTCATCGATAGATAACATTATTTTTTTGGCTACCGGAACGGGCATTGCTCCTGTAAAATCGATATTAGAAATCTTAGCAAGGAATCATTCTATTAGTAAGAATGTTTACCTGTTCTGGGGAGCACGGTATGCTGATGAACTTTTTCTGGACCCCAAATTAATCTATAGCAACCTTAATTATTTTCCGGTACTATCTCGTGACAATAAAACTTTAGTTAATAGAGGTTATGTTCAAAATATCCTTTTAGAAAAAAATATAGATTTACGCAATAGCATGGTATATGCCTGTGGATCTAATAATATGATTAAAGAATTGGTGGCATGCCCATTCTATGGCATATCATGAAAATTTATTCACACCATGGTATAAATGAATTTATCATATGTTGCGGCTATAAAGGTTATATTATCAAGGAATATTTCGCTAATTATTTCCTTCATCAGTCGGATGTAACTTTTGATATGTCTAAAAATGAGAGAATAGTACATCACAAAAGAGCCGAGCCTTGGATAGTTACTTTAATAAATACCGGTAACGAAACAATGACAGGTGGAAGACTTAAGAGAGTATACGATTATGTAAAAGATGAAAAAGAATTTTGTTTTACCTATGGTGATGGAGTAGCAGATATTGATATTACTCGATTATTAGACTTTCATCGATCTCATGGAAAAGACGCAACACTAACAGCAACCTTCCCCCCAGGAAGATTTGGGGCACTTGATATATCAAATAACCAGGTCAAGAGTTTCAAAGAAAAACCGCGAGGAGATGGAGCGAGAATCAATGGTGGATTTTTCGCCTTTCTCCCAAGGTGATTGATAAGATTAAAGATGATACCACTGTTTGGGAGCAAAAACCGCTAAATTCTCTTGCGGAAGAAGGACAACTAATGTCATTTAATCATGAAGGATTTTGGCAGCCTATGGATACCCTTCGAGATAAGCATAAATTAGAGGAGCTTTGGGATGAGGGTAAGGCGCCCTGGAAAACGTGGAAAGAATGAGAAAAGTTGATGTTGACTTTTGGAAAGGCAAGAGAGTATTTTTAACTGGACATACAGGGTTTAAAGGAAGTTGGCTTTCTTTATGGCTTCATTCTATGGGAGCCGAAGTTATGGGTTATGCATTGGCGCCTAATACTACACCATCCTTATTTGAGATAGCAAAGATCGAAAATTTGATGAAGTCTGAAATTGGAGATATTAGGGATTTAGCTAAGATCACCAACAGCGTCAATGAATTTAAGCCAGATATCTTGATCCATATGGCTGCACAACCACTAGTAAGACTTTCATACGCTGAACCCGTAGAAACTTATTCTATAAATGTTATGGGTACAGTGAACGTTTTGGAAGCAGCTAAGAAAGTGCAAGCTTTGAAAGCTATCGTATCTGTCACTACAGATAAGTGCTATGAAAATAAAGAATGGGAGTGGGGCTATCGTGAAAACGAGCCTATGGGAGGTCATGATCCTTACAGTAGTAGTAAGGGTTGTGCAGAGTTGGTCACTGCAGCATATCGCAAATCCTTTTTTAATAGTGATGATTCGGCCTCATTGGCTTCTGCAAGAGCAGGAAATGTAATTGGTGGAGGTGATTGGGCAGAAGATCGATTAATTCCAGATATACTCCAATCCTTCAATAACTCTGAACCCGTCATCATTAGAAATCCGCTTTCAACCAGACCCTGGCAGCATGTACTGGAACCGCTTTCAGGTTATCTTATCTTGGCTGAAGATTTGTTTAATAAGGGCAATGAAGTTTCAGAAGGTTGGAATTTTGGACCTAACGATGAAGACTGCCAGCCGGTAGCATCCATATTAGATAGAATGGTGTCTAAATGGGGCGAGGGTGCCTCCTGGGAATTAGATCATAATAGTAATCCTCATGAAGCTGGCTTTCTAAAACTGGACTGCTCAAAAGCAAAAAGCAAATTAGATTGGTATCCAGTTTGGAATCTTGATACAACTTTAGACTTGATCGTAGATTGGTATAAAGCCTGGAATTCTGGAGAGGATATGCAAGCGAAATGTTTAAATGAAATTAAGCTATATAACAAAGAATTACAATAATGGAAAATATTACACAGGAAAATTTAAGAAAAGAGATTGCAACATTAGTTTCTAAATTTGCTGAAGAGAAATATAAACCAACAACTTTTGAGCCTGGTACATCTGTTATTCCTCCTTCCGGTAAAGTGATAGGGAAAGAAGAATTGATGAATATGGTAGACGCCTCCTTAGATGGTTGGCTCACAACTGGTCGTTTCAATGAGAAATTTGAAAAGAAGCTTGCTGAATTTTTAGGTGTTAAATATTGTCTTTCTGTTAATTCTGGTTCATCTGCTAATTTAGTAGCTTTTAGTACCCTTACATCTTCAAAATTAGGAGATAGGGCTATAAAAAAGGGTGATGAAGTTATTGGTGTCGCGGCTGGTTTTCCAACCACTGTGAACCCAATTGTTCAGTTTGGGGCGGTACCAGTGTTTGTAGATGTAGATATTAAAACCCATAACATTGATGCCAGCCTGATAGAAGCTGCGATAACACCTAAAACTAAGGCTATAATGCTTGCTCATACGTTGGGTAACCCATTTAACCTGGAAAAGGTGATGGAAATTTGTAAGAAGCATAATCTATGGCTCGTAGAGGACACCTGTGATGCACTTGGTGCTACTTATAATGGACAGTTGGTTGGAACTTTTGGAGATATTGCAACACTTAGTTTCTATCCCGCACATCATATTACTATGGGAGAGGGTGGTGCTGTCTTTATGAATGATCCAGAATTAAAGGTTATTGCAGAATCTTTTAGAGATTGGGGTAGAGATTGTTATTGTGCACCAGGATGCGATAATACTTGTGGTTGCAGGTTCGAGCAAAAACAAGGTGAACTTCCTTATGGTTATGATCATAAATATATTTATTCTCATGCTGGTTATAATTTAAAGATAACAGATATGCAAGCAGCTTGTGGTTTAGCGCAAATAGATAAAGCTGCAACCTTTATTCAAAAGAGAAAAGACAATTTTAAACATCTGGTGAATAGACTTCAAACGCTTTCAGAGTTCTTTCAATTGCCTGAGGCTACTCCAAATAGTGATCCATCCTGGTTTGGTTTCCCTATAACTCTAAAGGAGAATTCAGGAGTAAACAGAGTAGATCTGTTAAGATTTTTAGATGATAATAAAATAGGTTCTAGACTATTGTTTGCAGGAAATCTTACAAGGCAACCGTATTTTGAAAATATAGATTATCGCGTTGTAGGAGATTTGACTAATACAGATATCACGATGAATCAAACATTCTGGATAGGGATCTATCCAGGACTGGGTGAGGAACATTTTGAATTCGTAGCCGATAAGCTCGAAGAATTTTTCGGACTGAATTTTTAACATGGTTATATTTTTAACAGGAGGAACAGGATTTATAGGGTCTCATTTTATAAAATCTGCATTGGAGGTTGGCCATGAAGTCATAGCCTTAAGAAGGTCGCTTAATTCCAAACCAAAAATTTGTTTAGATATAGAGCCTCAATGGTTGTTTAAGGATATACTGGAGGTGGAGGAATTAGATTTTAGTGGAGTCGACGTTTTGGTACATTTAGCTGCCCACTCGGTAATATATCCCTTTGACACTTTAGAAAATTGTTTAAAATACAACGTTAATCATCCTCTTGCTTTGTTCAAAGTTGCAAAGAATGCGGGTGTATCGAGATTTGTAGTTGCAGGTAGCTGTTTTGAATATGGTACGTCTGGAGAGAGATACGAATACATACCTACCAATGCCCCTTTAGAACCAACTTCGAGTTATAGCACATCAAAAGCAATGGCGACATTGGCATTCAAACAGTTCGCAATAGATAACCAAGTCTGTTTATCAGTCCATAGGCTGTTTCAAGTATTCGGGGAAGGCGAGTTTAAAACTAGGTTGTGGCCTTCGCTAAAGTTAGCAGCAAAAAGTGGTAGTGATTTTCCTATGACGGAAGGTGAACAAGTAAGAGACTTTATTCATGTTCTAGACGTAATTGATAACTTTCTTGAGATGTGTAAAATCGAAAATTTTGAGAACTCTTATTTTAAAATTTTTAACGTCGGAAGTGGAAAACCTCAAACCATTTTGAACTTTACTAAATTTTGGTGGCATAAATGGAAAGCAGAAGGACAACTTAAAATTGGTGATTTGCCTTACAGGAAAGGAGAAATCATGAGGTATGTTCCTGAAATAGGATCCGATTAAAATTTTAAATTATGCTCTTAAGTATATTAATTCCAACTTACAACCGTTCAGTTTTTTTGAATAAAAACTTAACCATGCTCAAATCCTATATTTTAGATAACGATTTAGAGAGCAAGGTGGAAATAGTTGTATCTAATAATTTTTCAAGTGATGATACAAGTGAAATAATCGGAAACTTTTTTAAAGATAACCCGACATTGTCGATTCTACCTATTCATCAATCATCTAATATTGGCTTACTAAAAAATGCATTAGAAGTCCTTAAAAATGCTAATTTTGAATATGTCATGTATTTGGGTGATGATGACTATATCGATGAAAACTACCTTAATGGTGTAATTACTCATATAGAGAATAATAAATCTACTCATGTTGTCTTACCAAGCTTAATAGAAGTTAATATCCATGATGAATTCGTTAAAAATGGAAGAGATTTTGAGTTGCAGAATAGTTACTGGGATGCAGGTTATGAAAATTGTTTAGAAAATGGATGGAGAGGTCATCAACTAAGCGGATTGGTTCTTAAGAGAAATGGAATTTATGATGCCGTTAAAAAATTTAGATTTAGTAATCTTTATATTTTTGTTTTTTTTACTGCATATTCCTGTCTGAAAGGTAATACATTTCATTACACCAAATTCCCAGTCAGAGTTACAAACCCAGGTCAAAAAAACAAAGATTGGAACTACGGAGAGGATGGATTGATAAATGACTTATTTGATAACTATATCAATCTGCCATTAAGTTCGTGGCAAATTACAAAACTGCAACTGAAGGTCATTGAAAGTCAACCCTGGAGGCTCTGGAAGTATAAGAAAGTTGGTGATAAGGAATTTCTTATAACTTTCAAAAATATGTGGTTTTCGAAAAACTCTACTTACTTGTTTAAAATTGCATTTCCACTTCTGGTTTTAAAAATTGCAGCAAAAAAGAAACTTTATAAATTACTTAAGTCTTAATTAGAGATTCAATGCTAAAAGGCATACTGTATACAGCAGCATCAAAATATTCCGGGGTTCTTATCACTATTGGCATCACTGCAATTCTTTCACGATTACTCACACCTGCCGAGTTTGGTATCGTGGCACTTGTTACAGTATTTATTGGGTTTTTTAATTTGCTGGGAACTTTAGGGGTAGGCCCAGCCATTGTTCAGAGTAAGGAGCTTTCCAACCTTGATCTGCGATCTATCTTTAGCTTTTCAGCCCTAATGGCCTTGTTGCTTGCTGCAGTTTTTTTTGCACTAGCAGAAGTGATTTCGAATTTTTATGAAGAACCGGAACTTGTTCTTATAGTAAGATTACTATCCTTAAGCATTTTTTTCAATATTCTAAGTATTGTACCTAAAGCTTTGAATAGGAAAAAATTGCGCTTCAAACAAATGGGTGTGGTAACCGTCATAGTACAATTTGTAACGGGCATCGTCGCGATATGGATGGCTTATGCAGATTACAGCTATTATGCAATTGTAGTGCAAAATATACTTTCAGGTTTCTTATTGTTTTTAGTGTTTTATCTATTATATCCGGTACTACCAATCATTCGAATTAGCGCTAAACCGCTTAAAAGTATTGCTGCTTTTTCCAGTTACCAGTTTGCTTTTAATTTCATCAACTATTTTTCTAGAAATCTCGATAATATTTTCATAGGAAAATATCTGGGTAATGCATCACTTGGTTTTTATAACAAGTCATATACGTTAATGCAATTGCCGGTAGCGAATCTAACTCATGTTATAACCCCGGTTCTACATCCAGTATTAGCAAAGCACCAGGATGACTTAAAATTTATCTACTCATCCTATTTGAATGTTGTCAAAATTTTAGCTCTTATTGGTTTTCCATTATCTGTATTTTTATATTTTGCTGCTCCGGAGTTGATTCTTATCATGTTTGGTCCACAATGGGATAAAAGCATCCCGGTATTTAAGATTCTGGCTCTAACGGTAGGTCTGCAGATGTGTTTATCTTCTACAGGTGCAATTTTTCAGGCTACAAATAGAACAGATCTGTTATTTCTTTCCGGCTTACTTAGTTCCATATTTATGGTTGCAGGAATTTTATATGGTGTCTTTATTGGTAAAAGTCTGGAATCTGTTGGATTAGGACTTCTCGTTGCATTTACCATAAACTTTCTGGCCGGGTTTTACATGTTAATCAAAAAAGCTCTGAGACAATCATACCTAAAATTTTTACAATCTTTTTTACTTCCACTCATTTCTTTGGTAGTAGCTTTTGCAATATTCTCCGCAATTTCTATAATGTCACTAGATAATCCTATCTGGAGTTTAATTCTAAAGGTTTTAGTGTTTGGTTTAATAACTGTTGGATTCTCAATTATTTCTAGAGATAATCGCAGAATGTTACTAAAAATTATTAGAAGAAATTAGATAGGATATATTTTCTACTTTACAATTGTGAAATAGTCTTATAGTCTTTTATGATTTCATACTTTCCAATTTATCAATAATTGTAAATTTATATATAAATTTGGCGTTGATCATTTGATATGTGTTAGGGATAATTTGGAGACTTTCATAAGTTTAATCATAAAGCAGACTTCTGTATTTTATACCTTTGCAATAGTTCAGAATAGCTAAAAGCCTGTAGGGCGATATTTTGATAATCTATTACGAAATAATTTATTGCGTTTAGTTGAGGTCATAGATAAGTATAGAATTCTTATTATTTTGTCTACTTAGTTTTTATCTGTTTATCATGGAAACCCTAAATTTGTCGCGCGAAAGCTTTTTTCTATTGCAACCGTACTCTGTCATAGTTAAATATTGAAAACCTCAAGATTATTCCTGATCAACTACACATGTTAAACAAGCCATTGGTATCTATAGTAATGCCTACTTATAATAGGGAGGATAGTTTAAAATTCGCAATCCAGAGCGTTTTAAAGCAATCTTACAATGTATGGGAACTCATTATAGTTGATGACTGCTCAACTGACAATACAGTTCAAGTTGTACGAGAGTTACAGAAAGAGGACGAGCGAATAATTTTTCATCGGTTGCAGTCCAATTCTGGAGCATGTGCTGCTAGAAACAAAGGTATAGATCTCGCTAAAGGAAAATTTATAACTTTCCTGGATTCAGACGATGAATATTATCCAGAGAAAGTTGAAAAACAAATAGAAATATTTAAAAAAAGTGATGATCAGAACTTAGGGGTGGTATCCTGTGGTGCTGTAGATTTTCGTGATAACTTAGAGTATAATCGTCGTATGCCTGAATACAAAAAAAATTACTATTTCGCATTATTATCTAAAGAAAGTAAAATTGGGGCAGGAACTCCATTTTTGATGGTTAGAAGTAATGTCTTAAAAGCCGAAGGAATACTTTTTGATCCAAAGATGCCTGCCATGCAGGATTGGGATTTTTTACTGAGAATTTGTAAAAATTTCAATTTTCAATTTGTTCCTGAGTATTTGGTAAAAGTTAATCATCATTCTAACGCCAGGGTTTACAATTCTTCGAATGTCCTTTCAGCACTAGATGAACAATACTCTAAATACAAAACCTGGCTTACTCAAGAACCTGAAGCGCATAAGAGTTTTGTCAAAGATGCATCAGTTATCAAAGCGCATCATCATTCAATAAAAAATGCAATAGATTTTTTAAATTCAGCTCTTAAAGATTTTTCTGGTAAAAAGGATAAAATTGAAATTAGAATTTTCAAAACTATGATTTATACATTTCGTTTAAAATATATTAAATTATTTTATATGAAATACCTTAAATAGTGGAGGCATTATCATTTTATATAAAAAAATAAAATTAATAGTACTTATATTTTACAAATTGATGCGACAGCGGTTATATGATACTCTAAATTATTTTCAAAAGATTTACTCCAAGATCTACTCTAATAATCTTAGAGTTTTGGCATATCATACTATTAATGATTCTTCAGAATTTGAGAAACAGATAAAATATTTAAAAGAGAACTTTAATATTATTGATCTCGATATCTTAGAGGGACATCTATTTAAAAACAAGAAGCTGCCTTCAAAACCTCTCTTAATAACTTTTGATGATGGAGATATTTCTGTTTATAATAATGGTTTATCTTTATTTACGAAGTACAATATCCCTTCAATTCTTTTCGTCATTACAAGCCTCATTAATACAACCAAACCGTTCTGGTGGGATCAAATACGTCATCACATAGATGGTGAAAAGGGTGAGTCAAAATCGTGGGAAGTTAAGCATTGGTCTAATAAACAACGAATTACATATATCGAAAAGCTAATTTTAGAATCACCTAAAGCTCCCCTAAATGCTGAGCAATTAAGTTCTTCGCAACTTAATGATTTAAATAAAAGTGGTATGGAGATTGGGAATCATTCTTCAACACATCCTATGTTTGATCAATGTGAAACAGAAGAGATAAAAGATGAGTTACAGACCTCCATTAGTTGTCTCAAAGATCTAGGTTTTCATTATAACGTTTTTGCTTATCCTAATGGGAACTATGATAATTCTTCAGAGCAGGAGTTGGTTAATAGCGGAATAAAGATGGCGTTTCTATTCGATCATAAAATAAATAAGCGTAAAGTTGATCCGCTAAGAATATCCAGGATTAGAGTAGATAGTAATACTAATTTAAAGGAATTTAAGGTGAAGGTTTCTGGATTTCATTCATACATATACCATAATTTTAGAAAGAACTCTTAATGAAAATTTTAATTATTATAGACAGTTTGGGTTCTGGCGGAGCAGAACGTTCCACAGAAGTAATGGCAGATTATCTTTTTGAGAATAACGTAAATTTTGAAATTTTGTGTCTTGATCATAGAGAAATTGGGGTTCAGCAAAAAATGCAAAACAAAGGTTACAATATAAAATTTTTAAAAAATGGGAGCTTTTTATCTCAAACCTCTCAAATAGCAAAAATTATCACTTCTGGAAATTTTGATCTGGTACACAGCATTCTATTTCGATCAAATATTAGAACAAGATTTGCTAAGCTAAAAACCAAATTTGTTCATCTCGAAAGTCTTGTAAACACTACTTATTCGAAGGAACGCTTCTCAGACGCCAAAGTGAATCAAACAGTATTGAAATTCTATAAGAAATTAGATACGTATTCCAGTAAATGGGGTGTAGATCATTTTCATAGTATTACCAATGCGGTTAAGAGCCATTACGTGGAGAAGGTAGGTTATGACAGCGAAAAAATAACTATTATACCTAGAGGAAGAAAGCCTATACTTGACGACTATGAAGACAGACCAGTTAGACCAAACAGTGAAGTTGTTCAAATAATCAACGTAGGGAGGCATGAGTTTCAGAAAGGGCAAATATTCCTGCTAAAGGCAGCTAAGAAGCTTAAAGATCATGGTCTCTCTTTTATAATTCGTATATACGGGAGGGACGGAAGTGTGACTTCAGAATTGAAGAATTATATAAAGGAAAATAGTTTGGAGGAAGTGGTACTACTTATGGGGTACCATAATAACATTCCTGAATTGCTACTGAATTCTGATATTTTTGTTTTTCCTTCACTTTATGAAGGTTTGGGTGGAGCACTAATAGAAGCCCAATCTGCAGGTCTGCCTATAGCATGCAACGATATTCCGGTCTTTCAGGAAGTTGTCCGAAAGAATAAAAATGCGAATCTATTTAACTCACGTGACACAGAGACAATAGTAGATGCAATAGGAGAGCTTATAGAGAATGCTGAATTAAGAAAAAGCTATGGCATTAAAAGTCTATTGCATTACAATGAGAAATTTCAAGAGGAAGCTAACAATAAAAAAATGCTAGACTTATATAAGCGCTTAGTTTGACATGAAGTATATCAATTATTTTGTAATATTTAAAATAGCTCTCGTAAATACCAATTTAGGCAAAATATGGATTTCTGATAAATGTTACTAATCAGAAATTATAATTGTGCTATCTAGCTTGGAATAAATATGATGTATGTAATAGATGTATGTAATAATCATGGAGGAATTCATTGATTACCCTTGTATTACATTATGCTGTAGGAACTTTCCTTTCTTCTAAGTACTTCACGACTTTAGCAGGATTTCCAACTGCTATAGACCAAGCTGGAACATCTTTAATCACTAAGGAACCAGCACCTACAATAGCACCTTCTCCAATGGTAACGCCTGGCATGATTATACTACCCATTCCTACCACAGAACCCTTTTTAATAGTAACCGGAAGCTTGTGATAACCTAAATCGTTGTATCTGTCATGTTTATAGTAACTGCCCAGATCCCTTTTGTGGCAAAGAATTAAACATCTAGCAGCCACCCATGCATCGTCTTCAATGTTGATAAGGTTGGCATTATGAACGTCGTAATAAACGTCGTATCCAATCCCAACACCCTTACCTACTTTCGCGCCGGTTAATTTCCATAAAAACGGCCTTAAGTCTGGGCTAATTCTGTTCAATATCACCCAATTCTTAGAAATTTTAAACAAAAAGAATTTAATAATGATATCCATTTTTAAATAGATAAATCGAGGTATTTTAAAAATCTTTCTCAACATGGGATAGAGGCTATATTTTTAGCAAATCTAATTAATCGCCCTCAATTCAAATGACAAATCAGTTTAATATATCGAACAATTAATGAGTACCTAAGATTTTTCAGAACATTAGATAAAGTATTCAAATATTCATTCTAAATTTGCAAGTATATAAGAATTTGCTAATAAATATTCGCTTGTTCAAACAAGTCATAAAACTAATTTCATTTATTAAATGAAGATTCTCCATCTAATTCATACTAACCAGAGAAGAGGTGCTGAAATTTTTGCTGTACAGTTAAGTGAAATCCAACAAAGGTATGGTCACGAAGTTAAAATCGTTTCAGTTTATACTGGGAATGATTCCCTTAAAACAATATCTAAGATCGAAACTTTAAGTGGTTCCTTTAACAGTAGGTTTTATGATATTAAAGCTTGGTACAGACTTTCTAGAATTATTAAAAAATTCGATCCGGATGTAATTCAGGCAAATGCAGGAGATACTCTGAAGTACGCTATTTTTTCAAAGTTTTTTTTCTTTTGGAAAGTGCCGATAGTCTTTAGAAATGCAAGTGAGATTGGAAGATATTTGAACTCAAATCTTCAAAAGAATTATAACTCATTTCTCTTTAAAAGAACAGATTACATAATATCTGTCTCTAATGCTTCTAAGAAAGATATAATAAGTCGCTTTCCATATTTGAAAGAAAGAACTGTTGTAATTCCAATTGGATTACAAAATAATACCAGCATTAAGAAAGTATACTTCGAGCCGAAGGAAGCTTTCCACATTATACACGTTGGTGGGTTTACTTTTGAAAAAAACCATGAAGCCTTAATTGAGATATTTGAAGGTTTGCATAGAAATAATCCAAACACATACTTACACCTCATAGGCGATGGACCTCTAAGATCATCCATAGAAACTATGGTTGGAAATGCAAGGTTGGAAAAGTTTGTAAATTTCCATGGTTTTATAGATAACCCATTAAACTATGTATCTGGAGCAAACGTACTTGTTCTACCAAGCAAAATAGAAGGGTTGCCAGGAGTTATTCTTGAAGCGATGTTTTGTAAAACTCCTGTCGTGGCTTATAACGTTGGAGGTATATCAGAAATCGTTAATTCAAAGACTGGTTTTCTTGTTAGCAAAGATGATGTAGAAGAATTCAAAAACGCCATTGTAAAAGTTTTAGAAGCTTTTCCAAAGCAGAAAGTTAGTGTGGCCTATGATATGGTCACTAGCAATTTTATGAATGAAAATATAGCTAAAAAGTTTTTACAATCCTATGACACTATTATTGGGAAGACTTAGACCTGGGTAGTGGAGTGTTAAATCCAAAAACAAAAACATTACTATTGATTTACATTAATTCTCCTAAAATAATAACAGATGAAGATGTCTCAATTTTATCCAGTAATATTCTTATTAATGGAGAGACGAAGAGCCTACGTTATTTAGTTCCCAGACAATATGAGAAATTTTTAGTTACAGAAACTGTTGATGCGTTTTTAGTTGGAATCCTTTTTCTGGCTTTAAAAAAAGGTGAGGATATAACTTTAAAAGGAGACGTTTCTGCAAAATTATTTTACAATCTCAGTCATTATGTGATACCAGCTTTATGTTTAGCTAATCCTAAGTATATTGCTATAGAAATTTTTCCTCAAAATTTAATTGAAGTTGATCTGAATATACAACGAACTGCTGGTACAGGTCTGTCATGTGGTGTGGATTCTTTCGCAACTTATTTCGATCATATTTCTGAGAGTAAGTCTTATAAAATAGAATATTTTGCTTTTTTCAATGCTGGAAGTCATGGTAATTCTGGTGAGAAGACTGATAAGCTATTTCAGGATAGATTTGAAAAATCAAAGAAGTTCGCAGACTCTATTGGAAAAGATCTCATAAAAATTGATAGTAATTTAAGTGAGATGCTAGATATGAAATTTCAGGCTACGAATACCTTGAGGAACGTTTCTTGCGTTTTGATATTTCAAAAATTATTTAAGAATTATTATATCGCTTCCAAAAATAGATTTGATTATTATAAACTACATTCTTACGATACTCAGGATTATGATTCTTTAATTCTGAATATGCTATCTACGGAATCCACTTCTTTTCATTCAGCAGTTGCTCAATTAACAAGAGTGGAAAGAACAGATTTAATTTCTGAATTTCCAGAAACCTACAACTACCTGGACGTCTGTACTAGTAGCAAAAGTTATAGGGATGGCATAAATTGTTCCCAGTGTAATAAATGTTTACGTACAGCTTTAACATTAGACCTTTTAGGAAAATTGCACCTTTATACGCCAGTTTTCAATATTGAGAAATATAAGCGACTAAAACATAGTTACGTTTCACATATTATAAAGACTAGAAAAAAGGATCAAATTAATGCTCATATTTATCAGTTATTAAAAAATAGGAATGCTATCAATTACTGGGAAATTGCAAGCTCAAAAATAAAAAATCGCATAATGGGTGATAGAAACTAATGGATTCACTTTTAAAGTTCTCCTAAATTATTGCTTGCTCCTACAATTAACTTAATTTTGCTCTAATATATATTAGATGGGTAAAATTAAGGTTCTTCACATTATTAAGTCGTTAGGTAGAGGTGGAGCAGAGATGCTTCTTCCGGAAACTTTAAAACTCCATGATCATGGAAATTTTGAATTCCATTATATCTATTTTCTTCCATGGAAAAATCAAATGGTATCGGTTATAGAGGATAACCATGGTACTGTTATGTGTTATTCAGCAAAAAATAACATAGAAATGATGCTGAAGGTGAATAATGTGATTGAATATTGTAAAAAAGAACAGATTAATATAATACATAGCCATCTTCCCTGGTCCGGATTTCTTGCGAGATCAGTTTTTGCAAAGGCTGGAATTCCTGTAATCTATACGGAGCATAATATCCAGGAAAGATATCATATAGCTACAAGGCTGCTAAATAAGTTCACCTTCAATTCCCAAAACTTAGCTCTCGGTGTTTCCAAGGACGTGAGTGATTCTATAGCTAAAAACATTAAGCCTAGAATACCGGTAAAGACATTACTTAATGGAGTAAATACTGAGAAATTTATTAAAAATGCAGATTTTGGTAAAAAAATTAAAACTGAATTCAATATTCCAGAAAATGCAACTGTCATTGGAAATATTGCAGTTTTTAGAAAACAAAAAAACCTTGATCTTTGGATTGAAGCTTTTTCCATAATAGCCAAAAAATATGAGGTTTATGGATTACTCGTTGGTGCAGGTCCCGAAGAGCAGTTCCTGAAACAAAAAATCGAAAGGTTAGGTTTAGAAAATAGAATTTTATTACCAGGTCTTCAAACAGATACAATAGCCTATTTCTCAGCGATGGATATATTCATGATGAGTTCCAATTTCGAAGGTTTACCTATAGCCTTATTGGAGGCAATGAGTATGGAGTGTGCTATCGTAGCAACAGCAGCAGGTGGTGTAAGGGAGGTTGTTACGAAAGATAGTGAAGGTCTTTTAAGTAAAGTAAATGATGCAGAAACGTTGGCAAGGAATGTTTCGATCTTAATAGATGATGAAATTAAACTAATTGATTTGCAGAAGAATGCCCGCCTTAGAGTTCAAAACTCATTTAGTTTACAAACTATGGTAGAATCACTGGAAGTCTGTTATAAAGAATATGCGGAAGTATGATAATCAGAGAAGCTACAACTAGTGATGTAAACGAAATAGTGGAAGTGTTAATCGCGAGTCTTGGAACTGTAGACTTGGAGCTATCACCGGAAATTTGGAACTTCAAACATGTTAATAATCCCTTTGGAGCATCTTTGGTCCTTGTTGCGGAAGAGGAAGATAGGATTATTGGGGTTAGAGCTTTTATGCGTTGGAACTGGATGATGGATAATAAAGTTTATAATTGTTTTCGAGCAGTAGATACTGCAACACATCCGAATCATCAAGGTAAAGGTATTTTCAAAAAACTCACTTTAAAGGCAATTGAAATAGCTCAGCAAAGTGGATATTCATTTGTTTTTAATACCCCGAATGAAAACAGTAGACCAGGTTATTTAAAGATGGGATGGGTTATAGTTAATAAGGTTAATATTGCAATCATACCAGCCTGGAATTCTTTTTGGAGAATATTTGAAGATTCATTTGTCTATCAATTAAACTTAAACGTTACCTCAGATAAACTCGATCAATTGTGTGCCTCATGGAATGAACGATTATCTAAACAGGGAAAAACCTTCACACCCAAATCCAGCAGCTTTCTTAAATGGAGATATGAAGATAATCCACTTCGAAAATATGAAGTTGTTGCTACCGAGAGTTTATACGTAGCATTGTATGTTAAAAAGCGTGGTAAAATTAGCGAATTGAGAATCGCAGAGTGCATATTCGCAGATGAAAAGAAGGGAGTGAATGCTCTTTCAAAACTAATAAAATACTATAGTAACAAATTTGGAGTGCAAATAATATCATATTCACCTAATGTACTTAAGCTAAATAAAATAGCACTTCTAGGTAATTACGGGCCAATACTTACAATTAGGAAACTAAATTTAAATTTAGATGAGTCTAATGATTTAGTGGATATCTCTAACTGGAATAGTAGTATTGGTGATTTAGAATTATTTTAAGCCTATGTTCGCTGTCATTTTTTTGATCATCATTTTTTACGGCTTAAATCAAGTCTTTTTCAGCACATTCAAAAAAAGACATTCGTTTTTTTCAGAGAAAAAAATGAATCTATTATATCTTTATCATATTCTTTTCTACGGCGTTTATACGTGGTATGCTTATAACAATCCGTCAGATTCGATAAATTACTTTAGACAAATTTCTGTTCATACAGGTTCCTGGTTCGATTTATTCGGGACAGACACACTATTCATCAACTTTTTATCTTACCCGTTTTATTATATCGGTTTCAATTATGATATGATAATGTTTACTTTTTCATGGTTTGGATATTTGGGATTTGTATATGCATATTTATTTTTCAGAGAGAAAATACCTATAAAGATCAAAGTATTCAAGCGTTTTGACTTCTTGACTTTGATATTATTTTTTCCGAACATGCACTTTTGGACTGCATCTTTAGGTAAAGGTTCGGCCATTTTTCTGGGATTGATGATGTTTATGTACGCTATTGTTCAGCCGAAAAGTAGAGTTCTTTTATTGATTATTGGCTCGGCCATTATATTTTATATACGTCCTCACGTTTTCATGTTTGTGGCAGTAGGTGCAATTCTGGGATTTATGAGTGGTAAAGAGAAAATCGCACTTTGGCAGAAAATCATGATTTTTGCTGTAATGTTTGGATCCTTAATTTTATTACAGGATAAAATACTTGGAGTTATGAATCTTCAGGATTCTGAAAATTTGGTTGAAGATTTTCAGGCGGCGTCGGAGAAAAACTCTAAGGATTTACAGACTGCAGGTTCAGGAGTAAATATGTCTTCTTATCCATTGCCTTTGAAATTATTTACTTTCTGGTTTAGACCTCTCTTTCTAGATGCTCCGAACATATTAGGTTTAATTACTTCTGTAGAAAATCTTGTTTACCTTTTATTGTTTGTTAAAATCATAAAAAAGGATTTTGTGAATTTTATCAGGAAGTCACCGGCTTTGGTAAAAATGAGCTTCGTAATATTTTTTTCAACATCGTTTGCAATGACCTTTGTGATGTCGAATCTTGGAATTATTATGAGGCAAAAGACCATGGTGATGTATTTTATTTTTTATGTTATATATTATTATCTAGCAGAGAAAAAGTATGTCAAACTACTATGGGTGAAGCGCAGAAATGACAGGATGAAAGAAACGGCGCAATCATCTTAAAATCTGAATGTAAATCTTATGAAAAACAATGGTGCCCTCGTAATTTCGCTTGATTTTGAATTAATATGGGGCGTTTTCGATACCGTGAGTATTGATCAAAAGCTAGAATATTTTTTGAATACAAGAACTGTAATTCCAAAGATGTTAGATTTATTTGTCCAGGAAAATATTCATGCTACTTGGGCTAGTGTAGGAATGCTATTCAATAAAAATTGGCAAGAATGGAGGCACAACAAACCATCGAATTTGCCCCATTATAAGAATTCTAATTTATCCTCATACAAATTTGGTGAGACCATAGAATTAACAAAATATAACAAGCTATGTTTTGCGCCTGAGCTTATTAAAATGATTAATCAATCAAAAGGTCAAGAGATTGCTACACATACGTATTCACATTATTATTGTCTAGAAAAAACTCAGGAAGTAAAAGATTTTGGAGATGATCTTGAGAAAGCTATATCAGTATCTCGTGATATGGGCATAGAATTAAAGTCTCTGGTATTTCCTAGAAATCAAATTAGAAAGGATTATTTGAAAATTTGCTATGATCTTGGTATTGAAAATGTTCGTTCAAATCCTAAAAGTTGGTATTGGAATAATACTAGTAAAAGCGACTTAAGTTCCAAAATCGCCAGAACTGCAGATGCATACATAAATTTGGGTAAGAAATCTTATCCAATCTCAGAGTTAGTAGCACTTGAAAATTTGCCATTAGAACAAAAGGCGAGTAGATTTTTGAGACCTGTGGAAGGTAATGCCATACTTAGAAAGTTAAAATTGGATAGAATCAAAAGCGAAATGACAATTGCAGCGAAAAGTGATGAAGTATATCATTTATGGTGGCATCCACACAACTTCGGGGAGAAACCGGTAGAAAGTTTGATAGATCTTTCTCATATTATTAAACATTATAAATTCTTAGAGGATAAATATGAATTTCGCTCTTTGAATATGTTAGAATTAGCTAGAACTATTATTTAGTCTTACAAAAGATTATCTACGCTCTACTTTATTTATCTTTGCAAGCTTAAAATTGTTTATATGTGCGGAATCAACGGATTATTATTTAAAGGCAAACACGAAACGGAAGATATCAGAAGGGAGTTGTCTAAAATGAATGTGGAAATTATACATAGGGGGCCTGATCAAGACGGTTTTTTTGTAAATAATTCTAATATTTATTCTGTTGGCTTTGCAATGAGGAGATTATCAATTATAGATCTCAGCACTGGTAAACAACCTATGTTTTCTGAAGATGGTAATATTTGTATTGTTTTCAATGGTGAAATTTATAATTATCTCGAGCTTAAAGAGGTTTTAATAAAGAAGGAAGTAGTTTTCAATACTACATCTGATACTGAGGTTATTCTTAAGTTATACGAAAATTTTGGAAAGGATGCATTTGGAATGCTAGATGGGATGTTTGTGTTTAGCATTTATGATAATGTGAAAAATAAGATCTTTATAGCAAGAGATTATTTTGGTGAAAAGCCATTATATTATACAAAAAACGGAAACAATTTATTATGGGCTTCCGAGCTTAAATCTATTGTTTCAGTAATAAATGAAACACCTGAAATTTCTAAACAAGGTTTAAACTTATATTTCCAACTTACATATATTCCGGCACCATATACTATATACAAAGACATTAATAAACTTGAAGCTAATCACTATCTTGAGATTGATTGCACGGATCAGTCTTTTCTTGTCAAGGAAATAAATCAAAATTTCAGTAATAAAATTGATCCTACTATTAGCTTTGATGAGGCAAAAAGTATTACGCATGACCTGGTTAATGATAGTGTTTCATCTAGGTCGATTGCTGATGTTCCATTAGGTACTTTTCTTTCAGGAGGCGTGGACTCGTCTATAGTTTCTCTCTCACTTTCCAAGCATAGTGATTCGAAGATCGATACTTTTTCAGTAGGATTTGAAAAAAAATCTTTTGATGAGACTGATAAATCAAGAACTGTAGCAAATCTTATTGATAGCAATCATCATGAATTTATTATTTCAGCGAATGACCTAAAAGGAAATCTGGATAATATATTACTGAATTTTGATGAACCTTTTGCCGATTCATCTTCCTTACCTACTTATTTAGTAGCCAACAAAACCAGACAGCATGTAAAAGTTGCCCTTACCGGAGATGGCGGAGACGAAATTTTTGGTGGTTATAATAAGTACTATATCGGCAAAATGAACCAGAAGTATTCATCGGTAGTGCCGAAAACCTTTCATAATAGTTTTAAAACGGTAGCAAATAAGGTTCTAAGTACGAGTGACGATAAGCGCGGCACTCGTTTTAGAATGCGTAAATTGATGAATGCGATTAATTATGAAGGTGATTTTTATTATAATATAATTTCTCTCGCTTTCCAACAGCAAGATTTATCACGATTACTGAAAGATGAATGGGTGAAATCTGAAGTCTTTAAGCCATATAAGAACATCGTTAATAATAAAGCTGAAGATCTGACCGACTTTCGTAATATCGATAAAATTCTGAGCCTGGAGGGGGATATGTTAGTTAAAGTAGATCGAACTAGTATGCTAACTTCTTTGGAATCCCGGGCTCCTTTTTTAAATCAAAAGCTTTGGGATTTTACCGGTCAATTACCTGAAGATTACTTGATGAAGGGTTGGAATAAAAAATACTTATTGAAAGAAGCATTCAAGGAGTATTTTCCGAACGATTTTTTAAATAAATCAAAGAAGGGTTTTGGTGTACCAGTAGGAGATTGGCTTAGAGGATATCTGAAACCTGAATTGGAATCTTATATAGAGGATCAGTTTTTGGAAAAACAGAATCTTTTCGATAAGGAATTTGTACGTAATCTAGTAGTACAACATATCACAGGAAAACAGGATAATACTTTTAGAGTTTGGGCATTCTTCTGTTTTCAGAAATGGTATAAACAAACTTATATGACGCTATAAGATGCAAAAGATTGTTCGCGTTACCACCATTCCTTTATCTCTGGAAAAGCTTCTTGAAGGACAGCTTACCTTTATGAGTCAGCATTATCATGTAATAGCTGTTGCCGCAGATGAAAAAAGACTCGAGAAATATGGGGTTGACAATGATGTAGAAACCTATACTGTAGAATTAACTCGAGCTATAACTCCCATTGCCGACCTTAAAGCTGTATTTAAACTCACCAGTTTTTTACGTAAACAAAAACCCCTAATTATTCATAGTCATACTCCTAAAGCTGGTATAATTAGTATGTTAGCTGGTTGGCTCGCAGGTGTTCCAATCAGGTTACATACTGTTGCTGGTTTGCCCTTATTAGAGGTAAGTGGAACGAAGAGAAAAATTTTAGATTCAGTAGAAAAGCTTACTTATAAACTAGCTCATAAGGTATTTCCAAACTCATTTGAATTAAAGAGTATTATTTTGGATTTAGAATATGCTAATGAATCTAAATTGAAGGTGTTGGGAAATGGTAGTTCAAACGGGATAGATACGACTTATTTTGATCCCCAACAGTATTCTGAAAACTTCAAAGCGGACTTAAAGTCAACCTTAGGTATTCCACAGGAAGATATCGTTTTTGTTTTTGTAGGGAGACTGGTAAAAGAGAAAGGCATAGAAGAACTTGTTCGTGCTTTTAATAGACTTAGATTTAATACTCCGGAATGTAGCTTATTATTAATTGGCCCATTTGAACAGGATCTGGACCCAATTTCAGAAGAAATTATTCAGGAGATTGAAAATAATCCGAAAATTGTAACCACCGGTTACGAGCTGGATGTGCGACCATATTTAGCAATCGCTGATATTCTAACTTTTCCATCGTATCGAGAAGGTTTTCCAAATGTAGTTTTACAGGCAGGTGCCATGTCTTTACCAGCAATCGTTACTGATATTAATGGTTGTAATGAAATTATTCAGGATGGTGAGAACGGTATTATCATACCCGTAAAGTCTGTCGAAGCGTTGCAGGTTGCTATGAAAAAATTAGTCGATGATATAGAATTGAGAAGTCGACTTACATTAAATGCTCGTCATATAATTCAAGAAAAATATGAAAGAGAGTACTTTTGGCAAATTCTGTTAAAAGAATACAAAGAGTTAGAAAGCTCTCTCAAACATGATTAAATTCGCGCCCCGGCTGAAGTAATTCTTAATTGACTGAATGTACAGAAATTTAATTAAACCAATCTTTGATTTTTTAGCTGCTGTTATAGCGCTGGTGATTCTGAGTCCGGTCTTAATTGTAGTTACTATACTATTATATCGGGCAAACAATGGCAAGCCATTTTTTTATCAGGCCAGACCTGGTAGAAATGGGAATATTTTCAGAATAGTGAAGTTTAAAACCATGACTGATGAAAAGGATCCAACGGGGAATCTATTGCCGGATTCTGAAAGATTAACGAAAATTGGTAGCTTTGTTCGAAAAACTTCAATTGATGAAATACCACAGTTGTTCAATGTTCTGAAAGGTGATATGAGTATTGTCGGTCCAAGACCATTACTTCCTCAGTATCTGGAGCTATATAATGCTGAACAATTAAAACGGCATGAGGTGAAACCGGGGATTACCGGCTGGGCGCAAGTAAATGGTAGGAATGCAATAAGCTGGCTTAAGAAATTTGAATATGATGTTTGGTACGTAGAAAAGCAGTCATTTGTTCTAGATATCCAAATATTATTTAAAACTATTAAAAAAGTTGTTATTTCTGAAGGCATAAATGCAGATAACATGGCTACCACAGAACCTTTTAACGGTAATAATTAATGATCTTATTTGGTGCAAGCGGACATGCAAAAGTTATTCTGGATATTATCAATTCCGGAACTGGTGATACCGTGGATTATATATTAGATGATAATTCTGAAATTTTCGATTTAGCTGGTTTTGAAATCAATCATACAGTTGACAGAAATATACTTCAGAAGATCGATACAATTGTGGCCATTGGAGATAACAAGATCCGGAAGCATATTTGTTTAAAATATAAAATAAAACTGCATCAGGCATTGATTCACAAAACTGCAACTGTTTCAAAAGCCGCGATTGTGTTAAAAGGATCTGTTGTTATGGCTGGAGCTGTTATTAGTCACTCAGCGAATGTAGGCGAAAACAGCATTATTAATTCGAATGCTATCATTGAACATGATGTAAGCATCGCTAAATTTGCACATGTTTCTCCAGGTGCAATTGTAACTGGAGCAGTGAGTATTGGAGAAGGCTCCCACATTGGAGCTGGAGCTTCAATCATCCCAGGAATAAGTATTGGCAAGTGGGTTACTATTGGTGCTGGTGCTGTTGTATTGAAAGATATTCCAGATTACGCTGTGGTTGTTGGGAATCCAGGCCGAATAATTAAATACAATAAGAATTAATATGTCAAACGATAAGATCTGGCTATCCTCCCCGCATATGGGTGGTAATGAGTTAAAATATATTCATGATGCATTCGATGAGAATTGGATAGCACCTTTGGGTCCCAATGTCTCTGGATTTGAAAATGATATTAAAAAATATCTTGGTGGAAAAGTTGAAGTTGCAGCATTAAGTTCTGGAACTGCTGCATTGCACCTGGCTTTAATTATGCTTGGAGTCTCGAATGGAGATGAAGTTATATGTCAAAGCATGACCTTCGCGGCTTCAGCCAACCCAATTAAGTATCTGGGTGCCACTCCAATATTTATTGATAGTGAATCCAAAACTTTGAATATCTGTCCTGATCAGCTGGAGATTGCTATAGAGGATAGAATAAAAAAAGGCAAAAAACCGAAAGCTATTATTGCCGTTCATTTATACGGTATGCCATATCAGGTGGATCGAATTAATAGGATTGCAGATAAATATAACATTCCAGTTATAGAAGATGCCGCTGAAGCTCTTGGGAGTACATACAAAGGTGCAAATTGTGGCACTTTCGGCGAATTAGCTATTTTGTCATTTAACGGTAATAAGATTATCACTACGTCTGGTGGTGGCGCCTTGGTTAATAAGACTGAGAAAATGAAGCAGAAAGCTGTTTTTCTCGCAACTCAGGCCAGGGATGATGCTCCACATTACCAGCATAGCGAAATTGGTTATAATTATAGATTGAGTAATATTTCCGCAGGAATTGGTCGTGGACAAATGGAGGTATTGGACGAAAGAGTAAGAGCAAGACGTGAGATGTTCGAATTTTATGTAAATTTATTCCGTGGTGTCAAAGGAGTCAGTTTGTTTTCTGAACCTTCTACAGATTATTTCAGTAATCATTGGCTAAGCGTTCTAACTATTGATAGTGAGGTTACTGGGTTCTCTAGAGAAGACTTAAGAGAATCACTCGGTGCTTTAAATATTGAATGTCGACCGCTTTGGAAGCCTATGCACATGCAACCTGTTTTTGCGGATAGTCCGTTTTACGGCACGGGAGTTGCTGAGACCATGTTCGACAATGGACTCTGTTTGCCAAGTGGCAGCAATCTGTCGGATAATGATAGGTCCAGAATCAGTAATGCAATTAAAAGTCATTTGAAAAAAGACCAATAGACTATGGGGAGCATAAGAAAAGCCCTTTCTAACATAATATCAGGTCCTGATAACTCTTTGGATATCCGAAATCTTAGATATCTTCCTAGATGGGCAATTTTGATGATCGATATAGGTCTGGTTACTATCTCAACGATTTTAACCATACTTATCCTTTTAGATCTATCTCCTTTTCATTATACTTTATTGAATTTTTATGAGAAAGCACTTCTGGTAATTACTATGAACGTTGGTTTCTTTTTTGTTTTCAAGACTTATGCTGGTATTATACGTTATTCTTCTAACGTAGATGCCTTGAAGTTATTACTATCAACTTGTAGTGCTTTCGTTGGGTTGGTTGCGATTAATTATGCATCCTACTTCCTAATAGGTCAAAAAATCTTTTTAATTGGCGGATTGCTAATTAATTTATGGATATCATTTTCGCTATTATTCCTTTTCAGACTTAGTGTCAAACAATTCTATGAGTATTTTAAGATTCTTCAGAAGAATGAGTCTCTAATTAATGCAGTTATATTAGGGGTTGATGAAAATGCGATCTCTATAGCAGGTGCGCTTGAAATTGAACATCCGCGTAGATTCCGAATTATGGGATTTCTAACACAGGATTCACATAAAAGACTCCGTGTACTGGATAAGCCGGTTTTAAAACATACTAAAAAGATTCATGAAGAACTAAATTCTCTTGGCGCTGAAGCGATCATATTTTCTGAACACACTCTTTCTTCAGAAGAAAAATTTAAATTGGTAGAGGAGTGTTTGGAACATGATATAGCAATTTATAATGCACCTCTAGTTTCTACCTGGGGTGGGGAGCCGATAGCTAATAAGGTAAAAACATTGCAGATTGAAGATCTGCTGGATAGAGAACCTATTAATCTTGAAACTCAGAATAAAATTGAACAATTAACGGACAGGACAATACTTGTTACTGGTGCAGCAGGTTCTATTGGTAGCGAGATCGTGAGACAGGTTGCTAAATATGATCCAAAGCGTTTGATAATACTAGATCAGGCTGAAACTCCTTTACATAATTTACAATTGGAGGTGGAATCCAAGTTTCCAGACCTGAATTTCAAAGTAATTGTTTGTGATGTTGGAAACCAAAAGAGACTGGAGCTTATGTTCCAGAATCAAGACATCGATGTGGTTTATCATGCTGCAGCATATAAGCATGTTCCTTTGATGGAAAGTAATCCACATGAAGCGGTATTTGTTAATATACATGGAACCAAAAATTTAGCAGATCTTGCTGTGAAGTACAATGTGGGACATTTCGTTATGGTTTCAACAGATAAAGCGGTTAACCCAAGTAATGTAATGGGAGCCTCTAAGAGAGCTGCTGAAATGTACGTTCAATCTTTGTTTCATAACCAAATGAAAGCAGGTATAGGAACTACGAAGTTTATAACTACACGTTTTGGAAATGTTCTAGGTTCTAACGGTTCGGTAGTGCCACTATTCAAGAAACAAATAGAGAAAGGTGGTCCTGTAACCATTACTCATCCTGATATCATCAGGTATTTCATGACCATCCCAGAAGCTTGTCAGCTTGTGTTAGAAGCAGGCGCAATGGGTAAAGGTGGTGAAATCTTTGTTTTTGATATGGGTGAACCGGTGAAAATTATGGACTTAGCTATCAAGATGATAAAACTTGCGGGTTATCAACCGAACAAGCATATTAAAATTAGAATTACTGGACTAAGACCAGGCGAGAAATTATACGAAGAGTTGCTAAATGATGATAGTCAAACGCTTCCAACTCATCACAAGAAGATAATGATTGGACAGGAGGTAGTAAGGAATTATGATTTAATTAATGATAAGATTGGGAAGATAATAAAATCCGCAACTAAATTAAAAAATGACAAAGTCGTTGCAAAGTTAAAAGATTTAATTCCAGAGTTTAAAAGTAACAATTCATCATACGAGCGATTGGATAAAGTTACTGAACTTAAAAAAAACTAGAATTTTATTTATGAAGAAATTTTTATTTGTAGCACTTATTTGTAACTGCCTTTTTAGCTGTGCAACAAAAGATCAGGTTGTTTACTTTAATGATGTAAATTCATTAGAAGGACATAGAAATATATTAGATTACGAGACAAAAATAGAAAAAAATGATGTTTTAAGAATAAATGTATCCTCATCCTCCATAAACCCTGACATTGTAGCTCCCTTTCAAATGAACCAACAAGGGGGTCAATCTTCTGGAGGCGCTGGAGGAGGGCAGAGTTTATCTTTAACGGGTTACTTAGTTAGTCCAGAAGGTACAATCAATTTTCCTGTACTAGGTTCTATAAATGTTTTGGGTTTAACTAGAACTGAAATACAGGAACAACTGGAAGATCAAATTTCTGATTATGTTAGAGACCCTGTAGTCGATGTAAGAATAGTAAATTTTAGTGTAACAGTTCTTGGAGAGGTGGGATCGCCAGGCCGAGTACAAGTTACAGACGGGAGGGTAACGATGCCAGAACTTCTTGCTATGAGTGGTGACATTAGTTATACTGGGAAACGCCAAAATATTAGAGTTATTAGGGAAAGTAATGGAGTAAAATCTGTAGGATTGATCGATATGACCGAAATAGATTTATTTGATAGTCCATACTACTATCTGAAACAGAATGATATCGTATATGTAGAACCCACCTATGCTAGAATGAAATCGGCTGGTTTCTTTGGTAATCCCGGAGCAATAATAGGTCTTATCAGTTCAGTTATTGGATTAGTTTTTATATTCGCTAGATAAATGGAGGAATTGAACGATTTTACTGAAGAAAATAATAGTTCGAATTTTGATCTTAAGGCTGAGCTATATAAATATCTAGTATACTGGAAATGGATTCTACTTGGATTAATTCTAGGAGGCTTAATAGCTTTTTTGTACAATAGATATACAATACCGCAATACCAAACAACTTCTACGCTGATCATGGTTGATGACCAAGAGGCGAACGCAATGAGTGCACTTCCTACTGGTGGAGGTACTATTTTATCCCTTGATGAGGATGGTCTGCAAAGTCAAATCGAGAAGTTGAAATCCAAACAACTAGTTTCAAGTGTTGTAAAAGAATTAGATCTAAATATAGCATATTATATTGAGGGTAATGTAATAACTGTTGAGGCATACAAGGCAAGTCCAATTGTAGTTGAGTTCATTTCCGCTGATAGTGTAGTAGATAATACTTACTTAAATTTTAATGTTATTCCTATATCCGATACAGATTTTACACTGGAAAGCGAAGATGAAAATTATTACGATACTCATAAGATAGGTGAAATTATAAGCTTAGGTAATCTAGAATTTATTATTCTCCCAAAGTCAGGGGAGGAAGAAGGATCTTTTAAAAGATCTAGTACTGTATATATTAAAATTACTCCCGTAAATGTTGTTACAAATAACCTCATTGCGGATCTATTTGTAGCTCCAAAAGGTAAAGCTAAGGATATTTTAATATTGAGTACTGTAAACGAATCAAGCGCTAAATCAGAAGATTTTTTGAATAAATTAATGCTTAGGTTCAATGAAGAAGGTGTGGAAGATAAGCAGGAGGTTGCTGCTAATACGACTTCTTTTATTCAAGAGCGATTAGAAATGATCACTTCTGAATTAGATTCAGTAGAAGTTGGAATTGCAGAATTTAAGAGAGAAAACCAAATAATGAGCGTACAGGCTGGAGCAGCTCAATTTCAGTCAAAATTTTCGGCCGCTGAACAGCAAATCTTTGACTTTGAAACTCAAATAGAATTACTGCGATCTGTAGAAAATTTATTGAGGAAACGAGGTCAATACGAGTTCCTACCCGAGGTAGGGATAGCTAATGGTGGTATTTCTGGCTTAATAAGTTCATATAATACTCTAGTCATGGAAAGGAATGTGTACCTAGAGGAGGGTACAGCGAAAAACCCCGTGGTTAAAACTATAACAGAACAACTTGACTTATTACGTAACAATTTATTTGAAAGTATAGAAAGTACTAGGCAGACGTTAAACATAGAGCTTAGAGAGGTTTCTCAAAGAGAAAATTTAGCCGAAGGAGAATTCAGTAATTTCCCAGGTTTAGAAAAAGGCATGCGTAACATAGAACGTCAGCAGCAAATTAAGGAGCAGTTGTATCTTTTTCTATTGCAGCGCAGGGAAGAAGCTGCTATCTCATTCGCCGCAACAGCTTCTGTGGCCAGAGTTGTTGATGAAGCTTTTACTTACGAAAATCCTGTAGATCCTGCTCCGAGATTGATATTGCTAGGAGGACTTTTAATTGGACTGTTGATTCCAATTGGAATAATATTTATAAAAAATTTCCTAGATACTAAAATTCATCATCGAGGAGACTTAGATCCGGTGTTAAAAACCATTCCATTTTTAGGAGAGATACCTAGGATTAATTCCGGTCAAAGTGATGTTATCCAGACTAACGATCGCTCTCCACTTGCCGAATCATTTAGAATACTTAGAACGAATTTGGCTTACTTAATTCAGAATAAAGATAAAAATATTGGCGATGTAATATTTGTGACCTCCACAGTTAAAGGAGAGGGAAAAACATTTATATCTTATAATCTATCGCGTACCCTGGCAAGTACCGGCAAGTCTGTAATTCTTATTGGGGCAGATGTTAGAAATCCAAAATTACATCGTTATACCATAGCAACTGAAGGGACAGTAGAAAAGGGTCTTTCGGATTACTTATATGATCTTGATGTTAATTCATATGATATTATTTCTAGAACCAAAGAAGAAGAAATCAAAGTTGATGTGGTACTTTCAGGGCCAATTCCTCCTAACCCAGCAGAATTATTAATGAACGATAGAATGGAGGAGTTATTAAAGCATTTTAAGACTCTTTACGACTATGTAATTGTTGATACTGCTCCCACAATGATCGTAACGGATACTCTTTTAATAAGTCAGTTAGCAGATTATACTCTGTACGTAACTCGATCGGACTATACTGAAAAGAAACTTTTAGATTTTCCAAAAGATTTAAAGAAACAAGGTAAATTAAAAGGCCTTGCTGTTGTTTTAAATGATGTAGATAATTCAAAGTTTTCTTATGGGGCCAAATATGGCTATTCCTACGGGTATGGTTATGGCTATGGGCAGGATAGCGAATCGCGATGGCAACGTTTTAAGAAACGTATTTCAAACTCTAACTAAAATGTTGCTGCAGTAGAGCACGATTATTATCGCTTATTCGTATGATGTTTTGAATATACTTACTTGGAACCTTGATTTCTTTGATCTTATCAAGATGTGTAAGTTTGTGAACATCGCTACAGATGTATTCAATAAAATCGTTTTCAATTAATTGATATGCTATTTTCTGTATAGCTTTTCCATAATGATTGGATAGTGATAGCATATTAACTTGCATAAGGCAGCCTCTTGTTCTTAGATCCTGAAATTTTATTAGATCTTTAGAGTGCATATATGTATATCTTTCGGGGTGTGCCAAGATCGGAACCTTAGAATTATTCTGAAGTTTAAAAAGTATCTGGGTCAAATTGATCGGAGCCTGAAAATAAGACATTTCCACGAGGACCTTATTATCTGTTACTGTAAGTAAATCATCATCTTCTAGAATTTCGAGAAAATGCTGATCCATCATATATTCAGCAGCATAGCTTAATTTTTTAGGACCAGCATTTTCATGCAGTAGCATTTTATAAACTTCTTCGATGTTTTTGGGAGTGTTAGGATAAAATTCACCTATAATATGCGGAGTTGCCACAATATGATTAATTCCTATTTCTGAGAACCCCTTAAATAATTCCCGTGATGTATCAATGCTATCAGAACCATCATCAATTCCTGGCAAGGTATGATTATGAAAATCTGGCATCCCTTCTATAAGATCAACTAAATATTTACTTCTACTAAATATTGATAACATATAATCTATTTAACCGTTCAAAATTACATATTTTAAATTCTAATTAGTAATATTTGCAACCCAAGTAGACGTATGAAGCATCCTTTTATTCTTTGCATATTTATAATTCTTGGCCTAAGCTCGTATGGTCAGGATTATTTTAATCTTAATGCCACAGGAACTGCCGGGCTTTTTAGTGGATCAGAATCTCCTTTTTGGATACATTCTAACCGTAGAGGTAGGTTGGACGAAAGGACTTTCTATAGTGGATTATTAACGGGTACGGCTATATTTGAAATAGATAATACCAGGTCATTTCAGTTTGGGGGTGGAATCCTTTATAAAGATGGCTATGATAATAGCTTCAAAATTGACGAAGCTTATTTTAGTTACGTTTCTCCAAAGATTAGAGTCGATATTGGCAAAAGACAGCGAACCGATCTTTACCAGGGTTTAAGTGTTAGCAATGAAAGTATTCTGTGGTCTCTCAATGCTTCGCCATTTCCAGGAATCTCTATTGAAACAGTTGAACCAGTCTTTTTTAATTTTAAAGATTACGGGTTGGGATTTAAATTTTCCATTGGAGAATACCTATTAGATGATGAGCGATTTATTGATAATACAAGGTTGCATCATAAAAGTGGACATTTAGTTTATAGAACTCAGAAAGATTTCGAAGTGAGTCTCGGGTTACAACAATTCGTGCAATGGGCAGGAACATCAGAAGAATTTGGCAGATTACCACAAAGCCTCGAAGATTATGGTAGTGTAATCACAGGTAGTGCTGGAACGGATGATGTAGAAGGTGAGGAAGTTAATGCGCTTGGAAATCAAATTGGAAGTTATGAATTGAAGATAAGCTCGAGGATTAGTAATCTCGATTTTGAGTTCTTTTACAACCATATATTTGAAGATGGCTCCGGTTTGAAAATGGGGAATTTACCAGATGGTCGCTATGGAATTTATGTGGAGGATAATAGAGATACTTTCTGGGGTGAGGATTGGATAAAAGCAATTATTTACGAATTCCACTATACCAAGAATCAAAGTAGAAGTAGAAAGAGCTCAACATCTGATGGAGCAGATAATTATTTCAATAATAATCTTTACAGATCTGGTTGGACGTATCAAAATCTTATCATTGGGAATCCATTTATTTTGACTACAGATGAGCGTTTCAGAATTGGAGTTAATATAATTACGGCTCATCACGTTGGTATTACCGGTAAGGCCTTCAAATTACCCTATAGAGCTTTGCTTTCTTATAGAAAAAACTATGGTGTCAAAGATTCGTTCTTTCCTGTTACAAAAGAAGTATTGTCTTCTTACCTGGAAGTCGAGTTAATGAAGGGGGATTATAACCTTTCTGCCTTTGTCGCTTCAGACATTAAAAACGTAGATCAATCTAATTTTGGTGCAGGTCTAAAATTCTCCAGACCTTTATTTTAGGTCAAGCTCAAATTTTTTTGTATTTTCCTAAACCCAAACCTACTATAGTACCTTGAATTACGTTTCTATAAATTCTATTACAGAAACAGTGATTACCTTATGTTATGCTAAGGGTGTCATTGCATTTGATAGTTTTGCAGCACAATTTTTCGAGGAAAACTTTTCTTCAGAAATTAGTCTGCGATGTATGCTATTCGCCCTTTTTCCTTCAGAACTTGCCGCACAGATCAATGAAAAAATGACCTTTTGTAAGAAAGGTCGCTTTCAAACCCATACGTATCAGAAAGATCACAACTCGTCAGTTTTTAGTTTTTATATAGCACCAATTATAGGTGATGACAGTAAAATTAGTAGTGTTTCTTTGTCAATAGAAAAGAATGACAAGACATACAGAAAGAAGGAAGACCTGTTACTAAGGGAATTAAATTACAGTTCACAATTTTACACAAATCTTTTTTATCATAATCCAGATGCGGTTTTTCTGTTTAATCAAGAGGGAAAGTTCATTAATGTAAATGCACAATCTGCACAATTAGCCGAAACTTCCGAGGAAAAACTGTTGCAAATGCACTTTTTACCGTTCATTCCTGAAGCAGAGAAGGAACAGGTTTTAAATTACTTCGGAAGAGCTCTACACGGCGAGTCTCTGGATTATCAATGTAGTTTTGTTACAGCTAAGGGTAACCATAGAATACTGGAGGTTAAAAACTTTCCAATTGTATTTCAGCAAGAAATTATCGGGGTATTCGGAATTGCTAAAGATATAACAGAAAAGCTTGAAATTGAGCGTAAACGTCGAGCAGATAAGCAAATGTTGCGTGCTATCATCGATAATATTCCAGATTATATTTTTGTAAAGGATCGGAAGAATCGTTCTATTCTTACTAATAAAAAATTCGCGAATAATATATTAGGTCTGGATGATTTGCATGCCAACTCAAATATTACTCCGCTTGACTATTTTGAGGAGACCAAAGCTAAAAAAATCATTGCCGATAATGATTTAGTAATGAATTCAGGTAAAGCAGTTTACAATAGCCAGGATATTGTTGAAAAAAATGATGGTAGTCAGGAAATGGTGCTGTTAACAAAAGTTCCTTTGAAAGATGCGGAAGATAATGTAATCGGTTAAGCAGGGATAGCAAGAAACAACACAGATGCTTTTCTTCAGAATAAAAGAAAGGATCTGATTCTGAAAACCTTGAAGGCATTTGGGGATAAAAGAACATTCCAGGATGCAACTATCAAAACCCTTGAAATATTCAGTAATGAATTAGGCTTTGAATATGCAGAAGCTTATAAGCTAAGTGCAAACAATATAGAATTGATTCGAACAGCTTACTGGCCTGAAAATCTGGATTTCAAGGAAGGAGATTCTGAGAGCGTTCGTTATAAAAAGGATGATGGTCTTCCAGGGAAAGTATGGTCCTCTATGAATATCGAAATTATTCATAAAGCAGATAATACAGGTCTGCTCAAAAATATGATGCTGAATGAAACTGAATCAATACAAACTGCCGTTGGAATACCTATAATATTACAAGAACGCTTGATCAGTATTCTTTGTTTTGGTTCTAAAGTTAACCGTAAAAAAATAGAACAAGCTATATATTCAGATGTTAGCATTCAGATAGCCTCAGCTATGGAAAGAAAACTGAGTCAGAATCAATTATCAGATTTCTTTCAGTATTCCCCGAATCTTACAGCGGTGATCGGGCTGGATGGATTTATCAAAATGGCGAATCCGGCTTTTGTGAAGACTTTCAACTATAGCACGGCTGAAATTTTATCACAACCGTTCTCAACTTTTATACATCCTGATGATCTGGATAAAACTTTTAAAGCTATCAAACAAATTTCTATAGGAGCGGAGGATTTTGAAATTCGTTGCAGGCAAAAAAATGGAGATTATATCTGGATATCCTGGCGTTTTTCAAGGTTCTTTGAAAACGAAAATATTGTTTATATCTACGGAACCAATGTTACGGCAATTAAAAATCATGAAGCCTTACTTAGAAATAGTGAGAAGCGATTTAAAGCACTGGTTCAGGAAGGTTCAGATCATATTGCGATTCTAGATCACGATCTAAAGTTTATATATAATAGCCCGGGTACAGAGCAGCTCTATGGTTTTTCTATAGATCAATTATCTCATACTCATTTTGCAGATAGGGTCTGTAATGATGATTGGCCTATAATTGCTGAGATCCTAAAAGAACTCAAAGAAGGACAGAGATTTCAACTACCTAGTTACAGGGTGAAGGATCAAAGTGATACTATTCACTGGATTGAAACTATCGCCACAAATCTTTCCGATGATGATACGGTAGGTGGTATTGTGCTTAATTCTAGAGACATTACAGAATTTATAATTCAGGAACGCCAGCTTATCGAAAGTCTTAAGCGTTATGATATAGTGGCAAAAGCTACTAGTGATATAATTACCGATTATCAGATTGCTTCTGGAATTATGAAAGCCAGTGACACCTTGGAATCGGTTTTCGGTTGGACTTCTGAAAATGGAAGCTTTACTTCGGAATGGTGGAATGATAAAATTCATCCTGAAGATTACGAGGAAGTAAGAAACTCTGTACAAGACCTTCTCAAAAATAGTATTCAGAATCTTACTATTGAATATAGGTTTCGATGCGCTGATGGATCTTATAAATACATGCTGGATCGAAGTCATTTAATGCTCGACTCTCAACAGAAGCCTATCAGAATCATAGGCTCACTGCAGGATATCACTGAGCGAAAAAGTCATCTTATCGCCATTCAAAATCATAATAAGCGATTGAAGGAAATAGCCTGGATGCAGTCCCATATAGTTCGCGCACCCTTGGCAAAGATAATGGGCTTGGTAGATTTGATGATAAACTATCGAGAAGATTTAGGTAACATCGATGAAATACTAGAAAATATATTAATTTCGGCGAATGAATTGGATGGGATCATCCGAGAAATTGCTGTGAAGACAGAAAATGAATTGTAGCAATCCCCAAAATTACCCTATATGTTACGTACAATAATTATTGATGATGATGACATTGTCACTTTTTTACAGAAAAAAATTGTTTCTAAAAGTGGTCTGGATACTGATCCTTTAGTCTTTAAGGATGCATATAAAGCTCTTGAATTTCTGGAACATGAAGCTAGTCAGGAAGAGGAATACTTGATCATGCTGGATATCAACATGCCTGGTATCTCTGGCTGGGAATTTTTAGACCATATCAAAAAATTACCTTTAGATGAACGCTTGCATGTAGTGATGGCAACCTCATCTATAGATCGAAAGGACAAACGTGAAGCGGCAAATGATCCACATGTCGTAGATTTTATTGAGAAGCCTCTGTCAGCAAGACATTGTGAAAAGTTAAAGGGAATTTCTAAGCTTGCACCCTATTTCCAATTGAGCTAAAGGGAATTTTCTCAACAAGAGGATTTGCGGTTTTAATTTTTTCTTCAGCCCAGTTCTTTTCCTCTTCATCAGGTGCATCAGTGTCTTCATTGATCGCTCCCGCAATAGGTTCGTGATTCAGCTTAATATACATCGGGAAGTGGTCTGAGCCTATACTTTTCTCCCTGGCAATATCGATAAGTGTAAAATCTCTGGTGTGGAAAACATGATCCAGAGGCCAGCGTAATAAGGCGTAACCTGTATGAAAGGTATTGAAGAAGCCTCTACCAATCCTTGGGTCCATGAGTCCACTCAACTTTTGAAAAAGTCTTGTAGTTCTTGACCAGGCTACATCATTCAGATCACCGAATACTAAAGTTGTATGTTTTTCACTGTCGATATCCCGACCCAACATCAAAAGTTCAGCATCTCGGTTAGTACTGGTATCACTTTCCGTAGGACTTGGAGGCATTGGGTGTAGACAGTGTATATTCACTTTCTTGCCACTTTTTAGAACTACTATTCCATGAATAGATGGAATATCATGTTGCACCAGATATCTTACTTTTATATCCTCAAGTTTCAGTTTTGAATACAAGTGCATACCATAAAGATTATCCATAGGAATCTTGACCGTGTACTTATAATCTTTTTCGATAACCGACATTTCATCTTCCCAGCGCTGGTCAGATTCCAAGGTTAAAAGAATGTCCGGATTACGCTTTTTGACCAGTTCTATAAGTTTATCACTGCGTTTATTAGGTGTAAGTACGTTACTAACTAAAATGGAAATCGAGGCATCTGGATCACTGCCTTTAAATTTCATAACCTGTTTACCCGAAAGATATGTGTAGGGATAAATTTTTACGAATTGATACAGCAAACTTATAAAGAGGACAGCAATAGCTATAAGATGCCAGTCTTTATCGAAATCATAAACAACTATGGAAGCGATGATCACGCAGATAATTAAAAAGCTGATCTGTATTCTTGGAAAATCAAATCCACGAATCCACCATTGATCAAATCTGGTAGCTGATGCAATCGTAGGAATACACATAACTACTGAAAAAAAGATCACGATAATCTCTCCAATGCTCATACTGGTCGTTTATGATTGGTTATCAAGTCTAGAATAATTCCATTGAGAAATCATTCCATCCTTAATCTGTAGCGCAAAAATCTACTACAGGCCTCTAAGATAGTATTTGCATCGCAATTGTAAAAGAGAGCCTAAGTAGCTATAGTTTTTAAATGCTATGTTCTATTTCTAATTGATTTCCTGAACCCTTGTCAATATGAGCCTGCAAAGGCTAATTTGATTTATTCTACTTAGAAACACCACAGCATAAGCCCTGGAATTTATGACAAAAATAACATCCTGTGTTGAGAAGGTAGAACATCTTAGTTAACATAACTTTAGTCTCTGTGCATCATCAGGCGTTTTTAGATTCTTCTGAAAAGCATTAATTTTATTACTATGAAAAAGAAGGAGAAAGAAGTAAGGGGCTTTGTTTTCAATAAATTCGAAGAACCTGAAAAGTCTGTATTTGACAGGCTTTTTGACATCTTCAAAGAGATCATTACGCATACCTCTGGAGATCTGGACGAGGCTTTAGACTGGCTTAGACAATTGGATGATGAGTATCAACTTACTACCGATGATTATTCGATCGATGATTTCGTTGAAGAGCTGAAGCAGAAAGGTTACATCAAGGAAGAGATCGAACCAGATGGTAACGGTGGAATGAGCATTACTGCGAAAACCGAACGTGCTATACGACAGCAAGCCCTGGAGCAGATCTTCGGAAGATTGAAAAAAGGTGGCGCAGGAAATCACAGAACTAACAAAACAGGAAGAGGAGATGAACATACCGGAGACTTCCGGCAATATCAATATGGAGATTCTTTAAGTAGGATTTCTATGACCGAAAGTCTTCGAAATGCCCAAATAAACAATGGAATTGGTGAATTCAGCATGTCTGAAGAAGACCTGGTAGTAGAAGAAACTCATTTTAAATCACAAATGAGTACCGTACTTATGATCGATATAAGTCACAGCATGATCCTATACGGCGAAGATCGTATCACTCCAGCAAAGAAGGTAGCGATGGCACTTTCAGAATTAATAACTACACGTTATCCAAAAGATACTCTGGATATCCTTGTCTTCGGAAATGATGCCTGGCCAATTTCAATTGCTGAACTGCCATATCTAAAGGTTGGTCCCTACCACACCAATACAGTAGCCGGACTTGAATTAGCAATGGATCTCTTGCGCCGAAAGAGAAATACCAACAAACAGATCTTTATGATCACTGATGGTAAGCCCAGTTGCATCAGGGAAAAGGATGGAAGTTATTATAAAAACAGCGTTGGACTGGATCCTTATGTAATCGATAAATGTTATAATAAAGCAAGGCAGGCTAGAAAGCTAAGAATTCCCATTACCACCTTTATGATCGCCCAGGATCCATACCTTACCAGGTTTGTAGAGGAATTTACCGCCGCCAATCAAGGGAAGGCATTCTATACTGGATTAAAAGGATTGGGTGAAATGATCTTTGAAGATTACGAATCGAACAGAAAAAAAAGAATTAGAGGATAAAGCTATGAATACGAAAAACATCAAGACGCTTAGAGATTTAAAATCTTCAGGTTACCAGACTAAAAGTATTAAAGACGAACTTAGAGATAACTTAAAAGTTAAAATTAAAGAAGGCAAAAAAGCTTTTGAAGGCATACACGGCTATGATTACACGGTGATCCCGGAAATTGAACGGGCCATTTTATCGAAACATAATATTAATTTACTAGGATTACGCGGACAGGCAAAAACAAGACTTGCCAGGCTCATGGTGAATTTACTGGACGAATGGATTCCGGTAGTTGAAGGTTCAGAAATCAACGATGATCCTTTAAATCCAATTAGCCGTTATGCTCAAGAAAAGATCGATAAAGAAGGTGATGAAACTCCTATAGAATGGATGCATCGAGAGGATCGATTCTTCGAGAAGCTGGCGACTCCAGATGTTACTGTTGCAGATCTTATTGGTGACGTAGATCCAATCAAAGCTGCGAATTTGAGACTTAGTTATGCAGACGACCGCGTGATTCACTACGGAATGATTCCCCGGGCGAACAGAAGTATTTTTGTCATCAATGAGCTACCAGATCTACAGGCAAGAATACAGGTTGCCCTCTTTAATATACTTCAGGAAGGTGATATCCAGATTAGAGGTTTCAAATTGCGCTTACCATTGGATATGCAATTTGTATTTACAGCCAACCCCGAAGATTATACAAATAGAGGAAGTATTGTAACTCCGCTGAAGGATAGGATAGGATCTCAAATTCTAACCCACTATCCACAGAATATTGATATCGCCAAAACCATTACGGCACAGGAAGCAAAAAAAGATGGTAGGCAGGAAGATACGATCAAAGTACCCGAACTTGCGAAAGATCTTTTAGAACAAATTAGTTTCGAAGCCAGGGACAGTGAATATATAGATCATAAAAGTGGTGTTAGTGCAAGGATGAGTATTACCGCTTTCGAAAATTTATTAAGTACTGCCGAGAGACGCATCCTTAAAACCGGAAGTGAAGAAACAACCCTGCGATTTGGTGATTTTCTTGGGGTAATTCCTGCAATTACGGGGAAAGTTGAACTCGTTTATGAAGGAGAGCAGGAAGGTGCAGCCTTTGTAGCTATGGAGCTTATTGGTGCTGCGGTAAAAACCTTGTTCCCGGAGTACTTTCCGAAGATCGAAAAACTTCAGAAGCCAGACGCAACTACACCTTATGATGATCTGGTAGAATGGTTTTTTGAAAGTTCAGGTTTTGAACTGCCAGATGATCTAAGTGATTCAGAATATAAAGAACAGCTAGATTCTATTGAACCTCTAAATGAACTCATTCAGAAATATCAACCGAATATTGAAACATCAGATAAGTACTTTATGAAAGAGTTCTTATTATGGGCTTTAGTTGAACATAAAAAGTTAAGTAAACAGCGTTTTTCTAAAGGTCTTAAGTTTAAGGATCTCTACGGAAGTTACATTAGCGGATTATAATCTGTATTTTTAAATAATTAATAATCAGCCTGATAATTTGAATTATCAGGCTTTTTTCTGTCCTATTTTGAGAATTCCATAAATCTTCAATTCATTAAGGTTTAAAATTTTGTCATGTAGAATTATTAAATACCTTTAAAATAAATAAGACCAGAATCGTGAATTTTACAACTTCATTTATTAACATGATCCAGGAAGAAATCTACTCTTCTACAGTGACTACGTTTATCACGATTACAGGTATTACCCCTTGTGGGGTTCTAGCTATATAATACTCGTCCATACCTAATTTTGTTTTATTCATTTAAATAATTTCAGCCATGCAAATCCTGAAATTTGGGGGGTCATCTGTATCCTCTCCAGAGAGAATCAAGTCTTTATCCAAGTTAGTTCAACAGTTTAGTAAGAATGAAAAAGTCGTTGTTGTTTTTTCAGCATTTGGAGGTGTAACGAATGACCTTCTAAGTGTAGCTACACTTGCCCGGGACCGTGATGACTCTTATAAAGAACTTCTGACTTCTATTGAAAAAAGACATTTGGATGCGGTTCGGGAATTATTACCTGTCAACCAGCAGAGTGCTGTCTTAAGCAAAGTGAAATCATTCATAAATCATTTGGAAACGCTCTGTGAGGGTGTTTTTCTGTTAAGTGAACTCTCAGATAAAACGACTCATGTGATCTCCGGTTTCGGAGAAATGCTTAGTACCGAGATCATTTCAGCTTATCTTAAGTTGAGTGAAAATAAGACATTAATGGTAGATGCTAGAGAGCTTATAGTGTGCCGTAACTTTAAAGAAAAAGTGCAGGTAAGCTACGAGCCGTCGAACACTAAGATTCGTCAGTACTTTAATAATCATGATGCTCAGATTTATGTAGTTCCTGGTTTTATTTCGAAAAATTCGGAAGGAGTTCCCAGTACTTTGGGAAGAGGTGGATCAGATTTTACTGCGGCGATCCTTGGTGCAGCTCTAAATCTTAAAAAGGTTTATATCTATACTGATGTGAACGGAATGTACACCGCAAATCCAAATTTGGTGTCACAGGCTTATCCACTTGAACATATTTCCTACGAAGAGGCGATGGAGCTTTCTCATTTTGGTGCCAAAGTGCTTTATCCTCCAACTTTACAACCGCTTATCAATCAGAATATTGAAATCCATATAAAATCTACTTTTGATCCTGATAGTCATGGAACAGTAATTTCCCGATCCAGCAAAAAGAACTTTAGATGGGTAACCGGTATCACCCATATCGATGCTATAAGTCTGCTGAACGTGGAGGGTAGTGGCATGGTTGGTATCCCGGGATTTTCTAAAAGACTATTTGAAGCGCTCTATTTATCAGGGATCAATGTTGTGCTTATCACTCAGGCTTCTTCGGAACATAGTATTTGTATTGCAGTAAGGGATGATGAAGCTCTGGAAGCAAGAAATGTGTTGAATGATGCATTTGAAGCTGAAGTTTCTTCCGGTAAGATCAAAGCAGTAAAAATTGAAGATGATGTCGCGATCATTGCTCTAGTAGGTGATCGTATGAAAAGTCATCATGGTCTTAGTGGTAAAATGTTCAGTGCTTTAGGACATAATAATATCAACATCAGGGCAATTGCTCAGGGTGCTTCAGAAAGGAACATTTCAGCTGTCATCGCGAAGAAGGATGTAACCAAAGCTCTAAATCTATTACATGAAGAGTTTTTTGAGGTGCCTTCAAAAGAGTTGAATCTATTCATCACCGGCGTAGGAAATGTGGGTGGCAAACTTTTACAGCAACTTCACAAGCAGGAAGCATATCTACTTCAGAAGTTAAGACTGAAAGTGCGGGTGCTGGGAATCTCAAATTCCCGAAAGATGCTTTTTTCTGAAAATGGTATCGACCTGAACTCCTGGCAGGAAGATTTAGCTAAAGCTGATGAGTGCGCACCAGAAGCTTTTTTCGAAACCATTAAAAAATTGAATTTACGCAAAAGTATTTTTGTGGATAATACTGCGAGTGAAGTGATTGCTGGATGGTACAAGCACTATTTGAGAAACTCTATCTCGGTAGTAACCTGTAATAAGATTGCCTGCGCAGATTCTTTTGAAAACTATCAGGAATTGCAGGATCTTGCCAGGGAATATGGAGCTTCCTTTCTTTATGAAACTAATGTTGGTGCAGGATTGCCAATTATAGATACGCTACAAAATCTTATGGCTTCTGGAGATCAAATCTTGAAAATTCAGGCGGTACTCTCCGGGAGTTTGAATTTTGTCTTTAATAATTATAAAGCTGAAGAGCCTTTTCATAGTATTGTACGTAAGGCGATGGAAGAAGGGTTTACCGAGCCGGATCCAAGAATTGATCTTAGCGGAGTAGATGTAGCACGTAAAATCTTAATTCTGGCTAGAGAATCTGGACTTCAGCTTGAACTGGAGGATATTGAAAAAGATAGTTTCTTATCTGAAGCTAGCTTGAACGCAGCAAATAATGCAGAATTTTTTGAGATTATTGAGAAAGATGAAGAAAGCTTTCAGAAAATGTATCATGAAGCAGAAGCTGAAGGTGCCGAACTTAAATATGTAGCTCAATTAGTGAACGGAAAGGCTAAAGTCGGGTTGCAAAAGGTTCATGCGCAACATCCTTTCGCAAATTTGAGTGGGAGTGATAACATTGTACTGTTCTTTACTGAGCGTTATCCTGAGCAACCATTAATTGTAAAAGGAGCAGGTGCGGGAGCAGATGTAACTGCATCAGGAATTTTTGCAGATGTGATAAGAATCGGTAAACGATAGTTATGAAAGAAATTAAAATATTTGCTCCGGCTACGGTCGCTAATTTATCCTGTGGTTTTGATGTACTTGGATGTTGTTTGCAGAACGTAGGTGACGAGATGCTGGTAAAAATGAATGATCTAAACCAACTTCGTATTACTAAAATTACTGGCGCAGATCTTCCAATGGAAATTCATAAGAACGTTGCCGGGGTTGCTGTTCTCGCTCTTCTGGATAGACTCGGTTCGAAGCAGGGTTTTGATGTCGAAATCGATAAAAAAATTCGATCTGGAAGCGGGATCGGGAGTAGCGCAGCAAGTTCTGCCGGAGCGGTTTATGCAGTTAACAAACTTCTGGATGATCCATTTACTAACAATGAGTTGATCGAGTTTGCGATGCAGGGTGAATTACTTGCTAGTGGAAATGCTCATGCAGATAATGTTGCTCCAGCTTTACTGGGTGGTTTTAGTCTTGTTAGAAGTTACGATCCACTGGAAACTCTTGCCTTACCGGCACCATCCGAAATAAGAATGGTCGTTCTTCATCCAATGATCGAAATTAAAACGCGCGATTCCCGGTCGATCATAAAACAGAATGTTACGCTGGCATCAGCCATTGCACAATGGGGAAATCTGGGAGCTTTTGTCAGTGCGCTTTATACCAATGATTATAAGCTTATGGGTAGAAGTCTTCACGATGCTATTGTAGAACCTGTTAGATCCATTTTGATCCCGTACTTTGATGAATTAAAAAAACTTGCTTTAGACAACGGAGCCCTCGGCTTTGGGATTTCAGGTTCAGGACCTTCAGTTTTCGCTATGTGTCAAGGTGATAGTGCTGCAGAAGAGGTAAAGGCAACTTATCACAATTTTCTTCAGGATAAGGAAATGGGATTCGAACTACATGTTTCAGAAATTAATAAAACAGGAATCAGAATATTATGAAGTACTATAGTCTTAACAATAAAGAACATCATAGCAATTTTGAGAATGCGGTGGTTCGCGGACTTGCACCCGACAAAGGGCTTTATTTCCCAGAGAGGATTCCACGGTTATCTACCGAATTCATAAGCAACCTGATGAAACTGGATCCCGCAGAAATTGGAAAGCATGTAATTTCGCCATTCGTTGGCAATGAAATTCCTGAGACTGAGCTACAAAAAATATTGGAAGAAACGCTTTCGTTCGATTTTCCGGTCAAATCAATTGAGCCAGATGTTTCAGTGCTGGAATTATTCCATGGTCCAACCCTGGCCTTCAAGGATGTAGGAGCACGCTTTATGGCGGGTAGTCTTGGCTATTTTATTCAGAAGGGAAATTTAGGAAAAGTCACCGTACTGGTTGCAACTTCAGGAGATACCGGTGGCGCTGTGGCTAATGGTTTTCTGGGTGTTGATGGGATTGATGTGGTCATTCTTTATCCAAAAGGTAAGGTGAGTGATATTCAGGAGAAACAGTTAACCACTCTGGGACAAAACATTCAGGCGATCGAAGTTGATGGAACATTCGATGATTGCCAGGGAATGGTAAAAAAGGCATTTCTGGATAATGAAATTACAGATCGCCGGCAACTTACCTCTGCGAACTCGATCAATCTGGCTCGATGGTTGCCTCAAATGTTCTACTACTTTCTTGCTTACAGACAGTTAGAAACAAACAATAAGATAGCCTTTTCCGTACCAAGTGGGAATTTCGGGAATATCTGCGCAGGACTACTGGCAAAAAAGATGGGGTTACCTATAGATACATTTGTCGCGGCTAATAATGCCAATGATACCATAACCAGGTTTATGGAATCTCATAATTACCAGGCAAGAGAGAGTGTTCAAACCATTTCGAATGCTATGGATGTTGGTGATCCCAGCAACTTTGTTCGTATCCTGGAATTATTCGGGAATCACTTTGAAGATCTCAAACAACATTTGATGGCTATGAGTTATACCGACTCCGAGACTAATAAAGCAATTAGATTGGTTTATGAAGAACATAATTATTTAATGGATCCTCATGGCGCAGTTGGTTATTTGGGGCTCAAAGACTTTCTGAAAATAAATCAGGAATATAGCGGAGTGTTTTTAGAAACAGCGCATCCTGTGAAATTCCTGGAAACTGTAGAAAAAGCTTCTGGAGCAAAAGTAGTTATGCCGGATTCTATAGCAGGAATTCTGGATAAAAAGAAGAAATCCTTTCAGCTAAGCACGTATGCAGAGCTGAAAGAATTTCTTCTGGAAGATTATTAATATTAGAATGTAATAAATTTTTCTAATTAACCTTGTTCAGGGTTATACTTCCTATACAATTCTCAGCAGGTCCGCAGGGATCAAAATTAAATATTAAAGTATTTTGTTCCAGTATTATATTGAAACTCCATTCTACTTCTTGTTCATTTAAACTTAATTCCTGCAGAGATTGAAGAGCTCCAGAATCATCTTGAGAAATCCATCTGTCAGAAATTAAAGAAAGTCGGTTGTTATTGATAGTATAGCTTCCGAGTTCCTTGAACATATAACCGGTAATCTCTGAACTTTCAATAGCTCGAATGAAAGTATAACTTTCGAACTTACTTGCCTTCAGGAATTTATATTGAATCACAGATTCGTAGTTCAAATTTTCATCCAGTTCGTCATACTCATTAAAATCTACTATAGTAGTCTTTTCCCAAACGCCTTCAACTGCATTGTCTGATAATGTGTCGTCATCACTAGAGCATCCAGTAAGAAATAGAACGGAGAGTAATATCAAAAATTTTTTCATAAGATATACTTGTTTCTTATTAGATGCTTTAACATGAATATAGTTGCGTTAGAATTTAATATTTAGCCGACTGATCCTTTGCAGGCAGTGTATTATTGATAAAATCGCGTAGATCATCATTCGCTTTTTGAAGGTCTTCGCTTCTTAAGTACATCATATGACCGCTTCGGTAACCTTTAAAACTAAGACGATCCTTCATTCTACCACTTTGATCCAGTTGCCACATGCTGTATTTGGCATTGAAATAGGTGGTCGCCCCATCGAAGTAACCAGATTGAATTAGAACATCCAGATTAGGGTTTTGCGCCATTGCCTGTCTTAGCATCTCTCCGGAATTATTTCCACTACGATCCCACGGGTGAACAGGGCCGAACATAAAGTACTTTAAATCAGTATTGAACTGAAGATCATTTCGTAAATAATGATTGATCGCCGGAGTGAATGAATGTAACCATGAAGTCAACTCTGAATTGTAATCTGGAGAATTTCCTGAATTCTTCGCGTCCAGACCTTTGTAACGAGAATCCAGTCGGCCAACGGTGTAACCTTCTTTGTCTCTTAAAAGTTCTTTCCAGAAATACTGAAAAGGTACTTCCATATTATTCTGAAGAATGACTTCCTTTTTTATACCGGAGTATTCAGCCATTTTCTCTGCGACTTCGTTCTTTTTTTCAGTGTCTGCAAAACCACCTTTCATAAGAACCGGCAAAAGCTCGTTGATCGCATAAGATTCTACTTCGGGTAATAGCTCTTCAAGATCTTTTTGTTGTAATTCTGAAGGTAGCATTTTATGATACCACGCGGCCGCGGCAAAGTAAGGAAGCCTGTTTGCCACTTCAACCGGACCTTCCCGATCTATTCCAATTTCAGTAGGAGATACCAGGATCACGCCGTTTAAGTACATCCACTGACTATTTTGCAATTCGAGAGCCAGTCCAGATACGCGAGTGGTACCATAACTTTCACCAATAAGATATTTTGGTGATAACCATCTATTCTTCCTGGTTACAAAAGTACTTAGCCATTCAGCGAGGTAGGTGATATCTGCCTGTACGCCAAAAAATCGTTCTTTATCAACCTTACCTTCAGCATCTGGAACAGGTCTTGAAAAACCTGTATTTACGGGATTCACATAAACGATATCTGCCACGTCCAGAATTGAGTGCGGATTTTCTTTAATGCCGTATGGTTGTACCGGAAAACCCTCATCATCGATGTTCAAAACCCTTGGACCGGTATAGGCAATATGCATCCAAACGGAAGCTGAACCGGGTCCACCATTGAAAGAAATAACCAATGGACGGTCTTCAGTATTATTTACATTTTTACGCTTATAATAGGTGTAAAATAGGCTTGCAATAGGAGTTCCGCTTTCATTCCAGAGAGGCATCATACCAGTTTCCGCAGTATAGTCAATAGATTTCCCATTTATTCTTACTGAATGACTGGTAGTCACCATGGTGTCCTGTGGAATCTCGACTTTTTGTGCAATGCCGATGTAAGAAAAGAATGATAATGCGAGAAACAGTAATTGTATTTTTTTCATATTTGATTTAAGTATTTCTGCTGAACAGCATATTAATTTACTTGAAAGAAAGTTGATCATTAAGATGGTTGATATTGGTTGGATGCCCAAACAGGTATAATAAATCACCTTGTTCTATAATAGTTTTTGGGGAAATCTCTGTCAAATACCTGCGGTCCCTTTGTATCGCAAGCAAGGTGACCTGAAAGTTCTTTCCAATACCAGAATCTTCGATGGATTTTCCTACGATCTGGCGGTTATCCCGATTCACTTTTAGAGTAACGATTTCCCTGTTCGGAATGTTCAGGTGTTGCAGGGCAGGAGAGTGTGGTCTTTTCTTCATGGATGTCAGCATCTCATAATCTGAAGATCTAATCTGGTTGATAAATTCCTGAATTTCATCAAAAGGCACAAGATATTTTTTAAGAACTCTGGTGAAAATCTCAATGGAAGTTTCAAATTCTTCAGGGATCACTTCGTCTGCTCCCAATCTCAGGACTTCTTCCATTTCTTTTACATATTTGGTACGAACAATAATGGTAGCGGTTTTGGTTAATTGCCTTATCGAAGTAAGCATTTTCCTGGTCGCACCAGCATCTGATATTGCAATTACTACAACCCGGGCTTCCTGCACATGAGCATGCTTGAGGATCGTTGTATTGATGGCATCCCCGAAAATTACGGGTTCTTTAAGTTCTTTTGCTTTATCAAATGCTTCCGGATTTGCATCAATGATCACGTATGGAATTTCAGCCTTTTGAGCCGCTTTAGATATGTTGGATCCATTGATCCCGTATCCAATAAGAACAAGATGATCCTTCAGATTCTCTTCGGAAAATTCTTCGTCGGCTTTGGTACTTCTCTTAATGTTTTCCAGTCTTTTTCTAACCGCTGGAGGAATTGGTGCCTTCAGAAGTGCATAAGTGATCCTTGGAGCAGATTCTATCAGGAACGGCGTCATTCCCATCGTAATGATAGAAATGGCCAGGAAATACTGGTAAATATTTTCAGGAATAATACCGCTTTCTTTTCCTACTCCGGAAAGCAACAAGGAGAATTCACCAACCTGGAAGAGACTGAAGATGGCCAAAAACATGGTTCTGGCTGGAAACTTCAGAATTAGTACAGTAACTCCAATTACCAGCATTTTCAATAATACAACCGCGAGTACAAGACCAATAATAATCAGGATATTTTCAGCAAAGAAATCCAGATTCAGCAGTGTCCCTACAGAGATAAAGAAAAAGCTGATGAATATTTCTCTAAAGGGTAATACGTTTGCGGTAGCCTGGTGACTGTAATCTGACTCAGAAATGATGAGTCCGGCGAAAAACGCTCCTAAGGCAAGTGATAAACCGACCGTAGAAGTTAACCATGCCACCCCGAAACAAAATACAACGACCGTAAGAATGAATAATTCCTGGTTCTTGGTTTTTACGACCCATCCAAAGATCTTAGGTGCCACATATTGCGCAAGGATGTATACGATCACCAATACCAGTAGGATCTTTAAGACCATGATCCCTATTGTCGTGAGAATATTTGGCGTCTCTCCGGCCAGTAAGGGTGTGAAAAGCATCATGGGAACTACCACAATGTCCTGAAAAATAAGAATTCCCAGACCTATTTTTCCATGCGGTGTGGAGATTTCCCCTTTCTCCTGCAGTAATTTTAAGACGATCGCCGTACTACTTAAACTAAACAGGAAACCCAGGAAAATAGATGTATTTAAAGGCAATCCCAAGGCGGTTGATATTCCGGCAGTGGCAAGAATAGTACCTCCAACCTGTAAACCACCACCAAGAAATATGATCTTCTTGATGGATGCCAGACCTTTTAAAGATAGTTCGATCCCAATTACGAACAGCAGGAAAATAATTCCTATTTCTGAAAGCAATTCTACATCATGCTGCGAACTAATTAGGTTAAAAGCATGCGGGCCTGCTATGATTCCAGCAAGAAGAAATCCCAGAATTGCCGGTAGTTTCAATTTCTGGAATACGAGAATGATCACAATCGATAATCCTAGTATAATTACAATATCCTGAAGGATTGGAATTTCCATATTTTGGCTGGTTAATTAGATTTTAAAGATAAAAATAATGCGAGAGCGACTCTAGCTTTTAAACGAAAAAAGCGGCAGTAAATACTGCCGCTTTATATGAAATACCTGGATATGATTAACCCTTCAACCAGGCATTTCGCAATTCAATTTTATCGCCATCTGCATTCTGTACTTCGCTTAAAGTCATTTGGGTATCCATAGGTGTAGATACCTTAGCTTTCAATTGCATCTCTTCTTCATTTCGAACAATGGTCATGGTAAAGTCATCTCCTTCTTTCCATTCCTGGGACTTGCGTATGAGTTCATAAACATTCTGGACATTATATTCCTCTCCATTTACGCTTTTGATCACGTCCCCGCCTTCAACTCCAAGCTCCTTCAAAAATGTATTAAATTCTGTATCTCCACGGAAAACGATCTGCATAGTTTCTTGGTTTGCGGTAATGTATGGCTGCTGCCCTTTTAAAAAGAAACCAACTTCCGTCATTTGCTCCTGCTCTTCAATTCCGGCTTTTGCAAAAAACTTGTCATAAGGAATCGGTGTTTCACCAGTTACATACTGGTCAAAGAAATTCTGAATTTCAGGATATGTAAGCTCAACGATCGTAGGAATTAATTCATCATCATTAAATGGTTTGTCTTTCCCATATTTTGCGTTCAATTTCTTCATAAGATCCAGAATTCCCATATTTCCACCGCTAAGTTCTCTTAGCCTGATGTCAAGGGCCATTCCTATGAGCGCTCCCTTCAGGTAAACATTGTAATAGGAATCTTTATACTCATCTGTAAGTATATTTTCACTCATTACCGTAAATGGAACGGTATCATCAAACCTTTTTGAAGTTGTAATCTTTTGATTCATTCGCTTATAGAACTCCTTGTTATCGATAAGTCCCTGATTTACCTGGAAAAGATTCGCGAAATATTCTGTTACACCTTCATAGAGCCATAAATGCTTGGACATCTTGGGATCATTGTAATCGAAATAATGGACTTCGTTAGAATGAATTCCAAGTGGAGTAATGATATGGAAAAACTCATGCGATACGATATCGGTCATGCTTTTGTCCAGAGAAGATGCATCCATAGACTCAGGCATTACCACCACTGTTGAGGTATGATGTTCCAGAGCTCCATAGTTCGAAGCATCTCCTTCACCTTCGGAAAGGTAAACAAGAATGGCATATTTATCTGTAGAGTTTATATCACCTAGAAATTCCTTTTGTGCACGGATCATTTTCTCCATTCCAGGCTTTAATGTCTGCGCTGAATGTTTTTCATTTGGTGAATAAACACTGAGTAAAACCTGCATATTTTCTACCATGAAACTGGTAGTATCCGGCTTTGAATACATGATAGGATTATCAATCACTTCAAAATACCGATCCAGGTGGTAAACATCTGTTTTAGAGTTTCCTGCTTCAGAATTTTTAGTAGAAGCGATAGTAAGAGAAGTTCCTGCTACAAGATCTTCAGGGCGTACGATCTCAAGCTGATATTTCTTTTCGGTCATTCCGTCGAAATAGCCTACAAAACCATGTAGATTTAGAAGAAAGTTTTTATCCTTCAAAATATTTGTTCCTGCCATGGAATAAACACCACCTTCTGCTTCCCAGTCGAAAGAATCGTTTACCAGATACATAACTTTATCCAGATTTGCGGCCTTTTCGATCTTATAACTATTATCATCCAGCTTTTCGAAGCTCAATTCGTTTCCATTATAGTCAATAGCTTTGAAAGATTCGGCAAATTTTCCATAATTATCTTCAGAATAAGTTCCGGGAACAGTTTTCGGAATGTTGAATATGGTAGATTCTATTTTAAATTCTGCAGGGTCTACGGTAACCCATACTTTGTCATTTTCAACATTTACCAGATCAAGTTGAGCCAGAACTGGCTTTTCAATGGTTGCCTGGGGATTTTTCTGAGTCTTACAAGCAAACAACATTGAAGCTGCAGCCAGACCCATCACTAATTTTTTCATATGTGCTTTTGTTTTCTGTTTATAAGACTGAACAGTCCTTTAAACGTTACAGTTATTGGTTTAATTATGTTCGAGAACTGGAAGATTCAAGAATTGACGCATTCTCTTGGATGGGTAAACGCAAAACATCTTATACTGGAATCCGGACATAAAAAAAGCCTGGCATTTACCAGGCTTTTCAAATTATATAGATTGAGATTATACTCTTACATGTCCTTCACCCAAAATATAGTATTTATTGGTCACCAATTGTTTAAGGCCCAATGGTCCTCTATGGTGAAGCTTGTCGGTTGAAATTGCAAGTTCAGCTCCAACGCCCATTTGCCCACCATCAGTAAAACGGGTGGAAGCGTTATGATATACTGCTGCCGAATCTACCTGCTCCATAAAAGTGATCGCTTCTTCTTTATCTGTAGTGATAATAGAGGCGGAGTGACCTCCGGAGTACTGGTTGATCTTCTCGATAGAATTATCAAGTCCGTCTACAGCTCCAATCACAATTTTCATTGCTAGGAATTCTTCATACCAGGTATCTTCAGAAGGTACTTTAGATTGATCTGTAAGAACTTCAGATACTTTTTCATCTACCAGAATTTCAACTTTATTGTCGCTGAACAATTCTTCTAACTCCTTCAGTTTAGACTCATATCCTTCAATATTAGTATCTACCAGAACCTTATCTAAGGCATTACAACCAGAGATCTTATCGATCTTGGCATTCAGCATTACTTTCTTGGCGATTTCGAAATCGGCATTTTTAGATACATACAGGAAGTTATTTCCTCTCCCGGAAACTAATACTGCTCCGGTTGCATGTTCTTTAACAAAAGCGATCAGTCTTTCGCCACCACGTGGTACGATAAGGTCTAATTGCTCTGGTGGGTTTTTTAGGAATTCCTGAGTTTCGGTTCTATCCAGGTGTAGAAGCTTGATCCACTCTTTATCCAACCCGTTTTCCTCAAGTGCTTCATGCCAGCATTCTTCCAGTATTTTGTTACTTTCAATTGCTTCCTTACCACCTTTTAAATAGATCTTGTTGTTCGCTTTAAAGGCAAGAACAGCTGCTTCAATAGTTACGTCTGGTCTGGATTCATAAATGATCATGATATTTCCAAACGGAGCAGTTTTGTTCGTAATATCCAGTCCGGTATCCAGTTTTCTATGCTCGATTACCTGGCCAACCGGATCATGCTGTTCCATCACTTCTTTTACAGACTGGATCATACCGTCAACTTTTTTCTCATCCACGATCAATCGGTCATACATGGCCTGATCATCTTTCGTGAAAGCATCAAGATCTTTCTTATTTGCTGCTATGATTTCCTGGCGTCTTTTGTCCAGAATATTCATCATAGACTTTAGTACGTTATTTTTAGTATCTGTTTTTATCAACTTCATTTCTTCGTTTCTTTAAGGTTTTTAATTGGTTATTACGAGGTGAACTTGGTACCTACTGGTTTTCCAGCCATAATGTCCAGAATCACATCTTCACGTTTACCATTAGCAATATAGGTATCGATGTTTTTGGCTGCAGTTCCTTTGGCGATCTTGATCTTGGACTCCATTCCTCCACGACCTTCGCCTTCACCTTTCTCAGATTGCTGAACGTATTTTTCTACATTCTCATCAATCTGTACTTTATTCAATTTTTCTGAATCGTCATGTTCAGGATGACCAGTATAAAGACCATCTGTGTCACTAAGGATGATTAGTTTTTCAGCACCGATCAATTCAGCAACAAGACTAGCTAACTCATCATTATCAGAAAACATAGACATAGTTACTGATACAGCATCATCTTCATTTGCAATTGGAATAATTCCTTCAGATAGCAAGGATTCATAACAATTGATCATATTCTCACGGTGTATACCCGGGCTAAAGTCTCTTTTTGTAGCTAGTACCTGTGCGCATCGCATTCCGTAGTCATGAAAGATGCTATAATAATGACGCATCATTCTAGGTTGCCCTACTGAAGAGTACACCTGTCTACGTTTGCTGGCATCCTCTACACTAATTTGTCCAAGAATCTCTTTCCCTGCAATTGCAGATCCTGAAGAAACTAGAACAACCATGATGTCTTCTTCGTATAATGTTGCGATCTGTCGCACCAAACTTTTCAATATTGGTCCCAAAATTCTGTTGTCTTTGTTGGTCATGACATTAGTTCCAACTTTTACGACAATTCTTCTTTTCTTATCCATTATAGATGTTTTGGTTATCTGGTCTTGTTAGTTGATTATTTTTCTTCTCCTAGTTCCACGGCTCTATCGAAAGCTGCGTATGCTGCATCTTTGATGAGTTCCTTCACATTGTTATCATCCATGGAATCTAATGCAGCTCTGGTAGTTCCACCTTTGGAAGCTACCCGGTCCATCCATGTGTCCGGGCTAAGATCGTTCTGGTTGAAAAGTTCCACAGCACCTTCAAAGGTTTGACTTACTAATACCTTGGAATCATTTTTACTGAAGCCCATCTTTCGAGCAGCTTCCAGCATGGAATTCATAAAATAGAAAACGTATGCCGGACCACTTCCTGAAATACCAGTAGAGGCATCAATAAAATTCTCATTCTTAACATGAATAGATTCTCCAGTAGTATCTAGAAGATTGCGAACCATTAGAAGTTCTACTCTGGATACTTCTTTAGATTCTGTATAAGAAGTAACACCCTTGCCAACCTGTGCAGGTAAATTAGGCATGGATCTAACCACTTTCTTGATTCCTAAACCATTCTGAATTTTTTCTATGGTAACACCGGCCATCAAGGATACGAATATCTGATCCTTATTAACCATTGATTTCATCTCCTCAAAAAGCTCATCACAGTGATAAGGCTTTACAGCTACAAAAACCATATCGGCCTGAGGCAGGCATTCTTCCAGTGATTCATAAACATCGAAATGATCCAAGTCTCTAAGTCTTGCGATCACATCTGCTGATTTATCGAATACCATAAGATTTCTTCTGTTAAGCATAGCAGATTGTGCCATACCTTCAGCATAAGTTAACCCCATGTTTCCTGCTCCAATTACTAATGTTTTCATTTTTGATTTTTTGATTCAAATATTATCGACTTATAGTCGAACGATTTCGAGCTATTTGGTGCAATTACCATGCGATACGACACTTTTTAAATGTTTCTGGCCCTAACACCCCCATAATTTACCTACATTCGGTTAGAATTAGCATTAATAAAAACTTAAAATCAGATTATTATATCCTGAAGTATAAGCCGATTTTCGTTCATAAACTGATAAATTGATAGCGTGAAATTCAGATATTTGTAATGGTTCTGTTGGTTTGATGACAGATTGAAAATAGATTATTATAAACGCAATCATAGAATGTTTAGTTATCTTAAAGTTATGTTAAACGTTAAACAATGGAAGGTGTTTTTGCGCAATTCTGTCAATTAACTGTAATAATGGCAGAACTTGGACAGTGCTTATAGAATAAGGCTTGAGAGAGCAGAGTTCATTAGAACGCCAGAATGATACGCATGAATACTGTCATAGGCACTATAAACACTACTGATTTGGCTCAACAATTGTTGGATTAGGGTTACTTTAAACCGAATAATTTTTTTATAATTACAAATTACTAAAAGCCCTAGTGGCTATTCTTTAATTATCTACTACTCAGATTAATGGAAAGTACAGGAGAACGCTCAATTGTTACGTCTGAATCAAAAACCGAAAACGATCAAACTCGTATTATAGCTGTGGGGGCAAGTGCTGGAGGGCTGGAGGCTCTGAAAGCCTTTTTCGAAAATATAGAAGCTAGCGATCTCAACGCCTATGTCGTAATTCAACATCTGTCTCCAGATTATAAGAGTATGATGGCTGAATTACTGAAAAAGAACAGCAGGTTACCAATAATCCAGATCGATCACGAAATGCAGGTTAGACCCGGGCATGTTCACCTGATCCCTCCGGTTAATAACCTTAAGCTTGATGGTGATCGATTAATACTTACAGAAAAACCAAAGACACAGACTCTCAATCTACCTATTGATATATTTTTTGAATCCCTCGCTTCTCAAAGAAAAGACAAAGCTATAGGGGTAATTCTGAGCGGTACCGGAAGTGATGGAACCCGGGGTGTGCGTGCACTTAAGGAGAATGACGGTATGGTCATGGTTCAGGAGCCAGATGAAGCGAAATTTGATGGTATGCCTATAAGTGCCATTAACACAGGCCTTGTAGACTATGTGCTTTCCGTAAACGATATGGGGCATGAGCTTAAAAGATTTATTTCAACCCCGCCTATATTTCATTCTGAAGATGGTCATGCGAATTTTGACGAAAATGAATTGAATGCCATCCTGAATTATGTTAACGAGAAGTCAGGTCTGGATTTTAGAGAATATAAATATGCTACACTAGCGAGAAGAATTGCAAGAAGAGTAAATATTTGCAACTGCAATAATCTTAATGGTTATTTTGATTATTTAAAAAAGAACGACGAAGAAGTCGAAATCCTTTATAGAGAATTTCTGATTGGTGTTACTAAATTTTTCAGGGACGAAGAGGTATGGAATATTCTAAGAGATGAGGTATTTCCTGAATTAATTAAAAGTAAAAGCAATGGAGATGTTCTAAAAATCTGGGGTGTTGGTTGTAGCACAGGTGAAGAAGCATATTCCTTTGCTATTTGCCTGCACGAAGAAATGCAGAGACAGCAAAAGAATATTGAAATTAAAATTTTTGCAACAGATATCTCTCAGGCTCACCTGGACATTGGAAGCAAAGGACTCTATCCTGAAAGTATTGTCGCAGATGTTCCAAAAGATCTTTTACTGAAGTATTTTCTTAGTAATTCTGAAGGCTATCAGGTTACCGACAAATTAAGGAGGTCTGTTATTTTCTCCAGGCATAATATCATTAAAAATCCACCCTTCAGTAATATGGATATGGTGGTGTGCCGTAATCTTTTGATCTATTTTCAGAATAGTATTCAGAAAAAAGCAATGCATATGCTTCATTATGCTTTAAAACAAGATGGTATTCTTGTGCTGGGTACCAGTGAAAATCCTCATACGCTGAGGGATCAGTTTACTGAAATTAGCAGGAAATGGAAGGTTTTCAGAAATAAGAAAGTCAGCAAGAGACTTAAAGACGGGATTAGCCATGCTTCTCAAATGAATAATGATTATTCCAGAATTCTTGAGAACAATGCAAAAAGAGAACGCAAAAACCGAAGGGCTCAGGTAAATCCTATACGCCAGAAATTGCAGCATGAATTAAATGAGGCAATTCTTGGTCAGTTTGGTGGCGCTGCGGTTTTTGTAGATACCGATTATAATATACTGCAGGCAGTTGGTGAATTTAGAAAATATGCCGCTCTACCTGTAAGCGGATTTTCTATCAACTTATTGGATATGCTGGATTCCAGCTTAAAATATGTCATCCAGTCTACTTTTAATAAAGCTCTTGAAACTGGAGAAATTTCGGTTTACAAAGACGTAGTTATTGAAAAAGATGATGAGAAACTTGGAGTTGATATTATTATAAAACCGCTTAAAGAGTACTCTCTCGAAAACGAAGTAAATTATGTCATCACCTTTATAGAGAACGATGTTGACTTCTCAAAGGTTCAGGAAGTCGAAAAGGTGAGTCCTTCCAACCAGACGAAAGAATACGTTAATAATCTCGAGAATGAGTTGAAGCGTACCCGGGAAGACCTGCAAACTTCGCTGGAAGAGATAGAAACCAGTAATGAAGAACTTCAGGCGGCGAATGAGGAATTACTTGCATCTAATGAAGAGCTGCAAAGTACCAATGAAGAGCTGCAAAGTGTTAATGAGGAAATAAATACAGTTAATGCAGAGAATGTCCAGAAAATGGATGATCTCGCCGCATTAAATGCAGATATGAATAATTTATTGAAGAGCACCGATATTGGTGTGATCTTCCTGGATTCGCAATTCAATATTCGAAAATTTACTCCGGCAATTAAAAAGCACTTCAGTCTACTAAATAGTGATATTGGCAGACCAATCGATAATTTCACTAATAGTTTCGGGCTCACACGTAGACGGAGTTTTATAGATCGTTGTAAAAGAGTACTTCAAAGTTGTAAGGTATTGGAAAAGCATATAGTTTCCAGGGAAGGACGTAATTACCTGCAACGTATATCTCCATATTTTAATTCAGAGAACGAACGGGATGGGGTGGTGATCACCTTTATTGATATAGAAACGATTCAGAAGTCCAAAGAGAAACTGGCGGCCAGCGAAAAACGTTTTAGATCTTTCTATGAAGATGATCCTGTCTTACATATGAGTGTAGATCCAAAGTCTTCAGAGATCGTACAATGTAACCGTAAGGCTGTTCAGAAATTAGGTTATACGGAAAAAGAGGAAGTGATTGGAAGGTCTATTCATGAGTTTTTCGATAAAGACACAAAAGTTTCATCCACAAAACTTAAATCGAATATTAAGAAATCTGGTGAAATCATCAATGTAGAGCAGAATATGATCACCAAGAACGGAACTATTTTGCCGGTGATCTTAAATGCAACTGCTGAAAAAGACGAAGCCGAAAACCTCAAAACCATTCGCTATACCTGCGTGGATATTTCAGCCTTGAAAAAAGCAGAAGCTAAACTTCAGGAGCAAAAAAGTGATCTCGAGAGAGCAAATAGAGATCTGGAGCAATTCGTTTCCATTTGTTCTCACGATCTACAGGAGCCCTTGGCAACTATAAAATTTGGTAGTGATGTACTAGGGAAAATGTATGCCAAGCATTTGGATGAAAAAGGGGAGAACTATATCAAGTATATCAAGAATGCTTCAGACAGACTATCCGGACAGATAAAAGCACTGCTGGAACATTCCAGAATAGGAAAGAATGGAGCAAAAGAACTGGTCAACATAAAAGAGGTTGTTGAAATTGTGAAATATGATCTCGGTAAGAGTATTAGGGATACAGATGCAAAAATAAATGTTGGTTCGATGCCACAAATCATGGGGTATGAAGTAGAACTTAGATTATTATTTCAGAATCTTATTAGTAATGCTATTAAATACGTTCCAAAAGAGCGAAATCCAGAGATCAGAATTTCTTCTTATCGTGAAAATGATTATTGGGTATTTTCCATCATGGACAACGGTCTGGGAATATCGAAAGAAGATCAGAAAAACATTTTTACAATCTTCAACCGTGTGCCTGGAAATGAGGATATGGAAGGAACAGGAGTTGGACTGGCACACGTAGAAAAGATCGTATTGCTTCACGAGGGAACCATCTGGGTAGACTCTCAGGAAGGAGTAGGAAGTACCTTTTATTTTAAACTGAAGGCTTAAGTATTTTAATGGCAGAAGAGAATAAGTACCCGGTAGAAGTAGACCTTAGCAGCTGTGAAAAGGAGCCTATTCATATTATAGGAACCACACAATCACATGGTTTGTTGATCGCCTCGTGTATTAAGACAGGTAAGATCACTCAGGTTGGCGAGAATGCCGGTCATATTATTGGTATTGCTTCAGAAGAATTACTGAAACTCAATATTTCTGAAATTTTATCTTCGGAAGTAATTAAAAATGTCAATGATTCTCTGCTGAAGGATGAGAGACTGGAAGTTGAAGAATCCCTTGTGAATGGTAAGAATTTCATTATAATCCCACATTTAAGCGGTGATTCTTTAATTCTCGATATTGAACCCACACACGAAAAGAAAGATAATTTCGACTTTCAGAAGGAGTTATCCGGATTACTGAATACCTTATCTGCAAGCGAAAATCCTCAAGAGCTTTGTCAGGATGCAGCCAATCTTACCCGCCAGATTTTTGAATATGACCGGGTGATGGTCTATAAGTTCGATGACGAGTGGAATGGAAAGGTGATCGCAGAAGCAAAGAATGATGATTTGGAAGCTTTTCTGGGATTGCAGTATCCGGCAAGTGATATTCCGAAGCAGGCGAGACAACTATTCTTTAAGAACAGAGTGCGTATCATCACTGATGTTAATTATGCTCCTGTAAAAATTATTCCTCAAATTTCACCAATAGGTGGTGAACCTCTGGATATTTCGAAATCAAAACTTAGAGGTGTATCCCCAATCCATATTGAATATCTTCAAAATATGGGCATTGGTGCGAGTATGACTGCTGCTTTAATCAGCAACGGAAAATTATGGGGTCTGCTGGCCTGCCATCATCGGAAGGCTAAATTTGTGAGTTACTACGAAAGACAAACCTGTGAATTTCTAATCCAGATATTCTCGAATGAACTTTCACTAAAAAACTCCAATATATTTTTAAGTAAAATAGGAGAGGTAGAAAAAGTAGCAGGACAACTTATGGATCAGGTATTGAAACAGGATTCCATTAAAAAAGGACTCGCAACCAATGATCTTAAACTTACAGATCTCATTGAATCTTCTGGAGCGGCAATTGTAATAGACGGCAAAATCAAGCTCGTTGGAAAGACACCTTCTAAAAAAGAAATTAAAACGCTCATCAAAAAGTTTCTAAGTAAACAACAGGATAACATATTCTATACAAAGAACTTATTGAGTTTATATCCTGAAGCCAAAGACTATAAATCAACTGGGTCGGGTATTTTAAGTTCACGGTTGGGGAATGACAGTATGAACTATTTGATCTGGTTTCGTCCTGAAGTAATTCAACAAATTGACTGGGGTGGTGATCCTAATAATAAAGCATTCTACGATTCACAAAAAGAGCGGCTGACTCCGCGAAAATCTTTTGAGAAGTGGACCGAGGATTTAAGCGGTGTAGCAACTTTCTGGAAGGACTATGAACTTAGTGGCGCAAGGAAACTCAGTAAAAACGTTAATTATGTCATTCTCGATAATCAAAAACGTAACATAGATAATCTGAATGAGAAGTTGGTGATTGCTCATAAGGAACTTGAACTTTTCAGTCAGGGTCTTTCGCACGATCTAAAAGCACCTTTACGTGGTGTTGATGGCTATGCTCATATATTGAAAGAAGATCACTTCAGTAGTCTCAATAAAGAAGGGAGAATGGCGGTAGATACTATTTTATCATCAGTTCAGGAGATGCAGGATCTCATCGATAACATACTCTCCTTTGCCGGCGTCTCAAACGAAAATTTAAGCAAACAGGTCGTCTCTACAGATACTATGGTTAGTGATATACTGAAGTCATTTAATATAAAGTCTAACTTTAGCAATACGTCTGTTAGTATCGATGAGTCCTTACCAAAAATGCTGGGAGACAGAAGAATGCTGGGTCAGGTCTGGTCCAATCTCATTGCAAATGCTTTGAAATACAGTGAAAGAAGTTCCAGTCCAGCAATTGAAATTGGATATAATTTAAAAGAAAACATTACTGTATACCACATTAAGGATAATGGGATTGGTTTTGATCCAAAATATAAAGAGGAGATCTTCAACTTGTTTTCAAGGCATTCAGGAGATAATTACCAGGGAACCGGGATTGGATTAGCGATCGTAAAAAAGATCATCGAAAAACATAATGGTAAGATCTGGGCAGAGAGTGAACCGGGTAAAGGTTCAGCCTTCTACTTTCATGTTTAACTTTTTAGCAATTGCTTCATACTTTGTTTTAGTTTATTTTCGCTTTAGATATAGGTATAATCATGATCCACAGAAAACTTAACATACTTCTGGTTGAAGATAATGAGAACGATATTTTTCTCATCAAACGGCAAATATCAAAGATCGTAGAGGAACCCGTGATCGAAACTACAGACAATCTGGAGGATTGTAAACGATTACTTTTGAACTTCGCACCAGATGTCGTTCTATCAGATTATAACTTGCCTAACTGTACAGGTCTGGATGTGCTAACCACCGTGCAGGAAATAGATGATTCTATTGGATTTATTTTTATTACCGGAACTATCAATGACGAGGAATTAGCGGCAAACACTATTTTAAATGGAGCTTCAGGTTATATTCTTAAAAAGAATATTAACAACCTGAGTAAAAAGCTGGAACCATTGCTGAAAAAGCTGGTCATCAACATGACCTCAAAACAGGAACTTAGAAGCATGATTCGCCAGAATAAAATAACGGTGAACAAAATCTACGATTATCTGGATAAAATGAATTCTGAAGATCAAGCTCAGAAAGAGAATATTAATAAGATCAGGGAAGCGATCGGTAATTTCGATATAGATAGAAACGATGTTGAATAAATTACGCGAAGCAACCAAAGCTCAACATGAGGCATTTGAAGGTGAAAATCTGGCCAACAAAATCATGGATCACAGTATCACTGAAGAAGAGTACAAACTACTCCTGCTTCAGAATTATGCTGCCTATGCTGCTACTGAAGACTCTATAGCCTTCCATCTAAAAAATTATTCTTCTACTAAAACTCATGCAATCAAACTGGATCTTTTAAGCCTTGGAATAGAAAAGGCTGAAACTTCTCTTGAATTCCAGTGTGACAATGAAGCAGAAGCTGTAGGTGCAGCATATGTTGTAGAAGGTTCTGCAATGGGAGGTTTGATGATAGGGAAGGAGCTGAAGAATTGTCCTCATCTTGAACATTTGCCGGATCAACAATTTTTCAGTGGAAAAAGAGACCAGATCAAAAGCTGGAATGAATTTTTAAAATTCCTTCGGAATAAAAATTTTACTGAAGATCAAAAAGAAATTGCTGCCAGAAAGGCTCAGCAAACTTTTGATCTGTTTGAAGAAGCGTTCAAAATTGATTTGATAAAATTATAAAGTCCTTTTCAGGACTTTTTTCATTAATATACCTTGCTATGTATAAGATAAAATTACTTCTACTTGTATTTCTCTCAATTCTGCAACTTGATCTGCAGGCACAATCGGGAAGGATTCCAGTGGAAGCCGAAAATGGGATGGTGGCAAGTTCTCATTATCTAGCCTCAGAAGCAGGTGTGGAAATACTCGAAAAAGGAGGAAATGCTATCGATGCTTCTATCGCAACTGCTTTTACGTTAGCTGTGACTTTGCCTTCCGCCGGTAATATTGGTGGCGGTGGATTTCTGCTTTATAAACCGAATGCAGATAAGGCAACCGGATTTAACTTTAGAGAAAAAGCTCCTCAAAAAGCTACAAAAACTATGTTCCTGGGTGAAGATGGTAAAATCAAGGATAACTCGAACCACGAAACGACATTATCTGCAGGTGTACCGGGAACTGTTGCTGGATTGTTTAAGGCACATTCCAAATATGGAAAACTGGATTGGGCCAGCCTGGTTCAACCTGCGATCGATCTTGCCCAGTATGGATTCACGGTATATCCTGATCTGGCCAGATTTTCTGAATGGGTTTACGATAACAAAGAAGGATATTCAAGTACTGCCGCTGTTTTCCTGAAAAGCAATGGAGAAGCTTATCAAACGGGCGATACGATTATTCAGAAGGATCTTGCTGAATCCCTTATTAGAATACGTAATCATGGAGCTGAGGGTTTTTATAGTGGTAAAACTGCCCAGCTAATTCATGATTTCATGAAGAAGACCGGTGGTATTATTTCCAAAAGTGATCTAACAGGTTATGAGTCGGAAGAAGTAGAACCACTCGTGGGAACTTATCGTGGGAATAAGATTATCGGGATGCCTCCTCCAAGTTCTGGTGGAACTGCGATCATAGAGATGCTAAACATTCTTGAGAATTACGATCTTCAGGAATACGGACTTAACAGCGCTCAGAGCATTCATTATATTAGTGAAGCAATGCGATTAGCTTTCGCAGACAGAGCTCAATTTCTTGGCGATCCTCAATTTAATCCTGACATGCCACTGGATTCACTTTTATCGAAATCCTATGCTAGTAAATTACAATCAGCAATTAAGGAAAAGACAGCTTCTACCAGTGATTCTGCTAATTTCAATAAGAAACATCTTCAGTTTGAAAGCGCTGAAACTACGCATATCTCGGTGGTCGATAAAGAAGGAAATGCTGTTTCGCTTACCTATACATTAGAACATTCTTACGGAAATCGGATCGTGGTAGAAGGAGCCGGATTTCTTCTGAATAACGAAATGGGAGATTTCAATGCGATTCCCGGATTGACAAATTCTGAAGGTAGGATTGGAACAGAACCTAATCAAATTGCTCCGGGGAAGAGAATGCTTTCAAGTATGAGTCCAACCATTGTAGCGAAAAACGATAAGGCCTATATCGTTATTGGGTCACCAGGAGGCCGAACTATCATTAATACTGTCCTACAGGTGATTCTCAATGTTGTAGATTACGATCTGGATCTCGCAAAAGCTATCGAATCACCAAAATTTCATCATCAATGGTTGCCAGATCTGATCACCTTTGAAGAGTGGGGTTTTTCGCCAGATACGATAGAGATCTTAAAATCCTACGGACACGAAACAGGAACGCGATCTTCACAAGGTAGAGCCATGGGAATTATCATAGATCCTGAAACAGGAGTTTACCAGGGTTCTGCCGATTCCAGAAGCTACACTGGTAAAGCGGTGGGATATTAGAAACTGACGCGTTCTATTTCTCGCACTTCGCCGCTATCTAAATTATCGAGTTTTTCATTAGCGATACGCACCCGTACCAGTCTTAAGGTGGCAAAGCCAACTGCTGCGGTCATTTTCTTTACCTGCCGGAACTTGCCTTCGATAAGTGTTATACTTATCCAGCTTGTAGGCCCATGACGTTCATCGCGTATTGGTTTGCTTCTTTCAGGAAATTCTGGAGTTACATTTAATTTAAAAACCTTGCATTCCTTAGTTTGGTATTTCTTGCCCTGTATCCCTATTTCAACACCTTTATGAAGTTTTGCTATTGCTTCTTCTGAAATGTCGCCATCAACCTGTACATAGTATTCCTTTTCAGAATTACCGGCTGTAACCTTGGTACTAAGCTTGCCATTTGTCGTCAATAATAAAAGTCCTTCAGAATCTTTATCCAGTCTCCCAATGGACATCGTACCTTCAGGAAAATCACCCAGCTCTCCCAGAAGTTTATGCTTTCCTCCCTTTCTCTGATTGGTTATAAACTGACTCAAATAACCGTAAGGTTTGTATATTTTAAAATGTCTGTGATAATCTGAAGTCATAATTTTAGTACACAATGGAAGATTTATCAAAACTTTAAAACTTGTTTTAAACGAATTTATCTAAGTTAATAGGAGACAAATTTAAAACCTTATTTATGAAAATTGCTATAATATATTACAGTGCAACCGGTACAAACCATCAAATGGCGAAGTGGGCAGCTGAAGCAGCAAAGTCTAACGGAGACCATGATGTTCGATTCCGAAAATTAAAGGAAACTGCTCCAATGGAAGCTATTGAATCTAACGATGCCTGGAAAAAACATTATCAGGAAACCCAGGATGTTGAGGTAGCGGTACTGGATGATCTTGATTGGGCAGACGCAATAATTTTTAGTATACCTACCAGATATGGAAATTTACCTTCCCAACTTCAGGCGTTTTTTGATACCACAGGAGGTTTATGGAGTAAAGGGAAATTAGTTAATAAAGTCGTTTCCGGTATGACAAGTGCACAAAATCCACACGGTGGTCAGGAGACTACCTTATTAACACTCTATAAAAGCATGTTTCATTGGGGCGCCATCGTTGCCGCTCCTGGTTATACTTCAGAAGAATTATTTAAAACTGGAGGTAATCCTTACGGCTTTAGTTCTGATGGCGGATTGGATAATCTTAACGAGCAATCTAAAACTTCTATAACACATCAGGTAAAGCGAACTATCAGTATTGCTGAAAGTATTAAAAGTGGTATGAGTAAAGTTTAAAATATAGTCAGTAAAATTATAAGATATAGATCTTAAACAAAAAATGCCCTGAAACTTCAGGGCATTTTTGTTATTAAAAGTTCTGAATTTAGTCTTCAGTAGTTTTTGAGGATTCAGGAACAGGAAAACCACGATCACGCATCAACGCATCGATTTCAGCATCCCTTCCACGGAACTTTTTATACGCTTCCGCAGGATCCATTGCGTTTCTAGGAGCAAAAAGATATTTAACTAACTTGCGAGCAACTTCCTTATCATAGAAGCCACCTTCAGCTTTAGCAAAAGCTTCCGCAGCATCAGCCGTCAGAACATCTGCCCATAGATATCCGTAATAACCGGAAGCATAACCTTCACCAGAGAACACATGTCCAAAATGAGGTGTTCTATGACGCATGACGATTTCTTCTGGCATATTAAGCTCTTTTAAAGTTTCCTTTTCGAATTTGGCAGGATCGATCTTGTCTGGATTTGTAGTATGATACTTCATATCCATGATCGCAGAAGCTAAAAACTCGGTCGTACCAAATCCCTGGTTGAAAGTAGAAGCCTTTTTGATCTTTGCTACCAAAGCTTCAGGAATCACCTCATTAGTTTCGTGATGTCTAAGAAACTGGTTGATCACCTTGTCTGTAGACAACCATCTCTCCAATAATTGCGATTGAAATTCAGTATAATCACGTACACCTCCATTTAAGGTAGGATATTCCACATTAGCTGATAGAAAGTGCAGGGCATGACCAAATTCATGGAAAAATGTTTCTGCATCATCCCAGGAAACCAGTACTGGCTCACCCTGAGCAGGTTCTATAAAGTTTGAATTGTTAGAAGCCAACACTGGTTTTTCACCTGTAAGCTTCGTATAACCTCTGTAAGTAGTTGCCCAGGCTCCAGAGCGTTTTCCCTGTCGCGCATATGGATCTAAATACCATAATCCTACTATTTCTCCGGAATCCTTATCACTAACTTCCCAGACTTTGACATCTTCATTAAAAACAGGAACACTGTTATTTTCTACAGGAGAAAATTCAAAATTGAACAATTCACCAGCTGTGAAAAATAACGCCTGGGTAAGGTTTCCTAATTCCAGGTATTGTTTTACTTCTTCGCTATCCAGGTCATACTTTTCTTTTCTGACTTTTTCAGCATAGAATCTATAATCCCATGGCTTAATAGTTATATCAGCATTCTCAGAATCTGCAACTTTCTGCATGTCTGCTACCTCTTCTTTTACTCTGGCCAAAGCCGCAGGCCATACCTGCATCATTAGATCCATGGCATTTTCAGGATTTTTAGCCATACGATTTTGCAAGCGCCACTGGGCATAATTATCAAAACCAAGTAATTCCACTCGCTCATCTCTAAGCTTCAGGATCTTTTGAATAATCTCTTTATTATCAAATTCATCGTTATTGTCACCTCGGGAATAGTAGTTCTTCCATACCTTTTCACGGAGTTCTCTTTCCGTAGAATAGGTAAGAAATGGATCCATGGAAGATCTTGTATTAGTAACTGCATAAGAACCTTTATGATCACGATCTTCAGCAGCTTTAGCGGCAGATTTTACATAGGATTCCGGCAGTCCGCCAGTTTGTTCTTCTGTAAGGTAGATCACATAATTCTCTTCGTCTGCCAATACGTTGCTTGAAAACTTAGTATATAATGCCGAAAGTTCTTTGTTGATTTCTGCATAACGTTTCTTATCTTCCTCATTTAAATCGGCGCCTTGCATGGCGAACTCCTCATATACTAAATCGATCACTCTTTGTTCTGCGGAATCCAATGGCTTCTCCTGAGAGTTCTCATAAACCGTTTTTATTCGTTTGAATAAAGCTTCATTCTGACTGATTTTCGAGGAATATTCTGAAATTTCTGGAGCCAGTTCCTTCTGAACTGCTCTGAATTCCGGACTGGAAACATTGCTGCTATAGATTCCATAATAGGTAAAGGCACGATCCAGTTCCTTTCCTGCTTTTTCCATTGGAATAATGGTGTTTTCAAAGGTAGCTTCAGCAGTATTGTTAGCGATCTGGTTGATCTCTTCCAGATGCAATTCCATTCCCTTGCGAATTGCTGGCTTGATAAGTGAAACTTCCATCTTATCAAAAGCCGGAACTCCTTCATAAGGGCCCTGCCATTCTTTAAGTAATGGATTTTGCATAATTTCCTGATTATTTTCCTGAGCAGTGGACTGAATAATTAGTGCAAATAGTGCGATCATACTCAGGCCTGTTCTTAATTTCTTTTTCATATTCTATTTTTATTCGAAGTCTGTTAACTTACAAAACCCGGACCAAAGCGAGGCTTCGAATATCCTGGTTAGTCTATTTTTTTATAAATTATTTAGTTGGTAATTCATTTTTGGAAAGTACTTTCCTTGGCGAAACTCCGTATTTTTTTTTGAAGATCTTTGAAAAGTAACTTCGGCTGGATAATCCTAATTCATAAACAACCTCACTTACATTCTTTTTTCCTGAAGAAAGCATATGTAGCGCTCGAGTTAAGCGTATGTCACGCACATACTCGTTAACGGTTTTCCCATAAACCTTCTGAAAAACTTCCTGAAGTTTATTAGTATTAACGCCGGCGATTTGTGCCAGTTCGTTCACGGTTCCAGACTGGGCGAGATTGGAATCTATATACTTAACAACTTTTTCTACAGCCGCCCGGTCTTTGTCTTTTAGTTCATTCTGAGTTTGATGATCTTCCTTTTTAAAACGATTCAACATATAGCTGAGGATCTCCAGAGATTTGGCTCCTACAAAATTAATCCTTGGAAATCCTGTAAGATCACAGGTTTTAATCTCCTTGATAATTTCTGAAGTTTGGAGGCTAATATTTCCTAGGTTGGAAACCCGATAATGTGCCTGTACATCACTAAATAATTTGTAAAAAATTGGCTCAAGTTCATGAAGGTCAAAACTGAAGTATTCCTGAAATTTTAGACGGTCAATTTCGAGATAACAGAGCGTGGTTTCTATATCTTTCTTCAAGCTAATGTTGTACGTCTCCTTACTTTTTGGAGCAGCAATCACGAATTCATGATCTTTTACAATATCTTCAGTATCTATAAAATCAAAACTACTTCCAATCATTCCATCCAGACAATAGATAAAGCGAATCGGCTTTATAGTTGGATGAGAAATCCTTAGCTCCGTGTCTTCTCGAACCATGACATGATACATATATAGACCTATACCATTAGGGAAATTGATTCCACGAATGTTGCCATCGCCAATAGAATCAGGTATAAATAGAGAGAATTCGCCCAGGTGTTCTGAATGATCAATTCCTAAAGTCTTCGCAAGTTCAGGAATAAAATCATTCACATCATTTATTTCTAAATGATAAGTCTTCATAAAAATTGAGTTAGCTTGTTAACTCTTACAAGGTACACAGCGGCTGAAACTATCATGGCTAAAGAATTGTTAAATTCATATTGACCTTGACAACACCATCAATTTCAGCTATCCTAACTCCTTCCGAAGAACGGCCAGTGGTGGGCTTTTCACTACACTATAGCTATTTGCTAACCCAATGATTACCACCAATGCAGTTATCGCCGGAAATACCACAAAGAATGGAATCATTGATGGAATAAATGTAGTATCGAACAGGAAATAGCCAATTAGAAAACTGGAAATAAATGATAATAATATTCCAGAAAGGCTTCCCAGGATTCCCAGAAATAAGTATTCCAGTCCAAGGATTTTTAAGATTTGCCTGTTCTTGGCACCAAGGGTTCTTAAAAGAACACTTTCGTGAATTCTTTGATATTTACTGGTTCTTACTGCACCAATAAGTACAATGATACCAGTAAGAATGCTGAAAAATGCCATGAAATTAATTAGCCAGGATATCTTTCCTAGAATTTCTTCAACGACTTTTAAAACCTGTCTTAGATCGATAATGGTCACATTCGGAAATTGCTGTACCAGTTTTTGCTGAAGTTGCGCGGAAGCATGATCATCTTCCACCCGAGTTGTCATCACCGTGAATTGCGGCGCATCCTCCAGAACACCGGTCGGGAATAAAATTGAGAAATTGATCTGCATATTACTCCAGTCCACTCTACGAATACTTGCCACTTCAGTTTCCAGCTGAACGCCCTGAACATTGAATATTATTTTGTCTCCAATAGTGGCCTGAGCATCTTCAGCAAGATTATCACTTATAGAAATCGGGATTATTCCTTCTCCGGTAAAATTAGCTTTCCATTTTCCCTCCAGAATTTCTTCTCCTTCAGAAAGAGAGTGCCTGTAGGTAGTTCTAAATTCGTGATCAAGAACCCAATTATTGATCGTACTGCTGGTGTCTTCACGAATTTCGTTCGCACTTCTACCTTTCAGCTCAATAACACGCATAGTGACAATGGGAATATTCTGTAATAGTATTAGGTTGCTGCTGTCAATTACCTGTTTAACCTCATCTTTTTGCTCACTTTGAACGTCCAGCAAGATCATATTCGGCGTATTCTGTTGACTTTCCAATGTAGTTTGAGACAGAAGCAGATCCCTGGTAAAATACAGAGTGCTAATTAAAAATGTTCCAATCCCAATGGCGAGAATGAGAATGAGCGTTTGATTCTGCGGTCGGTAGAGATTTAAAACACTTTGTCTTGCCGGGAATCCCCAGTTCTTCGGAAAATACCTTTTCAGCAATTTCATGATCAAAGCTGCAAACCCGCTCAAAATAGCAAAGGTGATGGCCAGTCCAAGCACGAACCAGATCGCATATAACCAGTTATCAAGCAACCAGAATGCAAAGACCCAGATGAAAATTATGACAGCCACTGATACCAGGATCTTATATTTTTTGTTCGATCCTGCAGATTGCTGCATGCGTAAAGTCTGCAAGGGTGATATATCCAGAGTGGTAAGCAGTGGGTATAAAGCAAAAAGAACCGACATGCTTACTCCAAGCATAATTCCTGTAATAATTACTACAGGTGAAATTTGGAGATCTATCTCCACCGGCAAAAGATCCTGTAACAAGTAGGGGAATAATTCCTGCAAACCGAGTCCTAATAACGTTCCAATTACAGAACCGATCAATCCAATAATGATCACCTGAATCAAAAAGATCTGAAAACTTTGTTTTCTGGAAGCTCCCAGGCACTTCAAAATAGCGATCGATGCAACTTTTTCTTTTATATAGATATGTATGGCGCTGGCGATTCCAACACAACCCAGTAATAGCGCAATGAAAGCCACCAGGTTCAGGAATTTCGCAAAATTCTCATACCGTCTTCCTAATCTCTGACTAGTGGAGAGGTGAGTGTCCAGATCTGCATCGTTCGCATCAAGTATAGGATCAAGCTTTTCATCAAACTTCTCCATATCAAGATTTTCCGGAGCGGTAAAGTAATACCTGTAATCAATGCGGCTACCGGTTTGAACCAGACCCGATTTCTCTATGGCAGAAAAGGGCACCAGTAGAGGAGGAGCTATAGAACTAAAAACGCTGGAACTTCCGGGAACATTATTTAATGCTCCGCCAATTTCCAAACTTGTATTCCCAATTTTTACAACATCGCCAACTTTAAGTCCCAACTGAAGCATGACCGTTGCATCTACCAGAGCAACATTAAATTCTTTAAAATTTTTAGCTGCCTGGGCAGGTGTAGTTTCTATTTCTCCATAAAAAGGAAAACCGCCTTCTATTCCCCGAACCTGCATCAGTTTTGTTCCATTTTTTTCAGGAAATGAAGCCATGGACGCGAAGCTAATCTCTCTTGCTTCTGCGCCTCCAAGAGAATCAATAATACCGTAAACTTTTTCCGTAGGAAGTTTATCACTGTCAATAATATAATCGGCACCCATCAGGGATTTCGATTGTAGAGAGATGTTACGTTTGAGGTTAGCGCTAAAAGACTGTATAGAAACTACCGCAGCAATTCCAAGTACGATCGATGCGATAAATAAAAACAATTTTCTGCTGCTTGCTTTCCCATCCCTCAAGGCCATCTTCATTAACCATGGGAAACCGGCGCTTGATCTTTTTGAACTCATATTACTCCTGGATTTGTAATTCCTGAACTTTTCCTCCGCGAAGTTTAAGAATTCGCTGCGTTTTTTGAGCCAGTTCCATGTCATGAGTAACTATTACCAGGGTTGTCCCCAGATCCTTGTTCAATGTTAAAAGCAGATCGATCACTTTTTGGCCTGTAGCTTCATCCAGGTTTCCAGTAGGCTCATCTGCAAAAAGTATCCTGGGTTTGTTGCAAAATGCTCTAGCTAGAGCAACTCTCTGCTGTTCTCCTCCAGACAATTGTGTTGGGTAATGATGCATTCTATCTTTTAAACCAACTTTCTCCAGAAGGGCTGTAGCTTCAGTTTCTGCACTCGAATCTCCCCGAAGTTCCAAAGGAACAGCAACATTTTCAAGAGCGGTAAGGGTAGGAATGAGCTGAAAGTTTTGAAATACAAATCCTACGTGACTGTTCCGTAATGCAGCGCGACCATCTTCATCAAGTAGATTTAGATTTTTGCCGCAGAGTTCTACAGTGCCTTCATCACTTCGATCAAGTCCTGCACTCAGGCCAAGTAAAGTTGTTTTCCCACTACCTGAAGGGCCAACGATAGCAAAAGTTTCTCCTTCTTCAATATCAAAATTGATATTGTCCAGGATGACCAGCTTTTTATTACCATTTTGATAGGTTTTGCTGAGATTTTCAACCCTTAAAATTTTTGCCATCTTAGTTCTTTTAATTTTCTTTACTCGGGCCAACAAAATAAGAAATGATTTTATGAATACTGCACCTATCTTTCGAAGCTTTCCAATCTTTGCGCTTAGTTTAGTTTTACTGCTGAATCTATCCTGCGGAAATGAAAAAAAATCGGTTGCAGCTGAAGAGAAATCTGCTACTGAAGAATCTGAGAATAATTCAGAAGAAGAAAATTCTAAAACCATCCTCTTTTTTGGAGATAGCATTACTGCAGGCTACGGTCTTGAGACAGATGAAGCTTTCCCGAATCTAATTCAGCAGCGACTGGATTCTCTTGGGTATGATTACACGGTGATCAATGCCGGGCTTAGTGGAGAGACGACTGCCGGAGGACTCAACCGGATCGATTGGGTGCTAAAGCAAAATGTGGAAATTTTTGTTCTGGAGCTTGGTGCGAATGATGGATTACGCGGTGTTCCTTTAGCTGAAACCAGGTCCAATCTCAATAAGATCGTAGATTATGTTCAGGAGAGAAATTCAGAAACTAAGATTATTCTTGCTGGGATGCAGATCCCACCAAATCTTGGAGCAGATTATACTACAGAATTCAGAGAGTTATTTCCAGAGCTTGCCGAAAAAGAGAACATTTACTTAATTCCATTTATACTGGATGGTGTCGCCGGCGATCCGGAACTCAATCAACAGGATGGTATTCATCCAACTGCTGAAGCTCAGCCAATCTTAGTAGAAAATATCTGGGAAACTTTAGAATCCCTTCTTAAAAACTAATTGCTGAAACCCCAGGCTGGCAAAAAATGCGATCGCAGCAGTGGTTCCTAAACTTCCACCAAAACCTACAAAGAAAACTCCGGTACAATAAAATAGAATTCCGAAGAAAATAGAGGATAGTATAATAATGCGGTTTCTGGCCGCGATCTCTTCCGAAGCCATTCCAACAAAGCTTGCACCCATAATTACCAGAGGTAAAGTTTCTTGCAGAACTTCCGATACTGGAGTGTAGATCAATAATCCTCCTGAAATGCTCACCAGAGAAGAAGCAATGACAGCACCAAGATTTAAACAATTGTTTAAGGTATAAGTGAGCTGACCTGAAAGTACACTACAGGTTAATATGAGTAAGAAATTCATTATAATAGCACGTAGGTTAAAAGGCTAACCAGACTTACGCCAGCAAAAGCGATACTACCAAGTTTTCCGGCATAACCATTAAAACTCTTACGTGCAAGTATGAGTATAGTACCAGCGGAAAATGAAGCTAGTATTATAAATAGATAATTTCCTGCCAAAACCGGAGGAGTCATTCCAACAAAAGCACCACAATATATGGCTGGCGAAGCGATCTTAGCTAAAGGCTTATTAATGATCTTAGGTAAAATTCCGCCGAAAAGGCCAATGGTTCCGGCAGAAAGCACCGCTGTAAGTTCAAGTCGATCCTGTAGGAAAAAGGTTGTAATTCCACCTAAAATAGCAAATATGATGGTTGATATTTGTATATCTTTTTCTGCTGGTTCCTTACTTTTCGAAAAATTGTGAAGATAAAAGTATAGAAGCAACGAGGTGATCAGCGTTAGCGGTATAAGCTGAGAAAGCTGCTCCTGACTCTCGTACACTGCGACTCCAATAAAAAGTGTGTGGAATAATAGGAAAATGAATTGGGGTAAATTTTTCATTGGTACCTAAGTCTGAAATAATATGAAACCCTTTCGAGAACTAACTGAAATCTTAAGGATAATGGGAAAGTAAAAGCGAACTTTATATTTAACAAATGTTCACTTATATTAAGTATAAATTAATCACTATTTTTAGCTCAGATCTATTAATTATTTGATTTTTAATGGTATAAACGTTCTGGCCGCTATTAATTCTATCATTTTAAAATGAATTTGAACTGGTGCTTTTTATAAGTCTAAGGTTGTTTATAGATCTGTTTTAATAATGTTCACTTTAGAAAGAAGCTTCTTCTCTGAAGCTTTTTTCTTTTGTACAGTTTTTAAAAGAAGGCCCCTAAATAGAAAGAGTCTAAACCTGCTTTGAATTATCTTCGTACTTCAACTTATAGAAATTATGGCGAAAACAAAACTAACAGTGAATAGTAACGGATCTCTTAAAGTAGAAGGAGATTTTGAGATCGTAGATAAGAATGGGAATGTGTATGATCTGGGTGGAAGAGACCTGGTTTCAGTATGTAGATGTGGGTTATCCAACAATAAGCCATTCTGTGATGGAGCTCATAGAAATCATTTCGAACACGAAGCAATAGCTTTTGACTTACCTCCAAAAAAGAAATAAAAAAAAGCCTCTGATCTGTCAGAGGCTTTCTTTTATTTTAAAACTAAATTCTTATTTCAACATATCATATAATCTGGAAGCAACTGCTCCTGAAGATTGCGGATTTTGTCCTGTGATCAAATTACCGTCTGTTACAGCATATTCATTCCAGTCAGCTTCCTTGGAATAGATTCCTCCATTTTCCTTAAGCATATCTTCCACTAAGAATGGTACAACATCGGTTAACTGAACCGCTTCCTCTTCAGAATTTGTAAATCCGGTTACTTTTTTACCTTTTACAAGAGCGTTTCCATCCTTAGCTTTTACATTTTTCAAAGCTGCAGGTGCATGGCATACAAATGCAATTGGTTTTCCGGCTTCGTTAAAGCTTTCAATTAGCTTAATAGATTTTTCATCTTTAGATAGATCCCAAAGTGGTCCATGTCCTCCTGGATAAAATACACCATCGAAATCTTCTTCTTTCACTTCAGAAAGCTTATGCGTATTATTGATCACTTTCTGTGCAGCTTCATCGTCTTTAAATCGTTTGGTATCTTCCGTTTGATTATCTTCAGAATCACTGGTAGGATCAATAGGTGCCTTTCCACCTTCAGGAGTTGCAACAGTAATTTCAACACCTTTGTCTAACAGGCTATAATATGGATTAGCGAATTCTTCGATCCAGAAACCAGTTTTGTTTCCAGTATCTCCTAATTTATCGTGTGATGTAAGTACAAATAAAACTTTCATAATATTATTTTTTTGGTTTATTCTCAAGTTCCAACTTAATGTTCAGTCAGAGTATTAATTAGGACAAATTTAGGGATGTAGCTGGTGTTTAAAGTTGATATAAATCAATTAGACAGGTTAAAATCTTGTTAGTTATTTATAGGAAATAGCTAGCTAAATGATAGTAAGGCTGGTTTCGCTTGGAATAATTACGTAATTTTTAGGAAAATTTAAGATATGGCTGCAATAACCCTCAACATCAATGATAAAGAACACTCTTTGGACATAGATCCCAATACTCCGTTGCTATGGGTTTTAAGGGATCATTTAAATTTGGTAGGTACCAAGTTTGGGTGTGGAATCTCTCAATGTGGCGCTTGTACTGTACATTTTAACGGCAATGCTGTAAGATCCTGTCAATTGCCGGCATCTTCTGCCGCAGGGAATAAGATCACTACAATCGAAGGTCTTTCTGAAAACGGAGATCATCCCGTGCAGAAAGCCTGGCTGGAACACGATGTTCCGCAGTGTGGATACTGCCAGGCTGGCCAGATCATGTCTGCAACTGCACTACTCAACCGGAATCCAAATCCTACAGATTCTGAAATAGAGAACGCTATGAATGGGAATATTTGTAGATGTGGAACCTATACCCGTATCAAAGCAGCCATCAAAACCGCATCCAATTCTCAGGAAGTTTAATTATAGTCAAAGAAGATTAAGATGAGTAAAGTAAAAACAACATTTGGACGTAGATCCTTTATAAAGAGTGTTTCTATCGCTAGTGGCGGACTAATAATTGGCTTTAACTGGATGGCTTGCAAAGGCCCGGCGGAAGAAGGTAGTGAAGAACTGGCGATGCAAATGCCAGATGAGTGGTTCGAGTTGAACGGCTATCTTAAAATTGGAGATAATGGTATAGTTACCATCTATTCACCAAACCCTGAAATTGGTCAGAATGTAAAGACTTCCATGCCTATGATCGTGGCAGAGGAACTCGATGCAGACTGGAATAACGTAATAGTAGAGCAGGCTCCGCTTAATACTGAAATTTTTACAAGACAACTTGCAGGTGGAAGTCAATCTATTAGACAGGGCTGGCAATCTTTAAGAACAGCTGGTGCTACTGCAAGATATATGCTGGTTGCAGCAGCTGCAAAACAGTGGGATGTACCTCAGGAGGAAATTACGGTAAATAATGGTATCATCGAGCATGCCAAATCCGGACAGAAGATCGGTTTTGGAGATATTGCAAAATCGGCAGCCGCTATTGAAGTTCCAGAGGAAGTAAACTTAAAGGAAAATACAGATTTCAGGATTATTGGTACATCCAGAAAAAACGTAGATGCCAGAAAGATCGTAACCGGGCAACCATTATATGGACTGGACACCCATAGAGATGGAATGCTAATCGCAATGGTAATGCAGCCACCCGCCTTTGGAATGGAATTTAAAAATATGAATGCTGAAAAGGCCAAAGGCCTGCCCGGTATTACTGATATTTTTACCATCGATACCTATCCTGAGGATATGGAAAAGGAATGGAGTGATGTTGGATCGTTTTCAAAACTGGTTGTTATCGTTGGCGAGACCACATGGCAGGTAATGCAGGCAAGAAAAGAACTGGAGGTGGAATGGGATCTTAACCCTGAACTTACTAAAGAAATTGAAATTCTGGAGAAGTCGGCTGGCATGCAGGATGCAAGCGGACTCGAAAGTAGCGATATACATAACTCCTTGATGGCAGAAGCAGGCAGTAAAAATGCTGAAGTTGTAAGAAAAGATGGAGATCCTGAAAAAGCATTTAAGAATGCAGCGAGAGTGATCGAGAGGTCATATACCTGCCCGTTCCTGGCGCATAATTGTATGGAACCCATGAATTTTTTCGCGAATGTCTTCAATGGAAAAGCGGAATTAATAGGTCCTATACAAACTCCGGAATATGCTGAAAAAAGCGTACAGAAGCGCCTTGGGATGGATCTTGAAAATATTGACATCCAGATGACACGAATGGGTGGAGGCTTTGGAAGAAGACTTTACGGTCATTTTCTGGTGGAAGCAGCGGTGATTTCAGAGAAGGTAGGTGCACCTATCAAACTAGTGTATACACGTGAGGATGACATGACCAATGGTGTATACCGGCCGGCTTATCATGTAACATATAAGGCAGCATTAGATGCTAATAATCAATTAACTGCTTTCCATGTGAATGCAGGAGGGATTCCTGAAAGTCCGCTTTTCGCCAATAGATTCCCGGCAGGAGCTATTGATAATTACCTGGCAGAAAGCTGGGTGGTAGAATCCAATATTTCCGTAGGAGCTTTTAGAGCTCCAAGGTCGAACTTTATTGCTGGAGCCGAGCAATCTTTCCTCGATGAACTTGCTGAAGAAATGGGCAAGGATCCTATAGAATTCAGATTAGAAATGCTGGAAAAAGCGAAAAATAAGCCAGTAGGCGAAAACAATGATTACGATCCTGAGAGATATGCGGGGGTATTAAAACTGGCAAGGGATAAATCAGGCTGGAATTCGAGTTCACCGATGGCCAGAGGGGTTTCGGCCTATTATTGTCATAATTCTTATGTCGCCCAGATCCTCGATATGACCGTTGAGAATAATCAACCTCTTATAGATAAAGTGACCTGCGCCGTTGACTGCGGAATCGTGGTAAATCCTGAAGCTGCTAAGAATATGGTGGAAGGTGGTACGATCGATGGAATTGGTCATGCTCTATTCAGCGAAATGACCTTTGCTGAAGGAGTTCCGCAGCAAAGCAATTTTGACGGCTACCGACTCATTAGACATAAAGAAGCTCCCAAAAAGATTGATGTTCATTTTGTAGATAACGGGATCGATCCTACAGGTTTGGGAGAGCCGCCATTTCCGCCGGTTCAGGGAGCATTGGCGAATGCCCTATACAAGGCGACCGGAAAAAGGTTTTATAAGCAACCGTTTATCACTGGTTTGCAGGGCGATCTTAAGACCTGAAGTATATGAAAAGTATCAAGGTGAAATGCTGGATCGAGACTAATGGAGATAAACTCTATGGTCCCGGTCCTCATGAATTACTTCGGAATATTAAAGATGAAGGGAGTTTATCCAAAGCAGCTGAGAAAATGCAGTTGTCATATCGCAAAGCCTGGGATATTGTTCAGCAGTTAAATAAGCATTCCGAAGAACCTTTGGTGATATTAAGAAAAGGAGGGAAGACTGGTGGTGGTGCAGAAGTTACTATTCATGCTCAAGAAGTAATGGAAGCCTACAATAAATTTCAGAAAAAACTGCAAGACGTTACTAAAGAAGAGAAGCAGCTACTTAAAATCTTAAATTAAAACTAAAACTGAGAAATTTAAAGCCTTCTTTCATAGTTTTAAAGTCCGATATATATTTAAATACATAACGCTTAAAGCATTTGATAAAATCCGAAAAAATATACCTTGATTACAATGCCACAACCCCGGTTCATGAACAGGTGTTGGATAAGATGCTGCCATATTTTACTCAAAATTTTGCAAATCCTCATAGTGATCATGCATTTGGCTGGGATGCCAGTGAGTCATTGGAGCAAGCAAGAAAGCAGGTGGCAGCTTTGATCAATGCCAATACTTCAGAAATTACTTTTACTTCAGGAGCTACAGAAGCAGCCAATCTTGCGTTGCTTGGGTTTGCAAAGAAAAACAGGAATAAAGGACAGCATATAATTAGTTGTAAAACCGAGCATAAAGCTATTCTGGAAACCTTAAATGCCTTAGAAAAAGATGGTTATGAAATTAGCTATGTAGAGGTCAATTGCGACGGAATAGTAGATTTGGAACAGTTTCAAAGTTTGTTGCGTCCAGATACGAGCATGGTAGTGATGATGCTGGCTAATAATGAAACTGGCGTCATTCAGGATATCACTAAAATTTCAGAGTTAGCGCTTCAGAATGCTAGCGTGGTCATGAGCGATATTACCCAGGCAGTTGGTAAAATCGATGTTGATATAAAGGCTATGGGAATAGATCTCGCAATTTTTTCGTCTCATAAGATTTATGGACCTAAAGGAGCAGGCGCTTTATACTGTTCCTCAAAGATCGACTTAGAAAGGTATATGTACGGAGGAAATCAGGAAAATGGTATGAGACCGGGAACTGTAAACGTTCCGGCAATGGTTGGTTTTGGTTTTGCTGCAGAAATTGCAAAAATTGAGTTGCAGAAAACTTCAGAAGAATTGCTATTACTACGTACTAATTTTGAAGAGCAGCTGCAGGCTTTAGAGGATGTTCAAATAACTGCAAAAGATCAGGACCGACTTCCGAATACCATAAGTTTTAGTGTTCACAATGTGGATGGAGATGCACTTTATCGAAGAATGAACAGGATCGCGATCTCTAGAGGTTCAGCCTGTACTTCCAATATAATAGATGCTTCGCATGTGCTGACTGCTATGGGATTCGAAGAAAGACTGGCGCTGGCTACCTACCGTGTTAGTCTGGGTAGAACTACAACGCAGCAAGATATGAACCTGGCATTCGAAAATATTCAAACTGCGATCAATAGTATTAGAAAAACCAGCGTGGTATGAGAGAGATTGATGCGATTGTAGCAGAATATAACAAACTGAAACATGCACAAATTTCATGTGTTCTGGCGACGGTGGTTCACGTGCAAGGTTCTTCTTATAGAAGGGCAGGTGCGAGAATGTTAGTAGATGAATTCGGCAATCTCACCGGGGCGATTAGTGGCGGATGTCTAGAAGGCGATGCACTTCGAAAAGCTCTGCATGCTATGCATCAGCAAAAGAATAAACTGGTTACTTATGATACAAGCGATGAAAATAATGCAGTTATTGGCGCACAATTAGGATGCAACGGGATCATTAAAGTGTTGTTTGAAGCGATCGATTTTGAAAATGAGCGAAATGCCTGTGAATTGCTTCAAACTGCCTCAAAAACTGGGGAAAAGGCTTCAATTTTGATTGAATTCGATCTAAAAGAAACCAATTTGCAACCTGGTACGGTTGCTTTGATCTATTCTGAAGATAAAATATTCGCTTCAGCTGAAATAGAACAGGTAATTTTATTTGAAGCTTCAGAAGTTATTCAGAAAAAGCGATCTGATTTTTTAAAGTTGGAGCGAAACGGCAACAGCTGTATGAACTATATCCAGTTTTACGAACCACCGATCAAGCTGGTTCTGGTTGGTGCGGGGAATGATGCAATGATCCTGGCCAGCCAGGCAGAACTTCTGGGATGGAAAATCATCATTGCAGATGGAAGGCCAACTCATGCGAATACAAACCGATTTTCTTCAGGTTGCCAGGTGATCGTGACCAGACCGGAAAATACTTTGGAAAAGATTGAGATAGATGAAAGAACCTGTTTTGCATTGATAAGTCATAATTACCATTATGATCTGGCAGTACTTCAATTATTGCTTAAAAAAACAGAAGTTCCTTATATAGGTATTCTTGGCCCGCTTAAAAAATGGGAACGCATGAAGGATGATCTGGATCACGCAGGGATTGAAGTTTCCAGTTTCGATAATGATCGAATTCATGCACCAATAGGCCTGGAACTGGGAGCTGAAACGCCAGCTGAGATCGGTTTGTCCATTCTGGCAGAAATTCAGGCAAAACTAACCGATTCCAGCGCTAAATCATTGAAATTTAAAAATGCTCCAATTCACGAAAGAAGAACTTCAGAAATACCGAGTATTTAAGATATGAACGGGGAAAAATCAAATATTGCCGTTCTAATTCTCGCCGCAGGTTCTAGTAAACGATTGGGAAAGCCAAAACAATTGGTGAAATTCAAAAATAAAACACTACTACAGCATAGTATCGATGTTTCTGAAGCTTTAGATCTTTCAGAAAAAATAATTGTTCTTGGCGCAAATGAGGAAAAAATTTTAAACGAGGTTGATCTTAAAAATCACAAACTTTTAATCAATAAAAACTGGCAGGAAGGCATGTCCACAAGCCTAAAAAACGGATTGGAAGAAATTCGAAATTGGCATCCTACTATTAAGCATGTCCTCGTATTACTATCAGATCAGCCATTTATAAGTGAGTTGGTTTTACAGGAACTTATAGATAAACACTTAACGGCAAATTGTCTGGCAACTTTTTCACAATACCAGGAAATTCCGGGTGTCCCAGCTATATTTTCCAGTGAAATTTTCCCGGACCTGATGAGGATCGAAGGTGATCGTGGTGCGAGAGATTTGATTAAAAACGGACTTACGAATTACCAATTGCTGCTATTCGAAAAAGGTATTGTGGATATTGATACAGAGAAGGATTTGCAATTTTTAAAAAAATTAGAGCATGAAGCTTAAACTTAAATACTTCGGAAAACTCGCTGAAACGGCAGGCTTACAGGAAGAATATAAAGAATTGGAAAGTGCCGATACACTAGCAGAACTCAAAAGAATAGTATTCGAGGAATATAAATTTGATGATTCTGAAACAATTCAGGTAGCAGTGAATCAGCAACTTGATAAAAATAAAACTTTAAAAGAAGGAGATGAAATCGCATTTCTGCCTCCTTTCGCCGGAGGATGAGATACGACAGGCAAATAACTTTAGATGATATTGGGGTTTCCGGACAGGGGAAGCTCCAGAATGCCAGCATTCTAATTATTGGAATGGGCGGCCTTGGCTGCCCCGCCGCCACGTATCTTGCAGGAGCCGGGATTGGCAGACTTGGCTTGCTTGATCACGACAGCGTGTCTGTTACAAATTTGCACAGGCAGACATTGTTTGCTGAAGGTGATATCGATAGGAAAAAAGTAGAAGTTGCAGCTAAAAAATTACGGGCATTGAATTCAGAAGTTTGCCTGGAGATCTACGATGAAAGACTGAATACTTCTAATGTCCGCAAACTGATCTCGAATTACGACCTGATCATTGATGGGACCGATAATTTTGAAACTAAGTATCTGATCAACGATGCCTGCTTACTGGAAGACAAAACCTGGATCTATGCTTCGGTTTATAAACATGAAGGTCAGTGTTCTGTTTTCAACTACAACGCTGGGCCAAGTTATCGATGTCTTTTTCCGAAGATAGCGCGTGAGAATATAAGTTGCGAAGTTACGGGAACCCTTGGAATGTTACCTGGAATTTTCGGAATGTACCAGGCAATGGAAGCTGTAAAAATCATTCTTGGAATAGGAACAGTTTTATCTGGAAAACTAAAAATTCAGAATTTGATGTTTCAACAGGATCAGCTTATTGAGATAAAAAAACGACCGGAGCAGATCGCAATGATACTGGAAAAAGGTATACAAAGTATGGTAACCAACTGTACTTTAAAAGATACAGATCAGCTTTACCTGGATGTTCGGGAATTGCATGAAGAGCCGTTGATCGAATCGAAGAATGTACTTAGAATTCCGCTTCAGCAATTGGAAAAGCGGGTGGAAGAAATTCCGAAGAATAAAGAAATACAGGTCTTTTGCCAGTCAGGAGTTAGAAGTCTGCGAGCAAAGGAGTTATTAGAAAATAAATTTCATTTTGGGAATCTTAAAAATGTTGCCGGTGGAGTTCAAACAATCATAAATGGATAAGAAAAAACCTAAAAAGGTATTTGTAGAGGGAGCAATTCCTCCAGAAAAGATCGCGAAATCCATCGCAAATCATCAGTCCAAGACCAATATTGGTGCACATAGTATCTTTCTTGGTCAGATTCGTGCAGATGAAGTAGATGCAAAAATTGTTCAGGCTATAGAATACAGTGCCTATGAAGAAATGGCAGAACAGGTTTTTCACGAAATAAGGGAAAGCGCGTTCTCGAAATTCGATATTACCTGCGCACATATTTATCATAGTATGGGTAGGGTGAATGCCGGCGAGATCTGTTTGTTCGTGTTCACATCTTCGGCACATCGTAAAATAGCAATAGAGGCATGTAATTTTTTCGTGGAAGAGATTAAAGCGAAAGCACCCATTTTTGGAAAAGAACTTTTTGAGGACGATTCTCACCAATGGAAAGTAAATAAATAATGGTAGACATCACACACAAAATAAACACGCTGAGAGAAGCAACGGCAGTGGCGGTTGTAAAAACTTCTTCGGAAGAGACCATTATGGCCATTCAGAATAATATGGTTCCTAAGGGAAATGTTTTCGAAATGGCTAAAGCTGCCGGACTTTTAGGGGTGAAGAAAACTCCAGATCTGCTTCCAGATTGTCATCCATTGCCGATCGAATATACCGGTATTAATTACGAGATAAAGAATCTTGAGATTCATATTTCTGTAGAAGTGAAAACGATCTACAAGACCGGGGTTGAGGTTGAAGCTATGCATGGTGCCAGTATCGTCGCTCTAACCTTATACGATATGCTGAAACCCATCGATAAACAGGTGGAGATTGGCAGTATAAAACTCCAGCAAAAAAAAGGCGGTAAATCTTCCTTTAAAATTAATTCTGAAGGGATTACTGCAAGCATTATCGTATGTTCCGATACTATTTCGAAAGGGAATGGCGAGGATAAGGCTGGAGAAATAATCCTTTCTAAATTGAAGGATCTGGATATTCCTGGCACAAAATCGATCATTGCAGATGAACCTTCAGAAATTAAAACAGCTTTGGAAAATGCCGAAGGAAACCTGGTAATTTTTACAGGTGGAACTGGTGTAAGTGATCGAGATAATACTCCCGGGGTAATTAGTAAGATGCTGGACAAAAATCTACCCGGTGTAGAAGAGCAAATTAGAAGTTATGGACAACAACGTATGCCCTTTGCTATGCTGTCAAGATCTGTAGCAGGGGTGATGAAGGGAAAGCTTGTACTTGCATTTCCAGGTTCCACCAAAGGCGCTGCAGAATGCATGGACGCCATATTTCCGCATGTTTTGCATGCGTTTAAAGTTTTAGAAGGAAAGAGACATGATTGAAGAAAGAAAGCAGATCGTAGATAATTTTGGAAGGCCACATACCTATTTGAGGATCTCACTTACAGATCGTTGCAACTTGAGATGTTTTTATTGTATGCCTGAAGATGGAATTCAGCTAATGGACAAACCCAGTATTATGACCCTGGAAGAGATCATTAGTTTGGCAACCAGCTTTAGAGACCTTGGAGTGGATACTATTCGGCTTACGGGAGGTGAACCTCTAGTTCGCAAGAATTTTGGTTATCTCGTGGAGGAACTTTCCAAATTGGGAGTGACTTTAAAGATTACTACAAATGGTATTGTACTGGATAAATACCTCGATCTCTTTCAAAAAATAGGTTTGAAAAAGATCAATTTTAGTCTTGATACTTTAGATAAAGCAAGATCGATTTTTATAACCAAGCGGGATTTTTATGACCGCATAATGGTTAATTTGGAGAAGGCACTTGAGATGGGTATGCATATCAAACTTAACATCGTGCTGATAAAAGGAGTAAATGATGCCGAGATCAATGATTTTATTGCGCTTACAAAGCATAAGAATCTAGTGGTGAAATTCATAGAATTCATGCCATTTAAGGGAAATGAATGGGACTGGAGTAAGGGAGTGAGTAAACAGGAAATACTGGATACAGTTCAGAAAGAATTTGGAGAAATTGAAGTACTCGAAAATCCTAAGCATAGTACCAGTACAAATTTTAAAGTGGCTGGTCATACTGGAAGCTTTGCCATTGTTAGTACCATCACTAATCCTTTTTGCAGCGAATGTAACCGGATTAGAGTTACTGCCGATGGAAAGATGAAAAACTGCCTGTTTGCCAATTCTGAAACCGATCTGCTAAGTCCTATGCGAGCCGGTGAGGAAGTAAGTCCGATTATCTTAAATGCCATCAAATCAAAGAAACATTCCAGGGATGGGATGGATGTAAAAATGAATGCAGAGCATTATGAACAAAACCGGTCTATGATCTCAATAGGAGGATAATGGTAGAAATTAAGGAGGCATTAGAAATAATTAGATCACAGAGCGTTCAACTAGATTCTGAAGTTGTGAGCCTTAAGGATTCACTGGACAGAGTTTTGGCTGAAGATTTAAAAGCAGGTTTTGATCTGCCTGGTTTTGATAACTCGGCTATGGATGGTTATGCTTTGGGCGGACTTCAGCAGGAATATAAAATTGTTGGCGAAGTCGCTGCAGGTGATTCAAAGGAGTTTATAGTGAAGAAAGGTGAAGCTGTTCGAATCTTTACCGGTGCAAAAGTTCCGGAAGGCTCTTCCGCAGTGATCATGCAGGAAAAAACAGAGGTAAAAGAGAACTTACTTATTCTTAAGGAGTTACCAAAAGAAGGTCAGTGCATTCGAAAAAAAGGTGAAGAGCTAAATAAAGATGAGCTGGTTTTTAGCAAGTCTTATCAAATTACCGCTGCAGGAATTGGGATGCTAGGTAGTCTTGGGCTCCATAAAATAAAAGTATTTAAGAAACCGATCATTCAGTTGATCACCACTGGGAATGAACTGGTCGCCCCGGGAGAATCATTGCAAGCCGGGCAGATTTATGAGTCCAACAGTGGTGCTATAGAAGCGGCATTGAAAAGCAAAGGATTTTCCAGTTCCGCAAGCATACAGATGGAGGATGATTTTGAATTGATCAAAACTGGAATTTCTCAAGCTTTAGAAAATACGGAAGTATTGATTCTTTCAGGAGGAATTTCAGTGGGAGATTACGATTTTGTAAAGCAGGCGCTGGAGGAGAACGGGGTAGAAGAGCTATTCTATAAGGTGAAGCAAAAACCCGGAAAACCATTATATTTTGGAAGGAAAGGAAATCAATTTGTATTTGCGCTACCAGGAAATCCCGCATCTTCTCTTAGTTGCTTTTATATTTATGTGTTACCGCTTTTACAAAAGCTTAGCGGACTTCCTGGGAAAGGATTACTAGAACTTAATTTGCCAGTTTCCAAAGATTTCGAGAACAAGGGAGACCGTCCGGTTTTCCTAAAAGCTAATATTGGTAATAATCTGGTAGAGATTTTAAATGCACAGGGATCTTCCATGATAGGTTCAATGGCAAAAGGTAATGCCCTGGCCTATGTTGAAGCTTTCAAAAAAATAGAAAAAGGATCATTAATTAAAACATTTCTGATCTCCTAGCATGCCTCTGGAATACCTACCACTGTTATTTTTCTTTATCGCGCTATTCTATAGTTCGGTAGGGTTTGGTGGAGGATCCAGTTACCTGGCTATACTTAGCCTTGTAATGGCCGATTTCTATGAAATTCGGTCTACCGCTTTGGTGTTGAATGTATGCGTTGTTTCAATTAGCACCATTCTTTTCGAGAGAAACGGTGTTTTAAAACCTCGTATTCTCTGGCCATTTTTCGTACTGAGTATTCCCCTTGCCTATCTGGGTGCTCAGGTGAAACTATCGCAGGCTATTTTCTTTATAATTTTAGGATTTGCACTTTTACTGGCGGGCGTTTTTATGTGTCTTCGATATTGGAAATCTGCTCAGATATCTACGGAATTCACCAATCTGAAAAAGGCAGTTCTGGGTGGAGTCATTGGATTGTTATCAGGCATTTCTGGTATTGGAGGTGGAATTTTTCTTTCGCCTGTTCTCAACCTAATGAGGTGGAAGGATGCGCGCATTATCGCCTCTCTGGCTTCAGTATTTATACTGGTAAATAGTATTGCAGGTTTAGTGGGACTTCATATAGCAGATACTTTTAAACTCGATACAGATCTTTTATTTGAATTGATCATTGCTGTTGTAATTGGCGGAATAATTGGTTCTTATTTAAGCAGTAAAAAATTCAATTTAAAAGTCTTGGGAATACTGACTGCTGTCCTGATATTTTATGTTGGACTTCGGCTTATCTTCAAGTTCGGACTTGATCTAAGCATCTGATATTTTTCATTTAATAATAAACTTTGGTTAAAAGAAGCTTCAAATGCCTCATTGACGCTGGCTGTTAACACTTCGGTAACATTTGCCAAGTCTTAATTCTGTAATTTTAAAAGGTAGACTTACCTCCAAAAATAATTACATGAAAGATTTAGACAAATGGAAAGCCAAGGTTGAGGCAGATGACTTTACCGATGATGAAAGGAAGGTTTTTGATGAAATGGGGCTGAAAGGTTCCTCAAGGCGAACCTTTTTAAAGCAGGTCTCAGTGGCGAGTATGAGTCTCTGGGCAACATCATACTTTACAAATGACCTGTTTGCCAGTAATATGGAAGACCTTCCAGAAGAAGTACGGGTTTTATTAAATGAGGTAAAAGTGAATTTGCGAGTGAATGATATGAGCAAACCACTAAATATTGATTCGAGAATGAGTTTGCTTGATGCACTCAGGGAGCGTCTTGCTCTTACCGGTACAAAAAAAGGTTGTGACCATGGACAATGTGGTGCATGTACGGTGATGATCGATGGAAAAAGAAAATTATCCTGTTTAACTCTTGCAGCCACCTGCAACGAAAAAGAGATCACCACGGTAGAAGGTCTTGCCAGCGATGGGAAACTTCATTCTATGCAGGAAGCCTTTTTGAAACACGATGGCTACCAATGTGGATATTGTACTCCTGGACAGGTTTGTTCTTCCGTAGCTTTGCTGGAAGAAGCGAAAAATGGAGAAGCCAGCTATTTAACTGAAGATCTGAAAACGATCAAAAAAGACCTGAAACTTTCCGAAGCAGAAATTAGAGAGCGTATGTCTGGAAATATTTGCCGTTGTGGTGCTTACAATAATATTGTACAGGCCTTTAAAGAGGTTCATTCCGGAGATAGTCAAATGCCAACCTGGGAATTTGCTACCCAGGAACAAATGGAAAATGCAAAGAACGCTTAATACCAACCAGATATGAGACCATTCACTTATACGAATGCCAAAAATACACAGGAAGCTTTGCAGAAAACTACTGCAACGACACATTACCTGGCCGGAGGAACTAATCTGGTAGATCTAATGAAAGAAGATGTTGAACGTCCAGATCAATTAGTGGATGTTAATAATCTTGAATTCAATAAAATTGAAAAAAACCAATCTGGAGGCTGGAGTCTTGGAGCGATGCTAAATAACTCTGATACTGCGAATCATCCGGATATCCGTCAGAATTACCCATTATTATCCATGGCGATGCTATCTGCTGCGACTGCGCAGATCAGGAATATGGCTACCAATGGAGGTAACTTATTGCAGAGAACCAGATGTCCATATTTCTTCGAAACTTCGATGCCTTGCAATAAAAGAGAACCAGGTTCTGGTTGCGGCGCCATAGATGGAATGAATGCAGTGCATGCAATTTTTGGCTATAGCAAGGAATGTATCGCTACACATCCTTCAGATATGTGCGTTGCCCTTGCTGCGATGGGAGCAGAAGTTGAGGTTCAGAAGACAGACGGTTCCAGTCGTAAAATTCCATTTAACGAATTCCATAGATTGCCCGGCGATAGACCTGAAAAAGATACTACTCTAGAAGAAGGAGAGCTTATAACGCAGATACATTTATCTTCTCCGGAATTTGCAGATAATTACTATTACCTGAAGATTAGAGAACGTTCCAGTTATGCTTTTGCGCTTATTTCAGTCGCAGCAGGATTGTCTATTCAAAATGGGATGATTTCCAAAGTAGGTCTGGCCATGGGTGGAGTTGCTCATAAACCCTGGAAACTTTCAGAAGCGGAAGATTTTCTGAATGGTAAAAAGGCAAATACCGAGAATTTTGAAAAGGCAGCGGAACTAGCTCTAAAAGATGCCAAGCCTTTTGAAAAGAATAAATACAAGGTCGAGATGGGTAAGAAAGCTATAGTGCGGGCACTGGAGCAGGCTACAAATCGAACAGCATAACCAATTTCAAAAAATTATAAGATGAAGACAATGAACAAAACTGGAGTTGGTGCAGCTATAGACCGGGTAGAAGGACACTTGAAAGTTACCGGCAAAGCCACATATGCTTCAGAATTTCCTATAGAGAATAAAGTTTACGCTCAGGGTATCAATAGTACCATTGCGAAAGGAACTATTGTTTCTATAGATACTACGGAAGCAGAAAATGCTGCCGGCGTACTTGCGGTAATAACCCACAAGAACGCTGAAAAGCTCAACGATTTCAAGAAAGATCGCTATCAGATCGCTACAGATACAATTGCACCGGTACTTCAGAGTAATAAAGTGCACTATTATGGAGAATACGTAGGGGTTGTGGTTGCTGAAACTTTCGAACAGGCTCAATATGCTGCGAGGCTGGTTAAATTCGAATATAGCAAGGCGAGTGATCCTGCGATACATTTTGATAAACATCGGGATAATGCATTTTTTCCAGGCGAGGATTCAGATTATTCTCGTGGTGATATGGAAAAAGGACTTGCTGAAGCAGATGAGGTCATCGAGCAGACTTATATAACCCCGATCGAACATCATCATCCCATGGAACTTCATGCAGTGATTGCCGAGTGGAATAATGGTAAAGTCACTGCTTATGCTAGTCAGCAAATGGTGGAAGATGCTACCATAGCCATATCAGATACTTTCCAGATTCCGCAGAAGGATGTACGGGTGGTTGCAGCTTATGTTGGGGGAGGTTTTGGTTCCAAACTTAATGTAGAGCGGCATGTTACCCTCGCGGTCATGGCGGCTAAAAAGGTGGGCAGACCTGTGCAGGTTACCGTTACCAGGACACAGATGTTTACCAATACCGGACTGCGACAAAAGAACGAGCAAACCATGAAGATTGGCGCTAAAAAGGATGGAACCTTGACGGCACTTTCTCATGATACCTTATCGCATACTTCCCCGAATCTAGTGTACCAGGAACCGTGCGGAATGGTTTCAAAAATGTTATATAACAGTCCGAATGCCAAGGTGACCGAGCGACTGATGCCCATGAACCTTCAAACACCGTTTGCGATGAGAGCTCCGGGAGAAGCTACGGGAAGTTTTGCACTGGAATCTGCGATGGATGAAATGGCCTGGAAGTTAAAGATGGATCCATTAGAATTTAGGATCAAAAACGATACTCAAACAGATCTTCATAAGAACCAACCTTTTTCATCACGATTGTTGGTTGAATGTTTGCGCATTGGCGCTGAAAAATTTGGGTGGAAAAATCGCAAGGACCAACCTCGAACGAATATAAAAGGAAACTGGCTTGTAGGATATGGTGTTAGTGCGGCTTCCAGAAATTCACCTTATCGCAAAACGCACGCAAAAGTACTGCTAGAGCTTGTTGAAGAGAAGGTAGAAGCGACTATACAAATGGATGCGACCGATATTGGTACAGGAACTTATACGATCGTGGCTCAAACTGCTGCGGAATATCTAGGGATTCCAGTGGAACAGGTCAAAGTAGAACTTGGAGATTCCAACTTCCCGGTAACTCCTGGGTCTGGAGGATCATGGGGTGCTGCATCTTATTGTAATGGTGCCAGAGCTGCCTGTGAGAATGCCGTCATGAAACTAAAAGATGATAGAAGTATTCCTGAAGATCAAGAGGTTGCCTTAGCTGAACTTTTGAAGCAGAATCAGCTAACCAAATTTGAAATGACCGGGATGGCCGAGCCTTCTACAGAATTTGAAAAACATTCTGTATTCTCTTTTGGTGCCAACTTCGCTGAAGTCTGGGTAGATAAAGATACAGGAATGTGGAGGATCGAAAGAATGGTTAATGTTGGAGCTGCTGGAAAAATTTTAAACCCTAAGACTGCATACGGACAAATAATTGGCGGACTTACCATGGGAGCAGGAATGGCGATTGCCGAAAAGACAGATGTGGAGCCAAATTTCGGGAATTTCATTACCCGTTCCTTTGCAGATTACCATGTTCCGGTGAACCTGGATATGGCGAACATTGATGTTATTTTTCTTCCAGAAGAAGATAAGATCGCTAACAAAATGGGAATCAAAGGAATTGGGGAACTTGGAATAACCAGTGTCGCCGCTTCACTATCGAATGCCATTTTTAATGCTACCGGTAAAAGAATGCGAGAGCTACCTATAACACCTGAAAAACTAATAGAAGCACCGCTGGAACCCGGTGTTCAGGAAGTTTAAGATTATAACCCGGAAAATTTTCCGGGTTTCTTATATCTGTGAGAGTTTAACAACTGTTAATTAAGATATAAACTATCATATATTAATAGTAATACTATTAGGTTTGCCTGAAATAAGATTATGTGGATAAATTATATCAGAACATAAATATTTCGGTGAATTCAGAATTATTTCTGAAAGATCCTGAATCCAGCGAGTTAGGGAAAAAGATCGTAGGTCAGGGAATCCTTCTCATTGACGATATAGGTTTTGAGAAGTTCACCTTCAAAAAACTAGGTGTCAAGATCAAGTCAAACGAAAGTTCTATTTATCGCTATTTCGAGAACAAGCATAAGTTTTTGGTATATATTACTAACTGGTTCTGGGGCTGGAAAGAATTTCAATTAACAATGTCGACATATGGCATTTCAGACTCTAATGAAAAATTACTGAAAGCCATTGAAGTGATCACGCATCCTGTTGTTCAGGATTTTAGATTTCAGCATATTAACGAGGTTGCCCTGAACCATATCATCATTAATGAATCTTCAAAGTCCTATCTCACGAAAGAGGTGGAAACAGATAATAAAGAAGGTTATTTTTCCATCTATAAGAGACTGGTTACCAGGATAGCAGAAATGATTTCTGAAGTGTCAACAGATTATCAATATTCTCTTAGTCTCTCCAGCATGGTTCTGGACGGCGCATTACATCAGCATTTCCTAAAAGATCATATTCAGTCGATCACAGACTGTACAGAAAAGAAAAGTGTATCCAATTATTTTAAAGACCTCGTGATCAATACCTTAAAAATTGAATTCAATGGCTGAAGAAAAAATGACCGCCTGGCAGCGATTTGTTGGCTTGCTAAAGCTTGATAAAAAAGATTTTCTGCAAATCCTTTATTACGCAATATTCGCTGGATTGGTAAACCTGTCGGTACCACTGGGAATTCAGGCAATTGTAAACCTAATTCAGGGTGCTCGTATCACTACTTCGTGGATCATTCTGGTAATTCTGGTAACTCTAGGAGTTGCTTTTGTTGGAGTGCTTCAGCTAATGCAGATCAGAATTCTGGAGAACATTCAGCAGAAAATATTTACCAGAGCGTCTTTTGAATTTACTTATAGATTTCCGAAGATCAAGATGTCTGAGCTTGATAACTTTTATCCTCCAGAGCTCGCCAATAGATTTTTTGATGTCATTACCATACAGAAGGGGATCGCGAAACTGGTTCTGGACTTTCCAGCGGCAATTTTGCAGATCGTTTTTGGATTAATACTCCTTTCTCTATATCACCCTTTCTTTATTTTCTACGGAATACTACTGGTGCTTCTAATTTATTTAGTTTTCAGATTTACTGCGAAACGAGGTTTGAATACGAGTATCAAGGAATCGAAAATGAAGTATAAGATCGCTCATTGGATACAGGAAGTAGCCAGAACCTTAATTAGTTTTAAAGTAGCTGGTAAAACCAAACATGCTATCCAAAAGAATGATGTGCTTGTAACCAAATACCTTGAAGAACGAGAGAGCCACTTCCAGGTGCTTAAGCTTCAGTTCATTCAAATGGTAGGTTTCAAAACACTTGTTACTGCCGGTTTACTTTTAATTGGAGGTTTCCTGGTGCTTAATCAGCAAATGAATATCGGGCAGTTTGTAGCCGCAGAGATCATCATCTTATTGATCATTAGTTCTGTAGAAAAGATGATCATGGGACTGGAAAACTTTTACGACCTGCTAACTTCCCTCGAAAAACTTGGGGAAGTAGTTGATAAAAAGCTTGAAAGATCTGGTGGAGACACTTCTTTTTCAGAACATAAAAATCTGGAAATAGAACTTAAGAATATTGGCTTTAAAACGCCTGATGGACAGGAAATTCTAAAAGATATTAATTTAACGATCAAGGCGGGAGAGAAGATTCTGCTCAAAGGTCCAAATGGTTCCGGGAAATCTTTGTTACTCAGGATCATTGCAGGACTTGTAGAACCTACTCAGGGAAAAATCTACGTGAACGGGATTTCGTTGAAGAATATAGATCTAAACTATTATCATGGTCTTTTAGGGCAGTCGCTCACAGAAGAATCACTGTTTGAAGGTACTTTATTCGACAATCTTACTTTCGGTGATGATACGATCACTAATTCTGCGATCTTTTCAGTACTGGATAAGACAGGTTTGAAAGAATTTGTACGTCAGCAACCCGATGGTCTGGAAACTTTAATTTATCCTGAAGGAATGAAATTACCTCATACCATCGCCAAAAAGATCATTTTAGCCAGGACCTTATTGCGCGAGCCAAGATTGTTGATCCTCAACGAACCTTTGCATCAAATTGATTATGAAGATGAGAAACGAATTGTAGATCATCTAATGGCTGAAGATCAACAATGGTCTATCATAGTTGCCAGTGGAGACGAGGTATGGCAGAATCGTTGTAATCGTCATATCATTCTTCGTGATGGTAAACTTGAATCTAATCTTTAAAGACTATGCTTAATATTACCAGAAATCCATTGAATGAGCATGTTGACCTAAGGCAATTCAAAGCCGGGAAAAAGGTTCTGCATACAAGACACTTTAAATACTTCAACAGATTCCTGAAGTTCTCTGCGATCTTCGGAGTCATCGTACTTTTTCTTCCGTGGACCCAGACGATATCGGGAAATGGTTCTGTGACTACATTAAGTCCAGAGCAAAGGCCACAAACAATACAGTCGGTCATCCCGGGTAAAATCGAAAAATGGTTCGTAAATGAAGGAGATTATGTTGAAAAAGGAGATACGATCCTACATATTACCGAAGTTAAAAATGAATATTTTGATCCATCCTTGGTAGAAAGAACCGGTGACCAGGTAGCCTCCAAATCTAATTCATTGAAATCCTACGATCAAAAGATCTCGGCTTTAGGCACGCAGTTGCAGGCGCTGGCTCAGGAGCGCGAACTCAAACTGGAACAGGCGAGAAACAAACTGGAGCAGGCAAAACTGAAAACCAAAAGTGACAGCATTGATCTGCAGGCTGCTAAGACAAATCTAAGCATTGCAGAAACTCAGTTTAATCGTACTAAGACCCTTCAGGAAGAAGGTTTGAAAGCGATGACAGATGTTGAAGAAAAGCGACTTAAACTACAGGAAACTCAAGCTAAACTTATTTCGCAAGAAAATAAGCTTATGGCGAGTAGAAATGATATTATAAATGCCAGGATCGAAATTAATCGTACAGCTGCAGAGTATAGCGATAAGATCTCCAAGACTCAGAGTGATCGTTCTTCCGCTGAATCAGGGAAATTCGATGCTCAGGCTGAAGTGAGTAAACTGGAGAACGCTTATACGAATTATGAAATGAGGCAGGATCTTTACTATGTCAAAGCTCCGCAGAATGGATATATAAATAAGGCTATAAAAGCCGGGATTGGTGAAACTTTTAAAGAAGGAGAGCAGCTGGTGAATATCATGCCTTCAGAATATGATCTTGCTGTGGAAACCTTTGTGAAACCAATTGATTTGCCGCTATTGCATAAGGGTGAAGAGGTTAGAGTTCAGTTTGACGGCTGGCCAGCGATCGTTTTCAGCGGATGGCCAAATGTATCTTACGGTACTTATGGAGCCAAAGTAGTGGCTATAGAGAATTTTATTAGTCCGAATGGAAAATACAGAGTTTTACTGGCTCCAGATGAAAACGATCATGAATGGCCAGATGCTTTAAGAGTGGGGTCGGGGGCTAATACCTTGGCTTTGCTGGAAGACGTACCGATATGGTATGAATTATGGCGTCATTTGAATGGCTTCCCTCCAAATTACTATACTCCGGAAGGTCAAACTCAAACCGATAAGAAGGAATGAATTTAAAAAAGACTTTGCTTATTGCCTTGCTGCTTCTGCCTGTGTTACAATATGGCCAGACTCAGGATAGTATAGTACTCAATTTTGAGGAATACCTGCAGATGGTTAAAACCTTTCATCCGGTAGTTAGACAAGCAAGGTTGAAAGCCGATCTTGGTGACGCAGAATTGCTCAAGGCTAGAGGTGGGTTTGACCCGAAGATTGAAGCTAATTACGATCGAAAGGACTTTAAGGATACCCGGTATTTTGATCTTTTCAATGCAGCTTTTAAGATCCCAACCTGGTATGGAGTTGAACTGAAGGCGAAATTTGAACAGAACGAAGGTTTTTATTTGAACCCGCAAAATACGGTGCCAGATGATGGTTTATTTGCAGCAGGAATCTCTGTACCTATAGGACAGGGTTTGTTCATCAACGAGCGAATGGCTGCATTGAAACAAGCAAAAGCGTACCAGCAGCAATCTCTTGCAGATCAACAACTGGCGGTGAACAAAGTTCTTTATGACGCATCTGTAGCTTATTTTGATTGGATTAGTGCGTATCGGGAGCTTAAGTTGTACAACAACTTTATTGAGAATGCGCAGTTTCGATATGACGGAATCCTTTCCAGCTTTGAAGTAGGGGATAAGCCGGCTATTGATACTCTGGAAGCCGATATTCAAATACAGGACCGTAAGCTGAGTCTGGAGCAGGCACGATTGAAGTTTTTCAAAGCCTCTCAGCAATTAGGAACTTATTTATGGGCTGAAAATAATACACCTTTGGTCATTAGGGAGCGTGTGTATCCTGAAGATGCGTTGTTCGAAAATAGCACGATTCCTGCCGAATTCTTAAGTGATACTGAAATTACCACGCACCCAAAGATTCGCTCATTGGAGTATAAAGTGGAGATTCTTGAATTTGACAGAAGATTAAAGGCTAATAAACTATTACCGAAACTGGACCTTGAATATAATTTTCTAAGTGGCGATCCCGATATTTTAAGGAGTTTTGTTAATGAGAATTATAAGGTGGGTGTAAACTTCAGTATTCCTTTATTTCTTCGGAAAGAACGCGGAGATCTACAAAAATCGAAGATCAAACTTCAGGATGCAGAATTAGAATTATATAGTGAACAGCTCAATCTTCAGAATAAAATAAGAGCATTGAAAGAGCAATTTCTGTCCTACCAGGAGCAGGTATTGATGATCAATCAATTGGTAGAAAATTACGAAATCATGCTGAATGCTGAAGAACGAAAGCTGCAACTTGGCGAAAGTTCTGTATTCCTGGTGAATACCCGGGAAAAGAGTTTGATAAGTGCACGACTGAAGCAAATTAGCGTGCAGGAAAAACTCTGGAACACCCGCGCTGAACTCACGCAGGTTCTGGCAATACTAGAATAAATTAACATTCAGTATCATCAATTTTCCCTGGAAATTTCAATTTGCAAGCCTTGGTTCATCGTATCTTTGCGGTCGGAAAAATGGCCATGCAAAAGTCTTTCAGTCTATTCATACTTTCCCTCTTTATCTGGAGCATATTGGCACCTGTTCTTCCAGTTTTCGAATATTTTATTAATTACGATTATATAGTAGAAGTTCTTTGTATCAACAAGGACAAACCTGAACTTGAATGTGATGGAAAGTGTTATTTGAAAGATCAACTTTCAGAAAGCTCGATTATCAAGAATGATACTTCAGAAGAACGACTTGTTGATTACAGGTATAAACCTTTACCACTTTATTTCCATCAGGGAACTAAGATAATTACAACTCAATTCGTTACAGGTTCTAGTAAGGTATTGCCTGATTACAAAATAGTTGCTACAGAATATATTACTGAAATTCCTTCTCCTCCTCCGCAGAATTTTCTGCTATCCGTGTGAAAAAATAAGTCAACTTTTAATATCAAGAAATGAAGAAATTTTTAATCCCTTTTTTGGGATCAGTATTGTTGTGCTCAAACATGATGGTAGCGCAGGAGAAGTGGAGTAGTGACAGGGCAGATGGACATGCACCAATTAGCATTATGGGTGATCATACTCATAACAAAGGTGAGTTTATGCTCTCATACCGATATATGCCAATGTGGATGGACGGATTGATAAATGGTAGTGATGAGATCGAAAATGGAGAGGTATTCGACAGGTATATGGCGGTTCCTCAAGATATGCGTATGGATATGCATATGCTTGGAGCGATGTACGCCATTTCCAATAAAGTAACCCTTGCGGCTATGCTGAACTATATTTATAACGATATGGTTCTTAGATCTAAAATGGGTATGAATTTCACTACAGAATCTTCAGGATTTGGTGATATCGCCGTAAATGCGCTGGTGAACTTTTATGATAAGAACAGGCAAAAAATGCACGCGAATATTGGTGTGTCGATACCTACCGGTGATCTGGAACAGTCTGGTGATACGCCAATGATGGAGAATGCGAGACTTGCATACCCTATGCAGTTGGGCAGTGGTACGCTGGACCCAACAATAGGAGTTACTTATCTTGGACAAATTGATAAACTTTCCTGGGGTATTCAGCCAAAATTTAAGTTTAGATTAGGTGAAAATTCTCAAGATTATAATCTAGGAAATCGCTTTGATGCAGTCGCATGGACTGCGTATAGTCTATTCCAGAGTTGGAGTGTTTCAGGTAGTTTGAGTTACTTCGATCAACAGGAGATCGATGGTGTTGATGTAGAAATGAATCCTATGATGATGCCCTTATTCGATACTACAAATTCGGGTAGGAGTCAGTTAGATCTGGGCATTGGAAGTAATTTTTACGTATTAACTGGAACATTGAAGAACCTAAGAGTCGGTATTGAAGTAAAGCTACCATTATATCAGGATGTGAATGGTATTCAGATGAAAAACCAACTCGCTGGAACTATCGGACTTCAATATTCATTGAGTCCAAAAAAGTAGTCTTTCAAGCTGCTGAATATAAAAGCCACTCTGCGGAGTGGCTTTTTTTATAAGAATTTTCTGGTAGACTTTTTATAATTTGAGTATTCGGGATACTTCAGTAGTAATAGCTGCTCTTCATAATTAGATATAAAATAGAAAAATATGAATAGCAATATTGTAATTATTAGTCGAAATGCCGATTCAGAAAAAATTCCGAAGCTAAAAGCAGAGAGAATTATTGCAGTATAGATTGGATGTCTGGATATCGAAAATGCACCACTGGTAATCAATTTCCCGCTATTTACTGGTGTAGGAAATACAGACAACATATTTCGTAGTTGAAATAGTGTAAATAAAGCTAGGCCAATCCCGAAAATAACTAAAACTAAAGCGATCATTCTCAACCAACCAGGTAGCTCTATTCTAAAGAGATCTACCGGTATGAAATAAGCAATGAATAATAAGAATTGCAAGCTTACGAAAAAGTAATCCTTCACCTGGAAATTCCCTAAGCGCTTCATTTTAGAAAGTATAACTTAAAATGGTATCCCATATATGCCTGTGCAGGTCATTTCCAGATCGAGGTAACACTATATAATGATAGCCAGAGGTGATGTTCAGGCCTTTCGCAAGTCCTATTTGCGGGCCTATAAAAACCCAGTTTTGATCTACAGTATCTGGTAAGATCCCGGAATCAAAATTTAGAAATAACTCGTCGTAAGCGACCAGAGATATGTTTGGATTTTTCAACAAATTTATACTGGCTGTCAAGCGGTATCTTAATCGGGTTCGGTAATTACTACCATCAATTAGCTGCTGGCCATCACGCTCTACGATCGCATCGATAAAACGTTCCTCTACTCTCAATCGATGATTAAAATTCATTGAACCAATTTCGTGGGACAGTGCAACCTGTTGCCAGAGATTATGCTCATAAAAATCTGGTTTGGCGATGTTTATATTTTGATCATTATGCAGATAACTATACCCGGCAGCAAAACTAAAAATACTATCAAGTCGATAATCGACAGACGGCCGAATTACAGTTTGTTCGTGATACTTAAGAAAAGAAGTGGTACGATGATGATATTCGAGCCTTACATTCCAGTCTTCGCCAATATTCTTAGTTACAAATGCAGCATTCCAGCTGCCGTATTCCTTTCTATCTTGGGCATGCCCTGCAAATGAAAAACCTAAAATTGATAATAAGAAGATTGCGTAATTTATTTTTCTCATGAATTTTTTTTAGAGATCATATCCTGAGATTCCTCCTCTTAAATCATAGATCTTTGTAAAACCATTGCGGGATAAAAGCCTGGCAGCCTTCATACTTCTCATTCCGGACTGACAGTAAAGATAAACAGGCTCAGATTTGGACCAATGAAATGATGCCTGTAGAAAATCATTCTTTTGCATAAGATCGTGATTGATCGCGCCGGGAATTACACCGGTAGCGAATTCTCTTTTCGTACGCACATCGATAAGTTTCCCGGAATTTTTTGAAATGGCTTTTTTAAAATCAACCGGATCTAACCTGACTATGTTGTGATTTTTGTTTTGCTGACTTCGAAATAATCTTTGGAAGAGGTTCATTTAATTTTTTTGCTAAAGTAAGATAGAATTGCCACCTGTTGAGTAACATAAGTTGCTTCTCTATCTTTGTTTCGAAAATAAGACTCCGATGGAAGAATCACAAATATTTAAGTACATACAAAACATGGATATCTACCTGATCGACCAGATCATGAAGCAGAAGTATAGGAGAAATGATAGAATACTTGATGCAGGATGTGGTGAAGGAAGAAATCTAAGATGGTTCGCAGGATTCGATTATAATATTTGGGGAATTGACATGGACGTTGAAAGGTTGAGCATCACGAGGGAAATCTTTCCAAATTTAAAGGAGAATTTGATCCATGCAAGGCTTTCAGAAATACCATTTCCAGATGCTCATTTTGATCATATCATTTGCAGCGCTGTACTTCATTTTGCTGAAGATGAAAATCATTTTTGTAAAATGTTTTCAGAATTGATAAGAGTTTTGAAGCCTACAGGAAGTATTTTAATTAGAACAGCTTCTAATATTGGTTTGCGGGAAACTACAGAAGACTTATCTGATTCTTATAATGATAGGAAAGCAGGCTATTATTTAAACAGAGAGACTATTTCCCAATTGCTGGACAAATACAATCTTAAACTGCTGGAACCTATAAAGACTACGAATGTTCAGGATATTAGAGCGATGACTACCCTGGTTCTACAAAAATAAAGGCGATCAAATAGACCGCCTTATATATTTAGTAGTGTATCGCTTATAATGTAGAAGGACACACGTAGTTAGTCGTTTTGAGACCGGCATCCCTGATGGCTTTAAAACCACCCTGTACATCGACAAGGTTATGAATTCCCCTGCTTTTTAAAATTGAAGCAGCGATCATACTCCGGTAACCGCCGGCACAATGAAGATAAAATTTCTCATTTTCAGGATATTCTGAAAGGTGCTCATTGATTTCGGAAAGAGAGGTATGAACTGCATCTGGCAAGTGTTCAGATTGGTATTCGCCTTGTTTTCGTACATCAAAAACAGGTGCAGCTTCTACAATTGACTTCAGGTCTATCGCACTGATCGTTTCCACAGTATCGGTTTCCTTAGAAGCATCGATCCACGATTTGAAACCACCTTTAAGATAGCCAATGGTATTATCGAAACCAACTCTGGACAGTCTGGTGATTGCTTCTTCAATTCTGTCTTCATCACCAATTAGTAGAATTGTTTGTGCAATGTCTTTAATAAGATCGCCCACCCATGGAGCGAAACTGCCATCAAGACCTATAAATATGGAGCCAGGAATGTGTGACTTTGCAAATTCATCCTGGTGTCTAATATCCAGCATTACTGCGCCAGTCTCATTCGCTGCAGCTTCGAATGCTTCAGGGTTTAGTGCCTGCAATCCTTTTGCCATTACCTTATCAATACTTTCGTAACCTTCTTTATTCAGCTTGACATTCATTGGAAAGTAGGCAGGAGGAGGTAGTAATCCATCTGTCACTTCTTTTACAAATTCAGATTTGGTCATATCTGCTCTCAAAGCGTAATTCATTTTCTTTTGGTTACCCAAGGTATCTACTGTTTCTTTCATCATATTCTTTCCACAGGCAGAACCTGCACCGTGGGCGGGATATACAATAATATCATCTGCAAGTGGCATGATCTTTTCCCGGAGACTGTCAAAGAGAATTCCTGCGAGTTCTTCCTGGGTCATACTGGCGGCTTTCTGAGCCAGATCAGGACGACCAACGTCCCCAAGGAAAAGCGTATCTCCCGTGAATAATGCATGATCCTTACCGTTTTCATCCTTCAGTAAATAGGTCGTGCTTTCCATGGTATGTCCCGGAGTATGCAGCACTTTGATCTTCAACTTACCTAGTTTGAACTCCTGTCCATCTTCAGCGACGATCGCTTCAAATCCTGGATTCGCCTCTGGACCGTAGATAATAGGTGCGTTTGTTTTTTCTGAAAGCGTTAAGTGACCCGAAACAAAATCAGCATGAAAATGTGTTTCAAAAATATAGCTGAGTTTTGCGCCAGCTTCAGTTAACCTGTCCAGGTATGGCTGAACTTCCCTTAGCGGATCTATAATAGCGACTTCTCCATCACTTTCTATGTAATAAGCGCCCTGAGCCAGACATCCCGTATAAATTTGTTCGATTTTCATAATTGTAGCGTTTGATAATACAAAGATAGGACTGCAAAATGAAAGCAAAAGTAACATTGGTCACCTAAAGCTGTTTTTACTGCCAATCGTGTGCTTAACACAGAGATAATGCTAGCCCGCTTTTATTAAAATAGCTGAAACATCTATGCCAGACTGAGAAGTTATATTTCCATAAATAATTCTATGAAAACACAACAACTTTTCGATAGCCTGTTAAACTGGTTTAGACCAGGCCATAAAACCCATGTCTATTATGTCGAAAAGCGAATGAAGTTCGGGAAATATCATGTACTGCACCGCGAAAATTGCGAGGTATTGCCAGATGTGAATGGCAGGTTGGAAGTTGGAAGAGGAAGTGATATGGAACTGATACTAACGCAGGCGAAAAAGCACTACCAACATGTAGAACATTGCCCGCAATGCTGTAAAATAGAGAAACCTGAATCTAATGCATAAAAAAAGCAGCCCTGAAGGGGCTGCTTTTTTTCTAATATGCCTGTAATATTAGGCATTCCACTTAAAAGGCTCAAAACCTTTATCGATAGGAGTTTCAGCAATATGATTCGTGTAGTTACTAATTACTTTTTGAGAAAGTCCAAGTACGATATCCAGTAACTGTCTTTGAGGATACCCAGCATCATAGAATTCCTGGATCTCAGATTTTGAAATATTTCCACGATTTTTAGTAAGCGCCAGGGTTGTATTTCTAAGAACTTCCGGCTTTTCTGAAGGTAGTTCAGTCTTATTACGCAGCGCATTGCTAATAGCATCATCAACTTTCATCGCTTTGGCAATAGCAGTATGCGCAGGCACACAATAGTGGCATTCATGTTCCACATTTATGGTTTGCCATACAACAGTTAATTCATCCTTGTTAAATGATGAATTGGAAAATAGCTCATGCAATTGTTGGTATGCATCCAGTAATTGTGGTGAACCTCCAAGTACTGCATGCAGATTAGGTACATATCCGTAAGCTTTTTCAGATTTTTCCAAAAGTGCTTTCCCTCCTTCAGGAGCAGATTCTTTAGTGTGTACAGTTTAAAAATCTGTGTTCTTTTCAGTATTCATAATTATCAATTTTTAATTAAATATTTATCGTACCTAAACGATCGTTTAGTTTCAGGGTAAATTTTTTTATATGTTTTTAAATATGTTCTTAATATAATGTTCCAATTGATCTTCAGTAAATATTCTAGTGGCAGAGGAAAGTCCGAACATCGAAATTAAAAGATAATCTGCCTGTTCTTCGATTTTATCCAGATCGTAATTTCTTTCAACTTTTAGTTTATCAGCAAAAATCTGTTTGATCTCATCGGTAAAACTTTTTAAAACCTGCGGAATTTTCTCTTCGCTTTCCAGACCAATTTCATTCGCGGTATTCGTGACCAGGCAACCTTTACCATTCTTAGTGTCCCTCGTAAAATCCACAAAGTCGTAAAAGTATTCCTTAATAGCTGGAATACCTTCTGTAGATTTAACTAGTTTATCGATTAGAACGAACAATTTTGATTTATAACATTCCAGACTTTTTAAAAACAGGCCGTCTTTATTGCCGAAACTAGAGTAGATAGAAAATTTATTAATTCCCATTTCTTTCTCGAGCATTTGCATCGAAGTATTGCCATAACCGTTTTTCCAGAAAAGATTCATTGCCTTTTCTGCTACTTCTGTTTCGTTGTATTTTTTGGTTCTTGCCATAATGCTGGTACAAAACTAACCAATCGTTTAGTTTACACCAAAAGCTTTAAGAAAACCTTATCATACTGGAAATTGACTAAGGGTGTGACCGATATATAATCAGGTGTTTATTGTTTTGCGCATCAGTATACAATTTGGAAATGTTTCTTAGTATTTGGAGATCATACTTCACTATATATTCTTCTGAAATGTTCACAAACAATGATCATATTCTCATCAAATTCATCACTATAATTTTCCATTTCTCTTTCATAATAAGCCTGATGTACTTCTTTCCAATACTTAAGCGACTTGTCTCCCTCCCCTTCAATCTCTGCAAATTCCGCGGTAATTTGATTAAAAGCTACGTGTTCTATTTTGGTAGTATTAATGATTGCGTTGGGATTTCCAATCCAGTCTGTTACAATAGCAAGATTGCCAGCTTTCGGTGAAACTTCGTTATGCTGCTCGAAATACCAAAGTGAAGTAGCCGTGGCTTTTTTAATGTCTTTGACTACCAGGTCTGCGCATTCATCTGCATCCTTCTTATTATCACAAAAATAGTAGTGTGGAGGAATTGTGTTCGTAGAATAGTCTGGGTTAGAACTTAGAAACCTTTTCCAAAACTTTTCAATATCAGACCTAGCGTTCATATTCATGCCTTTTTTGTAGTTATTAGCATTACTAAGATCACTAGAAAACTTCAGTTAATTACACTAGTATGTAGAAAGAATCTGCTGAGCTCTATAAAGAATTATTTCAGTTTACTGATTTTCCAATGCCTCAGACTAATTGGAGTATTCCGAAGACAATCTTCAAATTCTTTATTTCCGGAGAATGACGCCTTTTCCAGCATTTTGTATTCACAACTTAACTCGAAAGAATTCTGTTCAAAGATCCACGGCTCTATAAAGATATCATCAGCTTCATTTCTTGAGATCACATATTTGGTATTCTGAATACTTGTGTTGATTTCAAGTTCCCGATTTTTGGCGGGTACTCCATTCTGGCAAAGTATGAGTGAACATCTATCTGCAAATACCATGATCTGGTAAAGGTCATGTACCTCCTGGTCAGTCATCGAATTTACTTTCATGAGTTCCTGTATTTCCACACTGATCTCATTCATAAAGCGATCAATCATTATGCTCTCTTCGGAAAGATCCTTGTATAAAAACTCCAGGTGTTTCATGACTAGAATAGTGACCCAACTAGACTTAAGTCTGGCTTGTTCCAGTAACCTGCGGCTTCTTTTAATGATATCGTTAATATTTCTGTCCTCGTCGAGAAAATCCTGAGGAGTACCAATATTGGTGAGGTAATCCTTTTCTCTGAAGTTTAACTGCCGGTCGTCATGTTCTACGATCGCAGTGAGGGTAGCAACCCAGTTTCTACCTTTAATATCTGGCTTCAGTTGGTCTGCAATTTTACCCGCCAGCAATCCATGTGCAGAATGTGAGAAGATCTCCCAGCCTTCAGCATTAGAATTTACGATCATACTTTTTCCTTATTTCTTACGGCAGTTGGAGTCATTCCATACTTTTCTTTAAAGATCTTGGAAAAATGACTTCTGCTGTTGAGTCCGATTTCATATACGATCTCACTAATGGTTTTATTGGTTTTCAGTAATAACAGCATCGCAGTTTCCATCCTTTTACGTTGAATGTATTCATGAACTGTGCAATTAAAAAGTATTTGAAACCCTTCCTGTAATTTGGTTTCGGTTATTTCAACAGATTGTGCGAGGGAGTTAATATTGCCAAGCTCTGAGATATTCTTATCTATTTGAAAGATCACCTGTTTTACTTTTTCCAGATCTTTTTGCCTGAGTACATTTTGATGGTCTTCAGGTTTACTGTCTTCCCGGTAGAGCATGAGCATGTAAGTAAGAAGCTCCAGAGCTTTTGCCCCGTGATAACTTATCCTTTCCAATCCAGGAGTTGTGAAATCTCTTAATTCCTGTATGAGATGAGACATCTTAAGGCTATATTGCGTATGGTGATAAAGCGTTCGCATCGCATTAGTATCTGCAAATATCCTGTGATAGATGTCATCCATATCTTCCAGGGGAAAAGTAAGTTGCTCTACAAATTTCTTTCTATCTACATCGAGCACTACTGCAGAGACCTTGATACATCCAGGAAACATAATCTTATTGCCGCTGCCTCTGTTAGCCCCAATTATTACTGACTGATCCTTCTCTATGTGATGCACGATATCTTCATCTCGGAACCTATGGTCAAGACGACCTTCAATAACATAGATAAATTTAAAAGGATGCACCATATCACCATGGAAATCTAAACAGGTATCACTCTCCAACTTTGTTTCGAATCTAAAGATGCCGACACCGTTAGGAAAATTTATTCCTGATATTATACCATCCCCATGCTCATTGGAAAACTCGATATAAGCTTCTCCATAATTTTCTGTATAGTCCGTTTCAAAAACAGATGCTAGTTCTTTTAATAGTGATTTGGCTGACGTTTCAGCAATTTTAATGGTCTGCATTCTTAGTGGTCGTTTTTAGTTATACTAAAATATTAACAAGTCTCTATTACTACAGGAATCTGAAGTTAAACCTTTCCTAATAAGAAGAATATCGTTAAGCTCAAATGTAAAACCGCACACTTTCAAGCGCGACTTCCACCAAATTCGTAAAAAGAAAAGGAAATTTTGAAAGTATCTCAAAACATTTTAATGCTTTGCTATGTCATGAATATTGTGATGATCATATCTTATTTTGCAGTAGGTTTTGAAATGACTTTGATCATAACTTTAAGCCTGTTAAGTCTTCTAATGTTGGTAGAATCGATCGCAAGAATTAGATTCTGCCGCCGCCAGAATAAAATTAGTTCAAAATCTTCCAGGCTTCAAAAGTCACCAAGAGTTTCGATACATATTGCCATTTGTAATGAACCTTCAGAATTGGTTATCAAAACAATTCGGGCAGCTCTTCAGCTTAACTATGAAAATTACGAGATCGTAGTTCTGGATAATAATACTTCAGATAAAAAGCTATGGAAACCGGTTCGGGAATTTTGTAACAGATATCCTGAAAAAGTGATCTTCAAACACTTTGACAAACTTGATGGATACAAGGCAGGTGCTTTGAATCAGTGTCTGAAACTAATGCATCCAGCTACGGAATATATATTTACTGTAGATGCAGATTATATTTTGAAACCTGATAGTCTTTGTAAAGCTGTAGCGGTCATTAATGGTACAGATGCAGCAGTGGTTCAATTTCCTCAGCATTATACACTTCATCACGAGCGTCATGGATTATTCAACGAGCTGGAACACTTTTTCAGTGGGTATGCTGAAGCAGGGAACCGTAGTCTTTCTACTTTACCAACCGGTACCTTAAGCATGGTAAGGGTAGAATCATTATTATCTGTTTCAGGATGGCCTACAGATTCCCTTACAGAAGATGCACACCTGGGAATTAAATTTCTATCTGAAAAATTTACTACCTACTTCTCAAATCAAATTTTAGGGCAGGGAGTTATGCCGGGAAGTATTGCAGATCTACGCAAACAAAGACATCGCTGGGTATATGGAAATACTCAGTGTTTCCTGAAATTTTGCAGTCTTCGTGTGCAAGACCAGTGTAAATTATCAGTTTTCATGCAATTATCTGCCTGGGTAAATTTATTGTCCTTCCCAATTGTATTTAGTTTAATCTATATACTGGCAGAAATATTTACGAGCTGGCAGATTTCAGACTGGATTCCAATGCTTATCCTGAGTCAATTTAGTATTTACGTGTTCGGTAAATTATTCTTATTTCTGTCCAATTCTAAAAACACCTTTCAATATAATTTTAAAGCCTTCCTGATCCATTTAGCACTGAGTTTTGAGATGGCTTTTTCTCCCATTATGGCTTTAATAGGAATGCCGGCAAGTTTTGTCACGACCAGCAAATTTGCATCGGTTTCCAGTCTCAAACATATTCCGCTCAGGATTCCAACGCTTTTATTTATGATGACGATGTTATTATTTGCGGTGGGAAAAACTGGAATCGCCATGTATAGCCTTCAGGTAAGCTTGCTTTTTCTATTATCAGGAATTTATCTCTATTCAGAATTTACACCTAAATCGATTAACCAACTAAAAATACTTCCGGATGAAAATAGCCATTCTCGCGCATAATAAATTTCCAATTGCCGAGCCGTATGCCGGAGGATTGGAAATGATTACTCACCAGCTGGTGCAAACGCTTATGGAACGGGGACACGAAGTTCATTTGTATGCGCTATCCGGTTCAGACCCTCAGTTTGACGTGACTTCTTTGGATATTGTTCAGGTTGCAAATAATGAGTTGACCGAATCCAAAATTGATGAACTTATGTATAGAAATGTACTGGAGATCATTGAATCCATAGATTATGATGTGGTACACAATCACAGTATGCATGAACTACCGATCATTTGGGGAGCAAATAGCAGGCACCAGTTTCTTACTTCCTTTCATACACCGGTTTTTGAGAGCATTCATTCGGGCCTTGAAAATATCTTCGGAAGAGATCATAGTGAAAAATTTAGCGTGGTAAGTAAAAAATTAGGCGAGACTTATGCTCACTTACTTCCGGAAAAAAATGTAGTCTATAATGGAATTGACACTGCTGCATGGACTTTTTCCAAATCTGCTGAAGAAGATAAACTTTGTTGGATTGGTCGTATTTGCAAGGAAAAAGCCCCACATCTGGCTATAGATTATGCTTTAAAAGCAAATAAGAGAATTGTTCTGGCCGGACCACTTAGCAATTCTGAATATTTTAAAGAATATGTAGAGCCAAGATTAGAACTCGATGGAGTCGAATATATTGGACATCTGAAGCATAAAGGTTTAAACAAATTAATTGGTTCCTCTGAAGCGACCTTATTTACCAGTGTGTGGGATGAACCTTACGGACTCGTAATTGCTGAATCACTCGCTTGTGGAACGCCTGTAATATCTTTTAATGTAGGAGCTGCCCCTGAAATCCTGACCAAAGAGACAGGGTTTCTTGTGGAACTTGAGGATGAAAGAGAATTTATAAATGCAATCAAATCCTGTAAGAAGCTTGACAGAAATGATTGCCGTGAGAGAGCTATAGATTTTTGTGACAAGGCGCAAATGGTGGATGCCTATGAAAACCTCTACGAAACAATGATCTCTGAAAAGCTAAAAAGGGTTGCGGTATGATAGGGTATTACGCACATCAGCATGGTAGTGGTCATCTTAATTTTGCCCGCTTGTTTGCAAAGGTTTTTGGTGACGAGATCTGCACTTTTAGTAGTTTAAAAAAGTCTGGGGCTATGAAAGGGCAATTTGTGCAGCTGGCAGACGAAAATCCTGATGGTACAGCAAGCGAAGAAAACCAGATTGCAGAACCAGATTATTTGCACTACAGTCCGGTTGGACAAAGATCTATACAATTGCGAAGCGCTCAGATCCTAAAGGAAGTTGTGGAAAGGAACATCAAATTGATGATCGTTGATGTAAGCGTAGAAATCGCAGCGTTGATGAGAAGTTCATCAATACCTTATGCTTACGTCAAACTTCCAGGTCACAGGGATGATGCGGCACATGTACAGGCTTTTCAAGGTGCAGTATTTGTTCTTGCATATTACCCTGAAGAATTTGAAAGCGAGCAAACACCTGTTTGGCTACGGAAGAAAACGATCTACCTGGGCTTTATTACCGATCGGAAGGTCGTGCAACAAATAATGGCTTCTTCAGAAGAAGTGAATAATATCCTCGTGATTAGTGGGGGAGGAGGAAACGAAAGACTTCTTAAATCGATCAATGTACTTCCGGAACGTTTTATTTCCGCAGAGATCAAGGTTATCGGGATGCCGGAGGAAAGCTTCAATAGTGCCAGAATCAAGAACTGTGGTTATGTTCAAAATTTTCAGAATCTGCTTGAGGAGGCTGATCTTGTGGTGGCGAATTGCGGACTCAACTCCGTAACCGAAATCTTACAGGCTAAAAAAGCTTTTGTGGCGATCCCGGAAGAAAGACCCTATAAAGAACAGGAAACTACAGCAACTCATCTATATGAAACTGATCTGGCCATAGATCTCAACTCACTCTTTGAACTGGAAGATTCAGAAATATTAAAGCATATAACATGGGATGTGGATGATGAACTCAGGGCCATTAGCAAATTGAAAAATCATTTCAACGGGAATTGTAACCGACTACCATTAATTCCCGAAATATTTGCAAACCAACCAAAACAGCAGCATGCAGAATAAAGTAAATTTTACAGTCATCACGATCGTTAAAGGTCGCGAAGAACATTTACATAACTTACTACGAGGTGTCAGGAGAAGCAGTCTGCAGCCAGATGAGATAAGAATTGTGGCGATTGATGATTTACCAGATGTATCTGCTTTTCAAGATTTACCTATTGAGGTTTCTCAAATTAGTTCCAAAGGCGCAAATCTTCCGATAGCTGAAGCAAGGAATATAGGCGCTCAAAATGCCAAATTTAACCAACTGATATTTCTCGATGTGGATTGTATTCCTCATCCAGATTTTTTTGCCGATATGATCACGCAAGGTCTTGCTCATAAAACATTGATTATGGGTAATCCACATTATCTTGAGAGTAGCATTCCGAAGAATTTTGAATTGAACGATCTTGAAAAACTTAGCGCTGCACATCCTGCCCGGCCAGCAATCAAAGAACTAGCCGAAGCCAGTGATTATATGCTTTTCTGGAGCCTCGCTTTTTATATTCCCAAGCAGTTATTTAAAGTACTGGAAGGTTTCGACGCCCAGTTTACAGGCTACGGTGCAGAAGATACAGATATGGCTATGAAAATAAGTCAGCTTAAAAGTATTTATCCATTGCTATTGTCACCCGCCAAGGTTTATCACCAGCAACATCCGGTGCATTCACCACCAGTTCACCAGGTAGAAGCGATTGTTATCAATGCACGAATATTTTACGATAAATGGGAACGATGGGTGATGGAGAACTGGCTCGAGGAATTTAGAAATCTCGGGTTGATCCAATGGGAGGCAGATGGAAGCACTATTGAAATCTTGAAGAAAGCTGATAAAAATTTGATAGAGCAGTCCTACAAGCCACAAGCTGCATACATGTAGAATTAAAATTGAATGAAGATGAAAACGAAAGAGAAATTTGAACACTGGATCCTTGAGGAGGATCATCCTTGTATCATGGCGCAAACGGTATTTAGCCAGGAACATGTGAAAACCAAGCAATACGGTAAACTGGGAGATCCCCAGCATACCAGTATCTTGCTAAAGGACCTTGAAAAGTATATCGCAGAGTATGATTTTGAGACAAACGATTTCAAATCTTTCATCGCAGTTTTTCCGGAATCAACTATTGCTACAGAAGATGAATTTGAGCTGTTATTATGGAAACAATTAGAAGAAATTGAGAAAATAGATACGGTAGACTGGGATCCTTCAGTAAGTCGGGATCCTGAAGATGATAATTTCAGTTTCAGTATTGCCGGAAGATCTTTTTATATTGTAGGTATGCATCCTAATAGTTCGAGAAAGGCTCGTAGAAGTCCCTATCCTTCCATAGCCTTTAACCTGCATGCGCAGTTTGAGAAATTGAGGGAAATGGGAGCTTATGAAAAGGTGCGTGATAAGATTAGAGAACGAGATAAGGAACTTCAGGGCACTATGAATCCAATGTTAGAAGACTTTGGATTATCAAGCGAAGCAAAACAATATAGTGGTAAGGCGACCGGTAAAGACTGGGTTTGCCCATTCCACCAATTAGAAAAAGAGTAATGAAGAACTTTTTTATTGATAATAGAAAGGCAATTTATGGTGGAATAGTAGCTACCGTACTCACAGGGTTAGGAATATTCCTGTTAGGTCAGCTTTCCGGTTATGAAGCTAAAGAACTTATTGAATCCTCTCATAGTGGTCTAAACATGCTTTGCAATACGATCACCCTTGCTTCTGCGACGATACTTACCTTGTTACTAACTTTACTGGGAATAAGTACCGGTACTGAATCCAAGTTGAAGAGCGCCCACTATTATCAGGTTCTGGATATCGCAAAACTCGATACCATCCTAATAGTTAGTGCAATTGTAATGTTTCAATTATTCAATATTCAAATCACCGAAGCAGATAATGTTCCTTTAAACTGGTATTCATCGATTTACTGGATAAGCTTATTCTGTACTTCAGTATTAAGCGGAATGATGATCACGGTTGTACTGATGCTTTATACCACCATTACAGCGATCATACACATAGTTGGTCTTAAAAATGACCATAGATTAATTACCAGGGAAGATGAGGAAGAGGAAATGAAGAACGAAAAAGAGAAGATGTTGAACGAAAATTAATATGATGAATGCTACAGCGAAACACTTGCAAACAATCAATTCGATCCTGTCCAGAAAACAACTGAGCAAGAAAGAATTTAAATTTTTAAATAGAATTGAAGCGGACCATGTAAGAAGTATATCAATCACCACCGATGGTGGTTTCGATCCGGAATCGGGAGAATTTCATAAAGAAGATCGCCCATTGAATTACAAGATCAGACTTAAATATTCTGATGCAGGAAATCTTCGGTTTAAATGTTTACACGCTGAAAAAGCATAAAAAAAGCAGATCATAATTTGATCTGCTTTTTTTATAAAGTAGTTCAAGATTATAGCTGAATCCTGTAAATACTGAATTCCATATCTGAAATATCTCCTTTCACCTCATTGATCCTCGAATTCGTATAATATAAATATCCGTTGTAAAGACTAAAAGTATCTGCCCAGCGTATTTTTTCACCCTGTGCAAGAACTTCCTGCTCTTCCAATTTGGTATCGAATCTCATGATAGCATTATTTTCGAGATCTGCCAGGTAAAGCATTCCATCGGAATTTAGAATCATCCCGTCTGGTGCAGTCGTTTTTGAAACTTTCTTTACCGAGTTCTGAATCTCCTCCTTAGATCCATCGCGAACAGTTTTTGTTGGAACAGAATAAAGCGTATAGCCCGTTAAGGCATGGTAGTAAAGTAAACCTTCCGCTTCATCCAGTGCAATTCCATCTGAATGTATCGTGTTCTTATACTGTTCCCCATTGATCGTTAATTCGTCGGTTTCGGCCAGAGTAGAGTAATGGTCGCTTAAAACACGTTTGCTTTCTCCAGTTTCCATATTTATAACAACCAGACCAGCGTGATTTGAATCGGTTAAATAAATGTGATCGTTCGCTTTATCCACACGCAGATCATTTATATAAGAATCCCTGTAAAAACTATCTTTTCCTAATTCAAATATATGCTTCAGCTTATTTGATTCCAGGTCAAAGACGAATATTCTCGGATTATTCACCACTCCTTTAAAAAGCGGATTTCTGGTGTCCAAAACGAACAACTCATTTTCAGAAGCAATGACAGATTGCACCGCCACAAATATGGAATCCTGATCCTTTTCTCCAACTTTCCAGCTATTCCATCTGGCATCTGGGTAAGCTACAGCCTCCTTGTTTTCACCGATCTCCACAACAGAATGCTCGACATTCTTTCGCCATCTCGGAAAATTCGCGAAGATCCTTCCTTTTGTGCTAATGCTAATTCCTGTAACCTGCTGCCCCTTGAATGCCGTCACTTTTTCGACTTCAGATTGGGAAACTATCGGTTCCTGGCTCGTTACTTTCTGAGAAAGAACTATCAGGATTAAAAGTAATAATCTTTTCATAGCTTATTTTTTAGAACAGAAAAGAACTGAAGTTCATTCAGTTCTTTTCAAATATGTTGACTTATTATGCCTTTACAGCATTGTTGATTTCAGTATCGCCGGAAAGAATTTCAAAAGTTTGATTACTTCTTACATCATCTTCCAGAACGGCTACCAACGTACGAGCAACATCTGCTCTGGAAATCTCACCCATTTCTGAAAACTTTTCTTTTAGTTTGATCTTCCCAGAAGCATCTTTGTTAGTTAATGATCCAGGTCTTACAATCGTGTAATTTATACCACTGGATCTTAGATGTTCATCTGCATTCTGTTTTGCCTGAAGATATTCCTGCAGATCTTCGCTTACTGAAGGATCATCTGCTCCCATAGAACTTAACATCACAAATTTCGAAGCTCCGGAATTTTTAGCAGCATCAGTAAGCTTTTTAGCTCCCTCCTGGTCTACACCTATAACATTCTTCCCACCAGAACCAGCAGCAAAGATCACTTTATGCGCGTTTTGAGTGGTATGGCTCAGGTCTTTCTCCAGATCCCCCAGAATAGTCTTTACATTCTGAGATTCGAATTCTTTTTGTTGCTCTTCCTTACGTACCATGGCAATTGGCTCATATTCTGAAGAGTTTTTAAGTAGATCAACAATAATTTTTCCAGTAGTTCCGGTTGCTCCGGCAACTAATACATTTTTTCCTTTACTCATAACTATTATTTTTAATTAACAAATTTCTAAATTTAATCACTTGTTTTCGAAGGTTTCGGCAAGGCTTACGATGACTTTACCCTGGGCTCTACCTGTAGCTAGATACTCGAAAGCTTCCACTGCTTTATCGAAAGAATATACCAGGTCAATAACCGGTCTAATGGTTCTGTCTTCCACCATCGTCTTGATTTCCTTAAGTTGAGGTGCATTTGGCTGCATCCAGGTTAAGGTATATTGAGCGGATTTTTCCTTGATAAGTTTGCTGAGTTTTTCAGGCATTTGATAGTCGTTCATCCCCATTTGCTTAGCCGTTTTTTCATCTGGTGGTCCAACGATACTTGTAACTTTTCCGCCATCTTTAATGATCTCGAAAGCATCAAAAGTATAATGATCTCCGAGGGTATCGAAAACGATATCCAGGTTGTTCGCAACTTCCTTATAATCTTCGTTCTTATAGTCGATCACTCTATCTGCACCAAGTGCTTTGACCCATTCCACATTCGTATCACTCGTGGTCGTGTAGACTATAGCACCTATGGATTTGGCGTACTGGATTGCGAAGCTACCCACACCACCGGAACCTGCATGTATTAGGATTCTATCGTCCTTCTTGATATCAGCCTTTTGTAGCGCCTGCATCGCGGAAAGCCCGGCAAGTGGCAGAGAAGAAGCTTTTTCGAAAGTTACGTTATCAGGCTTATGTGCGATCACATTAGCGTCTACGGCTACAAATTCAGCCACAGTACCCATGTATTCCTGTGGTACACGACCATAGACTTCATCTCCAACTTTGAAGTCTTTAACTTTACTCCCAATTTCGACGATTTCTCCGCTCATATCATAGCCGATCCCGGTTGGAAGATCCAATTTCAGCATATCTTTTAGATGACCCTGTACCAATTTGTAATCTATTGGATTAAGAGCAGCAGCCTTTACAGCAACTAAAACATCATTATCGGCTATTTCGGGTTTGCTGGTTTCAGCAAATTCAAGACCGTCCTTAATTTCTCCGTATTTCTTTATTTGTAGTGCTTTCATATTTTTATTTTTCTGAATTTATATTCATTTCCTTTTCATTGTTCAATATCTCAATCCAGGAATCAAGTGTTTTCTTTAATAGCATAACATCTGTAACCTGCACGTCCTCATTAAGTAGCTTTCCAAGCAGATCTTTAGGAATGTTCCTGGCTTGTTCTTTATAGTCAAATCCCTTCCTGGTTAAATTGACTTTTACTGTTCTTTCATCTTCGGAAGAGCGGGTACGTACCAGTAAACCATTCTTCTGCATACGCTGAATGAGAGGTGACAAAGTATTAGTGTTGAGTAATAGCTTTTTCCCGATTTGATTAACGGTTTGCTCATCTTTCTCCCAGAGCACAAGCAATACCAAGTATTGCGGGTAAGTTAGTCCCATGGTATCCAGGTAAGGTTTGTACGCCCTTGTAATTAATCTGGACACAGAATACAAGGGAAAACAAATTTGATTTTCTAATTTTAGATTCTCATTTTCTTCCATCATTATCATCTCTTAGAATTTCTCCAGGCAGTCCATGCGCCGGTAGACCATAAAACCCAGGCTATTAGTACAGGCTGAAAAAACAATCTTATAAGTCTTGCTCTATCTGAATCCAGCACTCCGAAAGCATCTTTACCATCAACATACTGCGCGATATTTCCTGGAAAGATCAGTACAAAGAAAATGGCCAGGAACCAGCCAACCTTAACACGCTGGTTTTTCCAGAAGAGTAGGGCAAGACCCAGAATCATTTCAACGATCCCGGAAAGAATTACCACTAGATCTTTACTCATTGGCACCCAGTCTGGCACTTGCGCCTGGAAGTCTACACGGTTAAAACTTAAATGACTAAATCCTGCGTAAATCATGAAAACCGAAAGTAGTATTCGGAAGATATTCTGTAGGGTAGTAGTTTCAATATAATTCTTCATAAGATATGTTCTACACGCGATTATGTCGTGCACGATGCAAATGTAAGTTGAATGACTCGTTATGGCTACAGACTTATCAAAAGTTTAACTTCTATGGATAGTATTCTGCTTTCAATGATGTAGGAAGCGATCTAGTTACACTTATTTCCTACGTACATCTTTTAAGAGCCAGTCATTTACAGGTCTTTTATCATGGGAGTGGATCACCACAATATTCCCAGTTGTTTCAAAAACTACTGCTTTTACATCTTCAAGTTCTACGATATTTGCTTCTCTTAATTTGGATCGAAGGTCAGTTACCGTTACTCTGGCTTTGGTAAGATTATCATGAAGGATATCATTTCCATCCATTAAGAGCAGCGGAGAATTATCTATAGCTTCTCTGAAAAAATCCCATCTCCGTAGATAGGCTGCGACTAATTGGAATAGGTATATAAAGAAGAGTCCGATCATTCCTTCCGGAAGCGTTACAGAATCAGACAGTACAGTAGAGGCCAGCATCGATCCAACAGCAACGGTCATCGCAAAATCAAAACTGGACATTTTTGAAAAGCTTCTTTTTCCGAATATTCTGGTATAAATTATAATGGATATATAGATTCCCAGACAGGATATTACAATCGCTAAAGCAGAATCTAATGTTAAGTCAAACCATTTTTCCATAATTATATACTTTTAAAAATCATTGAACTCAATTCCTGTTTAAATAAAAAAACCGCTGGTATTCACCAGCGGTTTTTCTTCCTGAATACAGTTAAACAGGTATAGACATTGCTTCGTTCTGTCTCGACCAGTTTCTGTGAGCTGCGATCTGTTCAATGAACTTTGCTGGAGCTTTATCGATCAAAACGGCGGCATCTTCTTTGAACTTATCCAGATAAGTACTTTCGATCTTACCCATCACATCTTTATCCAAAGCAATTGCTTTGCAATGTTTCAGCGTTTCGTTGATGAACTTTGCTGTTTTAGGAGCTTTGTTTAAAGCTTCGAGACTTTTAGTGCCTCCCGGAATATAAATCGCATCAAATAGAACACTTTCCGTAGTTAATAAAGCAGCGTCCACTTTATGACTTTTGCCTTGATCACACTTTACAGTACCACCATGAGGGGCCAGCAATTGAACCATCGCTCCTTTATCTTCTAAAGCTTTTTTCATTTTCCCCATCGACTCACCATCAAAGCCATTTCCAACAAGAAAACCGATCTGGCGTGTAGCAATACTATCAGATTTTAAATGAGTAAGGCTAAGTGCTTCAGATTTCTCGAGATAGTTCTTTTTCTTAGGTGGTTGATGCTTTTCAACATCGGCATCTGCTCCTATAGCCTGGTTTACCGGACCTTCAACTTTACTTGGAATTTCCATACCCAATCCTTCAGCAACCTTAGCTGCAAGATCCTCATCGATCTGATTGATGATATAAAGCATACGTTCCTTGATATGATCGTAGGTACATTTTCCTATTTCGAACGTATAAGCATCTGCAACGTGATCTTTCTCCCAGTCGGTTAAACTTCTGTAGAACAGCGCTGGTTGAGAATAATGATCATTAAAGCTTTCGCTTCTAGCTCGCGTCTTTCTACCATCAATTCTTTCTTCATAAGGAGTAAATCCGCCCTCAGCCATTTTTGCAAGATGTGGGCAACCTCCACCAATGGAATTAGGAAAATATGCAGTCTTTCCTTTGTTGATCGTCATTCTCATATGAGCGTCACGCTGATTGTTATGCGTTTCGTTCACCGGGCGGTTAATTGGTAATTCGTGGAAGTTAGGACTTCCAAGCCTCGATAACTGAGTATCTATATACGAGAATAATCTACCTTGTAGTAATGGGTCGTTGGAAAAGTCTATTCCGGGTACGATATGACCTGGGTGGAATGCCACCTGTTCAGTTTCTGCAAAAAAATTGTCTGGGTTACGATTTAGGGTCATTTTACCAATACGTTGTACCGGCACTATTTCTTCAGGGATGAGTTTCGTTGGATCCAGAATGTCGAATTCGAACTTATGTTCATCTTCTTCAGGAATGATTTGAAGACCAAGTTCCCATTCTGGAAAGTGTCCCGCATCGATCGCATCCCAAAGGTCTCTTCTATGAAAATCGGAATCTGCTCCATGAATTTTTACTGCTTCATCCCAGGTAACTGAATGTGTACCTAATAATGGCTTCCAATGAAATTTAACGAAATGAGATTTGCCTTCAGCATTAACTAATCTAAAAGTATGAATTCCGAAACCTTCCATCATTCGCAGACTTCTTGGAATAGCACGATCACTCATTACCCAGATATGGTTATGCAAGGTTTCCGTAGTAAGGGAAACGAAATCATAGAAAGTATCGTGAGCAGATGCCGCCTGTGGTATCTCACGATCTGGCTCAGGCTTTACCGCATGAATTAGATCAGGAAATTTCATGGAATCCTGAATGAAAAATACCGGCATATTGTTTCCTACAAGATCAAAAATTCCTTCGTCTGTATAGAATTTCACAGCGAATCCACGAACATCTCTCGCCAGGTCTGCAGAGCCTTTAGAACCTGCCACGGTTGAGAATCTTACGAAAACGGGAGTTTTTCTGCTGGTATCTGTGAAAATGGGAGCTTTGGTATATTTGTCCATACTTTCATATAGTTCAAAATATCCATGAGCACCACTTCCTCTCGCATGAACGATCCTTTCCGGAATTCTTTCATGATCAAAATGGGTAATTTTTTCTCTTAAAATAAAATCTTCCAGGAGAGTAGCTCCTCTTTCCCCGGCCTTCAGGGAATTGTTGGTGTCATTTACCTTTACACCCTGGTTGGTAGTCATTGTTTTACCTTCGGCATTCTTGGTATCCCTTGTGAGATCCTGGGATTTTTTATCCTTCTCTTTCTCGCTCATCTTTTGATTAATTTATTAATATGGTTGAATTAAAATTAGCAAGTAAAAATGAAACAAGTGTGCGATATAGGATCGCCTGTTTGTCGTTAGAATATTTTTAGGAGAATTATAACAGTAAGTGGTCTGTCTTTTAAAATTCTTAACAAAACTGACCCTTCCCTTTTCATTTCGAATTCTGGAAATGGATATGGAAGATTATGAATTTTAATTTGCCTGAATTTGGTTAAATTCAGGTTTTGAAATGGAAAAGTTAAAGGTAGTACCTTTATTAAGTGTGCTTTTTACCGAAATTTCTCCATTCATGGTATCCACCAGTTTTTTTACTGTGCTTAGTCCAATTCCATGACCTCGCTCATCTGGTGTACCATTTACGTTAATGACAGTAAATAGCTCAAAGATTTGATCCAGGTTTTCTTCAGGAATACCAATCCCATTATCGGTAACAGAAAAATGATAAAACTCTTCATTCTCAATACAGTCTATATCGATCACGATCTCTTCAGCATTATTATATTTTAAACTGTTGCTAATCAGGTTCATCATTATTTGCCCTAATCCTGCACAATTTCCCAGAATATTGAGATTTTCTTCCGGAAGGCGAATATCACAATTGGAATCTATATGCAATAGATCAATGGTATCTTCAAGTAGATCATTCAGAAAGAATTCTTTTACTTCCGAAGCTTTTGAACCATCTTCAGAATAATATTCCACTAAACCAGTGATGTATTCACTTAATTTTAATCCGGAATTTTTTATATAATCGAGATATTCTTTTCCCTTATCATCGAGTACGCTGGCATATTTTGCCTTTACAATATCTGAGGTGATAATCATGTTGGCCAGGGGCATTTTAAGATCATGGCTCACATTACCAGCAAATTCCCGAAGGATCTTGTTATTTTCAAGCTGATTATTTTGTGCCTTTTTTAGTTCGGTGTTTTGAAGGTGATATTCATATAAGATCTCTACCTGTCTACCCAAAGCGATTAAAGATCTTTTTTGATGTATGCTTAATTTTTTAGGTGTTTTGTTGATCACACACAGCGTTCCAAGCGGCAATCCTTGTTTATTTAAAATTGGAACGCCAGCATAGGATCTAAAATGGGTTTCTTCATTCAGAACCAGTGGATTGTCCTCAAAGCGAGTATCTTTCAAACATTATCCACCTCGAAGACTTCATTGGGTTTTAGTATTGCATGTCCACAAAATGAAACATCGTGGCCGGTTTGATCTGCTGCAAGACCTTTGTTAGATTTGAACCACTGAATATCCTTATCGAGAATGGTAAGCAGCGCTACAGATGTACCACAAATCTCACTGGCCAGAGTGGTAATAGTATCGTATGATTCCTGCGGAAGTGAATCTAACAGGCCAAGTTGTCGTACACTTCGTAATCTCAGATCTTCATTGTCCGGTATTTCGGCTTTATTCATGTAATAGTACTATTAATAACGCTGGTTGTAGCATTGCCTTTACAGGGTCGAAAGTACGGTTCTCCAGATCCTCTTCCAAATATGTAAAAGTTGTCTAATTCTCCAGGATCAAGGGAGCCTTCGATCCATAGATTGACAAAATCATGTTTTAAAATAGTCCAAAAGCGATTCCCGGCAGATAGGTTGATGAGCTATAAGATTCTCTATATCTTTAATTTTTGAAAAAGAAATACAGATCTATGCGCATCATCAATGCTTACCAGAATAACCTGAAGAATCTTAGTCTCGAGATTCCCGAGAACAAATTGATCGTTATTACGGGACTTTCAGGTTCGGGTAAATCATCGCTGGCGATGGGAGTTATAGGGAATGAAGGCTACAGGTTCTTCCTGGAAAGTTTGCCGGCATATAATCAACAGAATGCAAATCTTATTCCTACTGCGGAAGTTGACGATATCGAGGATCTACCTCCGGTTATTAAAGTAGAACAATCCAAAAGGTTTCAATCCATCAATACCACCTTCGGAACCCTTTCTGAAATAGCATCGGTTTTCAGAATAATTTTCGCCCGTTATTCCGCAAGTAAGCCTATGAATAAATCTCTATTTTCCTTTAATCATCCCAAAGGTGCCTGTGAAACCTGTCGCGGAATTGGTGAAGCTGAATATATTGATATTGAAAAACTGGTTGGTGATGAAAATAAGACTTTAAGAGAAGGCGCCATCACTACCACTTTACCGGGTGGTTATATCGTCTATTCTCAGATCACTGTTGAAGAACTCGATAAAGTATGCCACGCGCATGGTTTTAGCGTGGATATTCCCTGGAAAGACTTAACAGACGAGCAAAAAGATGTTGTCCTGAACGGAAGCGATCGCCTCAAAGTTTTCTACGGAAAACATACGTTAGAATCAAGATTGCGCTGGGAAGGCTTTAAGGCGAAACCAAGAGAGGAAGGTTATTATAAGGGAATGCTTCCCATTATGCAGGATATTCTTAGAAGAGACCGAAATAAGAATATATTAAGGTTCGCCAGTTCCAGTATCTGTCCCGCATGCCATGGCGCCAGGATCAAACCGGATCATCTGAAGTTCAAGTGGCAAAACAGAAATTTTGCGGAATGGATGGATATACCCCTTTCAGAATTACATAAACTCTTAGGTAGCCTTGATCTCAAGGGTGGAGAAAAGGACCTTGTTAGCAAGATCCAGGTACAGCTTAATGATCTGGTACAATTAGGAATGGGCGATTATTGTCTAAGTACGCCAAGCTCTAAGATTTCTTCTGGAGATGCACAACGTGTCAAGTTGATCAAACAGGTAAACAGCAATCTGCAGGGAATACTTTATATTTTTGATGAACCTTCCATTGGCCTGGCAGAAAATTATCAAAAGCATCTTCGTTATATTCTACAAAGATTGATCGCCAGGGGAAATACGGTCATGGTCGTGGAGCATGATCTTAATTTTATTCGCTCCGCCGACTGGATCATAGAATTAGGTCCTGAAGCTGGAAACAAAGGAGGAGAGATCATCTTCAACGGTCCAATAGAACAATTTCTAAAATCTGAATCCATTCCCAGTCCTACTCTGGCGGAAATGAATGCTTCGGAAGAAGATTCTTTAGAAGTTTTAAGTAATTCCGTAGCAACAATATGTGCGGAAACAGGACGACTAACAGTTATAAGTCGGAAGAATGAAGCCATCGAAAAGAGGCTTCAGGAAATTTCAGAAGAAAGAGATCTGAAGCTGGTTACCGTGAGTGATCAGCCCATTGGAAAAACTCCGCGTTCCAATCCCGCGACCTATACCGGCTTAGCTGATAAAATTCGTGATCTTCTGGCAAAATCTGATGATGCGAAGACTCGCAAATTAGGTAAAGGTTCATTTTCATTTAATAATAAAGCAGGTAGATGTGAAGAATGTGAAGGTGCAGGGGTAATAAGTCTTTCCATGAATGTGATGGGAACGATCAACCAGGTTTGTCCTGTTTGTAAAGGTAAACGCTTTAAAAAGGAAGTACTGGAAGTTAAATGGAATGGGAAGAACATTGCAGATATCTACAATCTAAGCATCCTGGAAGCAATCGATTTTTTCTCAACAGACAGGAAGATTTTGAATATCCTCAAACTTATGAAGGATCTCGGACTGGAATACTTAAAATTAGGACAACCTTCCAATACCTTATCTGGAGGAGAAGCCCAGCGAATCAAATTGACCAGGAATTTTGCCAAACCTTCCAGGGATAATATTTTAATACTTGAAGAACCCAGTATTGGACTGCATCAGCGTAATGTTCGACAATTAATTACTGCTTTGCATAAGCTAAAAGAACAAACAGCAGGTATCGTTTGTTTTGAAAACCATGAACTTTTCAAATTACAAGCAGACGCTTATTTCGATAATTCGCAATCTGCGCTGGAATCTTCTAAACCAGAGTTAGTGAACCAGCAGACAGATAAGATCAGGATTAGGGGAGCGCGTACGCACTACTTGAAGGATCTTGATCTTGAATTGCAAAAGAATTGCTTGAGCGTGGTCACAGGTATCTCGGGATCTGGGAAATCTTCCCTGCTCATAGATACGGTGCATGCTTATGGGATGCAGGAGATGACGCGGCAATTTTCAGCATATCAACAGTCGAGGGTTGGGGTAAATTTTCAAATGGAAGTCGATCAAGTTGACGGATTAACTCCCACGATCTGCGTGACCCGAAAAGTGCCTAATTTTACAAAAAGGTCTGATCTTGCCAAGCAAACAGGTATCGATAAACTTTTAAGATTTGCTTTTTCCCGTAAGGCTGAATTTGAGGGGGAAGAACTTTCAGCCAGTCATTTTTCCAATAATCACGAACTTGGTAAATGTAAGATCTGTGACGGGCTGGGTGAAGAACTGCTACCAGATGTTAAGAAGCTTGCACCCGACATTAATTTAAGTATTTCAGAAGGAGTTTTTGAACATAATAAGGCGCTTGCCTATTATGGGCAGAGGGACAGCCAGTATATGGCAATACTCGAAAAAGTAGGGCAGGAATATGGTTTTGACAGAAATACTGCTTTCAACCAATTTTCCGAAGATCAAAAGAGGATCATTTTCGAAGGAACCGGGGAGAAAGTTTGGGAAACCCAGTGGAAGTTTAGAACCAAAACCAGGGAAGGAACTCAGCAGATCAAAATGAAATGGGAAGGCCTGGATAATTACCTCAAACAGGAATATTATAAAACCCGAAAAAACAAATTCATTGAAAATTTAACTGCTCTGTTCACACCGGCTATATGTAGCAATTGCTTCGGAAGTGGACTGAAACCGGAAAGATTGAAATTTGAGATTGGTGGCCTGTCTATTCGCGAGATCAAGAACCTTGATTTTTCCGGGATTGATACCTGGATTCAGAATGCAAGCACCTATTCACAAATCGATCAGGAATTAATTGAAAAGATTCAGCCATTTCTTAAAAATACGATACACAGGGCAACTCAGCTACATATAGATCACCTTCAGTTAAACCGAAAATCTCAAAGTTTATCTGGTGGGGAAAACCAACGGGTGGCTTTGATCACGCAGTTAAATAGTCCGTTAAAAGGAGTTACTTATCTTCTTGATGAACCTTCCGCAGGACTTTCAGGACATAATATTCCAGATCTTATTGCGATTCTAAAGGAATTGGTAGCCAAAGGAAATACTGTACTTGTCATTGAGCATAATAAGGAGATCATAGAGGCTGCGACCGAGCTGATTGAAATTGGTCCAAAGGCTGGGAGAAATGGCGGACAAATTACTTTCCAGGGAACTCCTGCAGATTTTGTGAAACAAGAAGATACCCATGGCTATTTCAAAAACCAAAATGCCGGAACCGAGTTTACTTCTGAAAGTGAGCGCAAAATTGAAATACATGGAGTTTCGCGTTATACTTTGCAACGCAAGCTTTTGGAAATTCCAGTTGGAGGGATCACCGCGCTTAGCGGGAAAAGTGGGATTGGTAAGACAACATTGGTTAAGGACATCATTATCCCTTCTATTAGAAATCAAAAACCAGTTTATTGCGAGCAGATAGCATATCCTGAAAATTATAATAATGCACATTATTTTGAGGCAAAGAAATTAAGATCACATTCTGCCACCTTATTGGTTTCTTACCTGGATTTTCTAAAGGAAATTGGAAAGATCTTTGCTGAAAATTCGAAATTGAAACCTAAGGATTTCTCTTATAAAACGAAGACGAGTCAGTGTCCCGATTGTAAAGGAAAGGGTTACATGGAAACGAGTCTTGATGTTACTGCCAATGCTGTGGAAACCTGTGAAACCTGTCAGGGACAGCGGTATAAACCAGAAATTCTGGAACATACGATTTATAATAAGAATATCGCTGAGGTTCTTAATCTGGATCTTCATGGCTTTGAGGCCTGGTTGAAGCAACATGGTGACCTCGAGAAATTATGGGAGGTTCTGGAAAAACTTGAGGAAATAGGTCTTGGTCATTTAAATTTGGATCAACCTATTCAAAGTCTGTCTTCAGGAGAGAAGCAGCGTCTATTGTTGCTGAACTGGCTTTTGCAAGGTAGTAAGGATGTACTGTATATACTTGATGAGCCTAGCACTGGCTTACATTATGAAGATATAGATTTGCTCCTAAAGATTCTGAAAGATCTAAGTATTGAAAATGATATTCTGGTGATCGACCATAATGCATATTTACTGGAAAAAATAGGTGTCGGTTTAGAACTGAAGTAGCGTTGTTTATGGAATTAAAGATCCGGTATGATTATAGATTTTCATACCGGATCTTAAAATATTGAGCTTTAGCTCTATTTGATATCTTCCACGAACTGAGAAAATACTTTTTTATGCATCTCCAGGTCAAGGTCTGGTGAAACTGAAACCCGGGCGATATAATCCTTATCATCTTCTTTTGTAGTACCCTGAGTTGAGGTCGCCGGTATCGTCCAGTAACATCCTTTTAACTGGCCGTAACTTACACAATACTTGCTTTCTTCAGGAATCCTGGTGATCATCATATTGATCAGTTTTTGGTTCAGGGACCTTTTATAAGATTCACGATCTGCAGCGGTTTCTCCTTTTGTAGGAAGGTCGAGAGAAAATACTGAAGGAGTAAAACCAGCAGCTGCTAACTCTTCAGAAACAAAATTGATCTTTGCTTCGGGAAGTTCAGATTTGATGAAATTCACAAATTCACGGGTGTTTTTATAGGCATCAGCAATTCGTTGATTCATGGACGGTAATTGTTCCGCCAGAATTTCGACCTGCAAAGAGGTTGCTTCATTATCGCATACTTTCAAATGCGTATCGATCTTATCCATCAACTCTGCAGCTCTTTGATTCGCTACAGCATAACCGGCGGTACATTTTCCACCACTCGGGAATTTGGATCCGCTTACGTAGGAGATTACTCTGATTCCGGAAAGAATACCATCTTCACCGCAGAACTGAACGTTCGGGCAAAAGGTTTGATCCAGAATAAATACAGGATCTACAGCAGCTTTACCATCTGCAGTTTTTCGGGTTTTCGCCAGAACTTCCTGTAGTTTTTCAAGTTCAGGAACTTCAACACGTGGATTTGTAGGGATTTCAGCAATAATCAAGGGCACTGCATTTTCATTTGCAGCCTGAGTCAGCACTTTATCGGTGCTTTGCACCATATCATTATCGCCATCTACTGGAAGATCCATGATCTCAACATTATCCAGACAAGCGGCAACACGACGAGCCTGATCATTAGTTCCTCCATAACAGTTTGGCGGTACAATAATTCGAATGCCTTTTCCTGGATGTTCGGCCATCGCGTCATCGATAAGACCCATCATAATCGCGTACTGCATGGAAAGACCACAAGAACCTACTAGAACTTTGGAATTTGTCGCGGTGATCTTCTGAACTTCTTCGATCACTTTTTTAAGGTTGTCTTCATCTTTCGCCGTATTCTCTTCGGAAGAAATGCTTACAAGATTGTGTAGCAATTTATGAGTATCGGCCGGAGTCATCGAGATCGTTTCCCTTCTGCGTACGTGCTGAATTTCGGAAATATAAGAAGCGTTCTTTTCGCCATTTACAATAATAACACTACCAAGTTTCTGCTGAAGACTTAGTAGAAAATCTATATTCTGATCAATTTTCAGGTCTTTAAGATCTGCTTTGGAAGTGATATAAATGCTACTACCATCGAAATCTGGAAGTATTTCACCTTCATTGATCTGTAACGTCTCAAATTCATATCCATAGACACTTCGGAAAAGCTCAAAATTGAAATGTTCCGGAAGATTTTCAGAATAGATAATTCGGGTGCTTTTCTTCTCAAATAAATTCTTCCGCAGTACAGCTAACAGGGGAGTAGTTTGAGAGGAAAAACCAATAATATGATCAGATTTCAAAGCATTCAATTTACCCACGTACCATTCCAGAATAGAGGAAAGTGGATGCCCTAATCGTATATAATCATATGCGGTTGGTAGCTCAGCTAGTTTTTCAGCGCTATGATCATTGTTGGCGTATAATTCCTCAAACTTCTCCAGAAACTCTGTCTTAGCCAGATCTTCATTATATATATCCAGCCTGTGTGTAGTCAATTTAACCCAGTCTTCGGGAATGTTCGGGAGTATGTTTTGTATATATTTTGTCACTTTAGAATTTTCCATTACCTGTAATTTTAGATAGGCGGGAATATAGTTCAAATGACTTATTTTAAGAAAAATTACGATCGTAATTCTCTATGTGGATATTAGAAAGTCAAAAACACTTCAGGATAAAAATGAAAACTGTAGTAGTTTATTTGAGAAAGAAATAATGATTTTGGTTCTAAACCCTGGGAGTGAAAAAGTTAGAAAAGCGGCAACTGTAATTCAATTATAGTTTATGACCCTACTCATAAAATACAATTAGATGGTTACATCTTATATAGCAGCTACCGCCATCTAATTTTTGGTGAATTTATAACTTATGTTCAGCTCAAAATTAACGGTTTAGTAAACGTATCGATTTCTTGAGTTATCGTTGCAAACTTAGTTTCAGGCTTACCATGGTACCTTTTCCAGGCTCAGATTCTATGTTCAGCGCATCTTCAATGTCGTAGTCTAAAAGTGCTAGTCTTTCTTTTACTAAGCTTAGACCTTTAGAGTTATGCAGCCGATTCTTTCCAGTAGCCGTAAAACCAGAACCATTGTCGATGATCTTGCAGCATAAGGCATGCTCATCAAGCTTTTCAAAAATTATATCCAGTTTTGAATCTATACTTTTTACAGTAAAAGCATGTACAAATACGTTTTCGACAAATGTTTGAAGAATCATGGTAGGAACCTCTACATCATAGGTGTCGATCTTAGGATCCAGCTCAAAATTAACCTCTATAGCATTATTCATACGAGTGTTTTCTACCCGAATGTAAGATTGTAAATATTCGATTTCTTCAACCAGTAAAATAGTAGGTTTAGTACAGTGATCAAGATTCAGGCGAATGAGTTTGGCAAAATCACCCAGAAATATCGTGGCGTTATCAATGTCGCTATCCATAATATAATTCTGAATGGAGTTCATGGCATTGAAGATAAAATGCGGATTCATTTGAGCAAGTAATGCTTCCATTTTAGTTTCTTCAAACCTTCTTTGGATAGCCCGCTTTTGCCGCTCGAATCGTTTGTTCTTGGCAAGTTCATATTTATAGATCGCATAAACGATCGCCATTAGTGCCAGAAAAATATAGGTAAAGAACCACCAGGTTTTCCAGAAGGGAGGCTTTATGCTGAAATTAAGAATTTTCTGTGAGTAGTTTAATCCTGTACTGGAATCAAGAACACGAACCTGTACCTCATAATTATTAGCTGGAAGATATGGCAACAGGATTTCAGAATTGGAGGTTGGAGTACTCCATTCTTCATCCTGGTTTAGCCTGTATTGATATTGTAATTTTTTAGGATATGGATGAGCATTGGTAGAAAAGCTGAGCAGCACCGTATTCTCATCGTAATCAAGATCGAGATCATTTAAAGCATTTTCAGTCAATTCGTACTCTTTGTTATTAATAGCAATATCTTTTAACTGAATCCTTTTTACCCGATTAGACGATGCAAGAACTTCTTTAATATTGACCCTGAATAACCCATTTTCGCTGCCAATATGTAATTCATCGTTTTCGATTTTACTGCTGAAAAAGGGCTGCTCCAAACCTTGCTCTTCGTCCAGAAATATAAAGCGGTCATCATTAACGAGTGTAAGTCCACGTTCTGTACCAATGATTAAAGTACTACCATAGGCATTGAGGAAAGAAATGGTATTTCCCTGAATACTGGCCCGGGGAATTCTTGTTAAAACTTCAAAAGATCCAGGTTTGTCCCGAACGATGAAAACATCGCCGAATTCACTGGAAATAGCCAGATTGTCGTTGTGAGATACCATATGCCGAAGATTTTTTTCCTTCCAGATTTTTAAATTCAGGTAAGACTCGAAACGGCCATTCTCATATTTATAAAGACCAGAAAATACTGATGTGAAATAGGTTTTATTATCAGTTTTCAGACTGCTTACCACCATGGTTGGTGTGTCTTTATGATCCTGTGGATAATATTTGTAAGACAATTTTTTTGGATCGTTGTAAATTCGAACACCTCCATAAGGGTTGGTTTCGATCAATTTGCCATCGGTCGTGAAATTGATCTCTTCTGAATGTAATGGTAAATAGGTATCCAGTTTTCCATCTGTATCTATCGAAAATATCCCAATATTAGAATTTATCCAATAAAGGTTATTTGAAGTTTTGATGTCATAGAACTTGATGTTACTTGCTGTGGTGTTATGGTCCAGTTCATAAAAATCATCTTTATGTTCTGGTAGTGGCCTCGTTGTGGTCCTGAGATAATTTTGCTGCCAACGCTTAAAATCTAATAATTGAATAAAAAACTGGTTCGTTGCAGAGTTGATTTGAACGCCCTGCTCAAGCAAATATGCTGTGTTCCCATCTATCTCCGCAAAACCCTGGATATTTTGATTGAACAGTTCTTCAAATTTTATTAGTGGTTTAAGCTGAATTTCGTAGACCCCTGAAGATAAGGTGCCTATGTACAATCTTTCAAAAGCTTCGTCGTAGGCCAGAGAATACATATCATTTCCCTGTATTCCGAAGGAATTTGTACGGTCTCTAAAATCTTCATTCAGTTCGAAAATACCCCCATTACTGTCATAAATTCCCCAGGCCGCAGCATAGATAGTTGAGTCACTCGTTTTTACGTAGTCCCAGATTATTGAATTCCCGAGTTCTTCTGAAGCAGGCTCTCCTGATTTTATATATTCTGAAATTTCAGATTTTGTATAATGCCCCTTATTGCTACTGAATATGCTGTTATTGTCAACGAATGCAGAATAGATATACCTTTGATCGTTTACCTGTTTTAGACTGAAAGATCCTTCCGAAGAAACTTTAAAAACTCCGGTTCTATAGGTCGTAACATAGAGTTCTTTCTCAAATTCGAAAAATCCAGAAACTCTTAGTAAAGCCTTAGACCCTTCATTTTTCCATGACTGGATATCGAATGTGTTTATATCAATTCTTGAGACACCATCACTGGTTCCAACGTAGATATAATTTTTATATGGAAAAAGTTGGACTATTTCATCATGAACGAGTCCGTCTTTTGTAGAGAGGATCTTGAAATCATCACCATTGAAAACACTTAACCCGCTCCCATAACTTCCAAACCAGATCCTGTTTTGCTTATCCTCAGTGATTGCCCAGCAACTATTCAGGGCGAGTCCATCTTCTTCAAAATAGCTTTGGAAAATATTATTCTGCTTACTTACAATTCCGTTCTCGGTTCCTATCCATAGCACATTATTGCTATCAACGAACAATGCGCGGACTGCATTATTCGGCAGTTCGTTCGCAGCAGAATAGTTCCTGGAGGGAAAATTCTGGGCCCAGAGGCACTGGACACAAAAAAGAAAGCCTATAAAGCTTCTATTTATTTTGTAAGATAGCATTGATGAATTCCTCTTCTTTACGGAAGGAAACCGGAAGTTTCTCCCCGTTGGTTAACTCAACTTCCTTGTTCGCTTTATGGTAGCGCACAACAAAATTCAGGTTAATGACATAACTTTTATGTATTCTTAGAAATGCTGAAGGGAGGATTTCTTCTACAAACTTAAGTGTTTTTGTGGCAGTTTTTGTAGTTCCATCAATACCTTTTATCGAACAATAATTACTTTCAGCCTTACAATAGAGGATCTGGTTAGAATGGATTAGCTCAAAACCTTCCAGCGTAGGGAAGGCAAGTTTTGCGATATTTTGATCATTTACATTCAGGTTCTCGAGAAGCATTATTAGTTTATCTTTAGTGGATAATTTTCTTTTTCGTTCCTCAAAACGTTTGATCGCATCTCTCAGGTCGATATGATTAATGGGTTTCAGAATATAATCAAGAGCGCTCTGCCTTATGGCCTGGACAGCAAAACGATTATGTGCGGTGGTAAAGATCACTTCAAAATTAATAGGATCGAATTGCTTGAATAATTCAAATCCGCTCTTTTCCGGCATCTGAATATCAAGAAATACCAGCTCAGGTGTATAGTTGTTTATAGCAATAACGCCGCTGTCAACAGAATGGCATTTGGCTACAATATTGAATTTGTTGGGAAAATACCTTAGGAGTGTTTTTTCAAGTACATTTTGAGCACTTAGCTCGTCGTCGATTATAACTACTTTGATCATGCCATAAACTTACATATTTGGAAAGATATGACCATAGTGTATAACCTGTAAAAAAGTCGCAAGACTTATTAAGCTTCAAAAATGCAAAAAGCCACTATTATAAATAGTGGCCTTTCGCCTTCACAAAACAGAATAATGTGGTTGAGTTATTACACTTAGAACGCTCCTATAAAGTGACTACCCTGAGTGTTCACCAGTTCAGCACCTTTAGTAACTTCTCCAGTCTCGGTATCTACAATATAAATATTTCCATTTTCGCCAACCGGAGCCTGCGTAAGATAAATCTCGGTACCATCTACTGCAAATCCTTGGTATTGGAAAAGGTAGAAATTAGGGTCGTAAGGAATAGCGTCGATCTTTTGTGCTGTCTTGGAATTAAGGTCTATTAAAGCAAAATATCCCTGTGCACCAGCAACACCTTCAGCCGATCCGGCATGACGATATGCAAGCACAGCCTTTCCATTCGATGCTGGTCTCCATGCAAGGATATAAGCATCATTTACGCCTAGAGCTTCGTCAAGATTGAATACATAAGAGTCATCATATTCATTATCTGAGTCGATCTTTAAAATATGTGAACCTTGTGGATCACCCTGATTCGCCTGGTATACACTTCCATTATATTCAAAGGCATTTATACTACGATACCCGTTAGTATTACCAACTCCAACTTCAGAAACGATCACTTCAGGGTTTAGAAGTGATGGATAATCAAGAACAATAGATCTGGAGGCTAAAACCGCACCATCATTATCTCTCTCTCCAGTTTCTGGATCTACCTTACTAAGTCTCGCACCAATATAGATTTTATCACCCGCTGCATTTAAAGTAGGCATATCGATTCTTGAGATATAATATCCTGCAGCTTCTTCTTCAGCAGAAAGAGGTACACTATGTTCCTGAAATTCCTTGATTGAAGAGTTTTGCAAATCCAGGGTTACAATTCCCATGGTAGCTTCAGTACGTACATAAAAATCATCTGATGAATCGTCTGGAGTATCATTATCACTAAATTCGTTTCCAGTATTTACATAAACTGCAGCTCCAGTCTGGTCTCCATCAAAAAGTTTGATCCATCTTGGAGCAGATCCTACATAAGGAGCAATACTGATCTCCGAACCTGTTTGTTCGAAATTTTGCCCACCTAGAACATTGTATTTTGTGTAATTTCCACCAGTATCCCCGGCATAGCTAATATTGAAAATAGTGCTTCCATCTTCTGAAGCCTGTAAACGTGCTGTTCGATTCGACGGAACAATAAATCCATTTTCAAATGGTTCTATAGAAAAGTCAGGATTTTTTGCATCTTCGCTTGAAACTGAATATATTAAAGTTCCTCCATTTCCATCACCTGGCTCTTCGCCCATTTTTGCTGCAGCAACGGTAATCCAGCGGCTTTCGGTCTCTGGTTCAGGAATAATATCATCTGTGCTATCGTCGCTACTACAGGAGGACATAAGTCCAACGACTGCTATCGCGCTAAAAATTGACTTAAAGTTGAAATAATTACGATTCATGTTATGAGTAATTTTGGTTAGAATTTATTTAATGAATAGTTTAATTTTAAGTAGAATGCTCTTCCAGGTTTTTGAACTGAAAGATTGTCAAAAACAGCCTCGTCTAAAATGTTCTTTACATCGAAGCTTACTACAATATCCTTCCGAGGAAATGTATAGCTCAAACCGAGATCATGAGTAAGCTGTTGTGGTACTTTAAAAAAGTCGTCTCCAACAGTATTGGAACCTTGAGGCACCAAGTAAGAAAATTCATCTGTGAAGTACATATTGTAGAAAAGATCCAATCTCGATTTCTTCTGAAGTAGATCTTTAAGCGTATATCTGGTATTTCCACTCATAGTAAGAAATGGAGTATTTGGCACATCAATTTCAGATCCCCTGTTTTCGATTTTAAGGTCAAAACGGGAAACATTGAAATTGAAATCCAGATTGTTATTATAGGAGTAATTGAATTGTGCATCAAAACCCTTGGAAGTTCCGCTGCCCTGGTTCACGTATAAGATCAATTCATCATCTACATTCAGGGACGTTTCAATAGGCAATCCAATTCTATCCTTAATATTTCGTAGAAAAAGATTCGTGGTTATTCCTATACGGTGTCTTTGGTAATTAAAAGTACCTAATCTTAATCCTACATTGAAATTGTTACTTTGTTCAGGGTTGATACTAGAATTTGCTACCACATTATCTCCATCATTTCCAAAGATTTCAGTTTCGTCTGGTAGTCTAACGGCCTTTTCCGCAGAGGTGAGAAGCATTACTTCTGGAGTTATCGCGTAGGATAGTGCAAATCCATAACCTTCATTTTCTTTATTGCTACTTACGGTCTCGTTAACTATTCTCCTGTCGCCAGTAATATCTGTTACGAAGGCAGGATCTGTACTAATAGTTTTCTGCTGATAATATTTTCCAAAAATGCTACTCTTCAGTTTATTTTCGAAAGCATTCAATTCATAAGTAATTGAAATAATGTTTTTGCGCAGATCTCTTGTACCTACGAAGCTATTTTCAAATTCAGAATCCAGTGCATCACTGTCTTCGCGATCTATGGAACTATACAAATGATTGACTAGAAAAGTATGATTATCTGCAATGGAGTAGGAGAGTCCGGTTCTTATAGAAGCAACATTTCTGTCAATTTTAGCGAGCGTCGGGCCTCCTTCTTGCTGGGAGCCCCAGGTATATTGGTATTCATTTCCTCTGAAATCTATGGCTCGTTCTCCATTCCAGCTATAAGCCCAGGCAAGAGTATCTGTGACCTGGCGGTCACGTTTTCCATAATAAGCATTTACTTTAGCGTTCAGACCATCTGTAAATAGATCTGATTTTTGATAACTCAGATTTGCCAAAGTAGCCTGGGATTCAAAAAAGCGGTCTTTATACGGCGTAATGGTCATAAATGCTCCATGCTGAACTTCTTTGTAATCATCAGATCCAGTGAAGCCAACAAAAAATTGATCTGCCCACGAAACATCGGTATATCCTAATTGTACAATCCCACCTGTCGAACGATATGCATCATTGAACCTTCTTGCAGTAATAGGAGTTTGAACTCCTCCAAGACCTGTAACTACAACACTTCTGCCCGAAACTTCGTAATCATTATCTGAATAATTGTGAAAACCTGATGCTTTTATGGTAAATCCGCTATCATCAGCGCGATACAAACCATTCATAGAAGCCTGGAACGTATTAAATGATCCGTAAGATACGGAGGCATTTAAACTGGTATTCATAGATTGATTTAATACAATATTGATGGCACCACCCAAAGCATCGTCAGACAGGTGTCCGGGAACCACTCCCTTATACACTTCAATTTGCTGGATAAGTGATGGCGGAATACTATTTAAATTGAAAGATGAACCAAAAGTAGAAATAGGAATTCCGTCAATAAATATGCGAACAGCACTCCCGGATAGTCCATTCAGACTAAATTGAATATCTGATCCTAAACCACCATTTTGTCTGAGTTTGACTCCAACCGTATTATTAAGAAGTTCAGTAGTCTGAATATTTCTTTGGCTAGTTTCTTCAGTATTAATTACACTGATGGCAAAACCAGTTTTCTCAAGTTTCGTTTTTTTGGATTCTCCCTGAATTGCCACTTCATCAAGTTCATAATCACCTTCATTCTTTAGCTGAATATCATGTGTTACATAATTTGAGTCTAAAATTACCTGATGAAAACTTACGGATTTATTGGTGTTAACTTCCAGAAGATATGTACCTGTAGGTATATTTTTAAATAAGTAGATCCCATTACCATTTGTACGGGTAGTGCGACTATAATTTGATCGACTTAATTTTATCTCTGCATTCGCTACGATATAGTTATTAGCATCAGTAATCTCGCCTTTTAGTTGCGACTGACTAAATAATACCGTTGGTAGTATAAGTAGTAGTATTAAAATCGTTCGGGTCATTGTAGTAGTAATTCCAGACAAAATTATATCTATTTAGACTAAATCCAAATAAAACTCACAAGAAAAGTTATTAATTTCTATTGATTTGAAATACAGGTAGATATAATGTTAAAATATTGTAGGGACTTGTGTTTGGTTTTTTAGACACTTTTAAGCAGAGCGGATCGGATTCATCGAATTGAAATGGTTCTACAGAGAACGGTGATGCAGATTTTCCCGGATTTAAAATTACTGATTAATTTAAAATTGATAATTCTCACTTTTCAAGGAGTTCCTATCTAAGCAAGGGTTGGTACCTTCCATGTTAAATAGCTCTAATTTGAATCGTTTTAAGGAATGTCTTTTGGAAAGGCTTTATGGAGAACGTTAGACCTGTGAAATAATTCGTAGGAGATACTTGTAAGATAGAGTAAAATAAACAAACTTTTTGCAGGTAGGAGGAATAGCTTGAATTCTTTCGTAATTACTTGTATTAGATCAATTGCAGATCCTTCATGATCGAAATCAAATGCGGATTCGTATTCGCTCTAAATTCATCCCTCAATTCTTTTAGCCTTTTTTCGATCGCACTTTTACTACTCGGCCTGATATTCTTATTTTTTAATTCCTTTTGAATTTCGTCCTGTGTATAACCGTTTGCCAGATATTTAACAATATTGATCTCGAAGTCATTTAAAGTAAGCACATTATTCTGGTTCAGGATCTTTTCAATCGACGGAGAATTATAATTGGCACCTTCATTCAAATTCAGGATCGCCTGTTTCAGCTCTTTTAAGCCATTGCGGTCTTTGCAAACATAGGCATCTATATTTCCGCTTGCCCAGAGTTCCCTGACCGTTTGAGGGTGGTCTTCTATCGAGTTCACGATAACTTTAAGTTGAGGATCTTCGAATTTTAATGCGGAGATAAGGTCTTTTCCGGACGTTAGTTTTTCCTCCCGGTAATCTGGTTTGAAAGAAAGATCACAAATTAGTAGATCATAAGGACTGCCTTCCTGAATAGCTTTTTTGGCCAGAAGCCAGGCTCTATCACAATATTGCGCGTGATCTACCTGTGCAATTTTCAAATCTTTTAACACAAAAGCGACAGCATGATTTATACTGTCCATATCTTCAGCAACCAGAACTTTTTTAAACATGTTAAAATTATATTGGAATTTGAATTAGAACCTTCAATCCTTTTTCCTGTTCAGTTTCAAAATTAAGTTTTCCTTTGATAGAAAGAATACGGTTTTCCATATTAATAAAACCATTACCGGCTTTCAGACTTTGACGTGAAGTACCTATCCCATTATCAGAATATTGAATATGCAGCGTTCTGTTTTCTTCGGAAAATACAATAGCAACCAAACTGGCCTTGCTATGTTTGTTCATATTGATCATGATCTCCTGAAGGACACGGTAAAGAATGATCTTTTTCTCCGGGCTTAAGCTTTTCCAGTTGATGCTGTTTTCCCCACGAAGAATTAGTCTGGCATCTGCCGGTAAACTGGAACTAAGCGTGGAGAGTAAATGGGGAAGGAAATCTGCTCCTGTTGGAATACTGCTATTTTCCCTGGAAATATTACGTGTTCGGTTATAGATATTTTCCAGCTTTTCCATGAGCATATTGGTTGCAATCGAATCCATACCGCTCATAACATTGTAGACATCGTTTGCCAGTTCATCATGTATTTTTTTGGAAATTCTGGATTCTGTACGATGCGCTTCGCGAATTTTATCCCTGGTATGTCTTTGTCTTAAATAGTAATAGCCAAATCCACCACTAACTAATACCAGCAGACTTCCTAGTGATAATATGATGATTTGGTCCTGCAGTTGCTCTTTTTCTATAGCCTGTAGAGCAGTTTGATCCTGTAATTGATTGATCTCTAATTCTTTCTGTTCCTCATCAAATTTAATTTTAGCGAACATATTTTTAGCCTGGGCATTTTCCGAACGGATGCTATCGCTTAGCTGAATATAGATTGTTGAGAATTTTTTGACCGATTCCATTGGCGATAGGTGGATCAATTTTTCTATGGCATTCAATTGCGCCGATTTACTATTGAGTTCCCTGGCTGTAGTGAGCAAGCTATCTGCGTAAAGTTTTGACACAACTTCATCCTTGTTTCGGTAAAAATTGGAAAGGTGATCATAACTGGCGAGTAGGCCATTTTTCCCATTGTTCAGCAGTCTTATATTCCTGGATTCTAACAAATCATCTTCCACGTTAGCGGTAGAGTCTTGCAACCACCTGGTGTAAGCCAGATTATCTAAGAACCTGGCCTTAGAGAGAATATTAGTTGAATCAGAACTGCGCAGGATGTTTTCAAAAATAATTATGGCCTCATTGTAATTCTTTTCATCCTGGAGAGATAGTGCAATATTGTTTAAATTACTCAAACTGTCCTTCACATTGGCAGCAAATGCAAGAGCGTTTCTCCATTCACGTTTGGCATCACTTTGAAAACCCTGGTTACGATATGCTGTTGCAATAATATTGTAAGCGGTACTAAAGTAAGTGGAGTCAGTGGGATCCAGTAGTTTGAGGGCTTCAGTAGCAGTTTGTTGAGCTCCGGTATAATCTGTTAATCTGCTTTGTGCATTAGCCATCTCTATTGTTCTTTGCCCGGCCCTGGAAGAATCTCCATCAGCAAGGTGTAACTCCCTGGAGATAAAAGCATTTCTAAAATATTCTTTATAATCGTTTAGAGAGCGATGAATAATAGCTTTACGGTAAAAACCTGTAGCTTCAAAATGAATATTTTCATAGATCCTAGATTGATCGATCATTTTTGAGGAATAGACCAGTGAGCTGTCATAATACCTTAATTGATTAAAGCTATAGATAACGCCATCCAATAACTTGAGATGCACTGTATCATTGTCGATCCTGGAAGAGTTCAGACCATATTTAAAATTAGCAAGCATTTCTGCTGGCAACTTTAATTTTAATCCTTGCTGAAAATAATATTCTCCGCTGCCAGGTTTAATTTCTTCTGAACTGTTTTCCGAAGCCTGGTCACAAGCGGTCAGGCCCAGACAAATACAGAGGTAGATCAGAAAATACTTTGAGATTTGCATTTAGCGAAAATATATAAAAACTGAGGAACCCAGAATACTTAATTGGAAAGTTAGAAAACTAGCAAAGAATGCAAGCTATTTCAGCCATTTATGGCAAATTCCGAAGATTATATAAAAAACTTTATCTGAAGAAATGGAGCAAAATATGAAGTAGATAAACCTGCATAAAGTTCTAACTGTTTCTAATATAAATGATCACCTATACTTCGGAATATTTTAATCTTCAGTTCTTCTGGAATTTATCGGGCCAGCTTCAGAATAAATAATATCAAATATCGATCTCATTATTCCGGAATAAAGTAGGGGAGAGCTCTCTTTGTTTACTTCTGGTCAAATATTTCCGAAGAACGCCATGCTTCCATCGGCTTTCGGATTTGTGGAAGCTGCTGGTCTGGTTTATGGCGGAGGACTTTTCAGTAGGACAATAGTTCCGCAAGGTTTGTATAAATGGAAACGAAATTCTGAAAATCCGTACGAAAATTATTGCGATACAGATTTACTGAAAAATGTAAACGATTGTGATATTCAAATTCCGTTAATTGAACAGGCCGGAATCTTAAAAAATGCGTTTGATTTACTTGGATGGCAGACTTTTGCAGATTTGATCGTCTTTACCGGACATGGTAGTCATACTGCGAATAATGCATTTGGTTCAAGTCTGGATTGCGGTGCATGTGCTGCGAACCCGGGTAGACACAACGCCAGAATGCTCGCTAAAATAGCAAATAACGAAGTTGTAAGAAAAATTCTGGCAACCAATTTTGATATTGAAATTCCCGAAAACACCTTATTTCTAGCAGCTGAGCACAATACAACGACCGATGAGATCCTGCTATTTGAAGATAAGACCAAAGATATTCATAAGGCAGCAATCATGTCTTTAAAAGCAGACCTGAAAAAGGTTCAGCAGCGCGCTACAGCTAAACGACTTAGCACGAAGAAAAATTCAGTTTCTCTTGCAGAACGTAAAGCAAATGACTGGAGCGAAACCAGGCCAGAATGAGGACTCGCAAAAAACGCCGGATTCATTATAGGACCCAGAAATCTAACCAAAAAAGTTGATCTGGACAGTCGATGCTTCTTACATTCCTATAATTGGAAGCTCGATAAGTCGGGAAAGGCACTCGAGGCTATTTTACAAGGTCCTATGACGGTCACTCAATGGATAAACAATCACTATTATTATGCCATGGTTGATAATAACAAATTTGGTGGTGGAAACAAAATCGTCCATAATATTACGGGCAGATTTGGCGTAGTAGAAGGGAATGGAGTTGATCTTAAAACAGGACTACCTCTCCAATCACTCATGAAATTTGATGAAGAAATATATCATGAGCCCTTAAGATTGTCGGTAGTTATTCAAGCACCTTTAAATAAGGTAAGAGAAATAGTATCCAGAAATCCTGAAACTAAAAAACATATTGAAAATCAATGGATCTACGTAATGGTTTTAGATCCTACGGAAGACAACCTGATATACGATTTAAGATCAGACATCTCTTTTAAGTCCCGATATGAGGAAAAGAATGAAAGGAAAAATGTTCCAGCTTTTTTGGAATTAGCCAAAGTTTAATAAAAACTCCTTTCTAAATAGAGCGGCTAAATGAATCTTCAGATGGCCGCTTTTTTATTTTATAGAGTTGAATTTGCGAATACTTTAAAGTTTGATGATCTATTAATTTATAAACACGCTATTATAAGTAAAAACTAAACGAATTTTTTAAAAGTCTTACTCTAAAAAGGCAGCTTTAAAATTTGAGTGGAATATAAGATCTATAAGTATAGCTTGAGATGAAATTCTAATACTTCAGCTTTGTTAGCTGACATTGTATTTTTCCACCTCTGGCGGCTGGTTTGCCAGGTTCTTCAGCACATTCACACAACTTTGTAGTTCCGTAGTCATTGAGCTTTTCATGAGCATCGGAGCGTGCTCAAATGGATACAAGCGCATTTTTTTCCGGATCTTCTTCACAGTCCCCGTCGATTTCAAATGCATGAATAGTATTTTCGTAAAAATAGACAAAAGGATCCCGATCATACGATGAGGTGGTCCACATCCTGAATTCATCAGGCATTCCCGTATCAAACTGAACAACGCGTTCATCTTCATTTTCTGAGATGGTTGTAAGCTTTTAGTTAGTATCCCTGATGGCAAAAGTTTTAAATTGATTCACACAGGATGGCTGGCGCATCGTATAATACAACTCAGAAGTAGCGTGGTTATGGTATGGATATAAGGTGTTTACAGCCTGAACGGTCATTCCAACTTCGGCACCAACTTTTTGTCCGTTGATCTCATCTATTCTTAGCAATCCCCAATGTCCCAGGATTTCAGCATAAGCATATCCACCTCTTACATTTGCGAATTTTTTTTGATTTCTTTCACTTTCTTCAGCATACATTGGGAACCAGCCTACAGATGGCCAAAGATTTGGTAGTGATCTGGCACTTAAATCATAAGGGAAATTTTTAGGTGCCTTCACCTTTTCACTGGTCACCATGCTAAAGAAATTATCAGAGAAGGTATAACCTTTAGCTTTCACCTCTGGATCGCTAACTTTAGTTTCAAAAAATTCTTGAAAAGTGGTTCTATCAAGCCATTTAGCTACTTCAGACCTTGCCTCCAGTTCACCGCCGGGACTATAGAGCCAGTCAACATTGCCTCTTGCAGCGAAGCAAGCTTTTGCAGCCGCAGGATTGTGCAGGATCTGGTAGATGTTTTTGACTATTAATTGCATATCGCGACGCTCCATCACACATAACTTACCAATTCCGTCCACGGTTTCATAAGTTGCCACGTCTGAATCAATGCAAGAGCTTCCAGCTGGAGAGGTCGTTCAAGCCACCGCATAAGCTTCAAGATACTGCAGCGATTCTTTCCATAAAATATCGATATACTTCTGTTCCTTTTCGGAATACACTTCAAATTCTTCCAGACATTTAAATTTTACATTTTTCAGATCTTCGGGATTGATAAAATCCGGAATTTTCTGTGCATAACTGAAGGTGATAGAACTAAGAAAGAAGATCGTACTCAGGATATAATTATAATTGTTCCTTATCATTTTAAAATTAATTTTAATAGCCTTAGAGATATGTAAACTTTTAGTTGCCAGAAAAAATAGCAGGCATCTGGAACAGTTGGTTGTAACTCTAAAATAGTTCAATTTTAAGAAACTATAGAAGCACTGTCACTTCGGAAATATCTATCTATTTTATTTTTTACTTCCGAAGTATATGATTAATTCTCATCAAAAGTCAGGCTTATGCCTCTATGAAGATTATGATTTTATTCCTGTTTTCAACTAAACAACTTATTCCAATTAGCTTCTGATACCTAAGTTAGTTCTACAGAGAAGATTTTTTTATCACATTGAAGATCGTCTACTTAATTAAGTTTCCTTTTCAATCCGAATCTTTACCGACTTGCTAATGGGTGTATTACTACGCTCTGCAAAATGGTTGTAAGGCACCAGCGGATTGGTTTCAGGGTAATAGGCAGCAGTGTTGCCGGCCGGAATGTTATAAGGCAATACTTTAAATTTGTACGCCATTCTTTTCTTGCCATCATAGGTGCTACTTAAATTAACGATCTCAAATTTCTTTAAACCGCGCTTCTCCATATCTTCCTGATTCATAAAGATTACCCGACGTTCGTTATAAACTCCGCGATACCTATCGTCTAAGCCATAAATAGTGGTATTAAACTGGTCGTGACTTCTAATGGTCATCAACATTAATTCATCTTCCTGTAACTGGTGGTCTGGAAGTTTATTCAAAGTGATCTGTGCTTTACCATTAGGCAACATACTAAAATCTCTGTGCCGCGCATTGTTAGGAAGGTAATATCCAAAACCTTTAGATCGTTCACTGGTCTCCTCAAATCCTTTTGCTACCAGATCGATTTTCTCGCGTATTAATTCGTAATCTTCTCCCATTGCTATCCAGTCTACGGGGTGATTTCCATTGAAAAATGTATGGCCTAGATTCCCGATAATTTCAGGCTCGCTCATAATATCGCTGGAAGCAGGTTTTAAAACACCTTTGGATTGCCGGATTCGTCCCATACTACTTTCCATTGTCAGGAAACGAAGATTTCCATTTTTCTCATCTTTTTCAGACCTGCCGAAAGTAGGTAAGATCAATGCTTTATTACCCGTTACTAAGTGCGAGCGGTTTAGCTTAGTACTAATTTGGACTGTCAATTTACAGTTATGGAGTGCCTGCGCAGTATAATCGGTATCTGAAGCGGCCATTAAAAAGTTTCCTCCTAAAGCGAAAAATACACTCGCTTTGCCTTCGTGCATCGCCTCCATGGATTCAACCACATCAATACCTTTTTCGGTAGGCGGATCAAAATTCATATGCTTTTTAATACGCTCATTAAGATCTTTATCTACAAAGTGCATGATTCCCACGCTTCGATCTCCCTGCACATTACTATGCCCGCGTACGGGACAGGTACCCGCATTTTCCTTGCCTATAGCTCCTTTCAGAAGCAATAAGTTCACGTATTCCCGGATGGTTTCCACCCCGTTTTTATGCTGAGTAAGTCCCATGGCCCAACAGACAATAATTTTGGTCTTCTTGGCAAGTACCTCTACGGCTTGATTTATTTTTTCATTAGAAACTCCCGTTAAAGCCAGCAATTCTTCTTCATTGAAGGATTTTAGATCGTCTATCAATTCTGAATATCCCTGTGTGTATTCTTCAAGAAACTCATGGTCAAAAACTGTATGGTCTAAAGCATCTTTTTCCGCTAGACGTTTAAGAATCAATTTCACCAATGGAATATCCTGGTTAATATTGACTGCTAAATGTAAGTCGGCAATATCTTCACCACTGCCAAGTAAACCCTTGATATTTTTGGGATTTTTAAAATTAACCAGACCGGTTTCTTCTAATGGATTTATCGCAATAATATAGCCACCGTTTTCTTTACATTTTTCAAGTGCAGATAGCATTCTTGGATGATTGGTGCCAGGATTTTGCCCGGCAATGATCACCACTTCAGCTTCATAAAAGTCTTCAAGTTTGGTACTTCCTTTTCCAATCCCCAGGGTTTCGTCAAGGGCGACTCCGCTGGATTCATGGCACATATTACTGCAATCTGGCATGTTGTTGGTTCCATAAGCGCGAACAAACATTCCGTATAAAAAAGCAGCTTCATTGCTGGAACGACCGGATGTATAGAATATAGCTTCGTTTGGAGAATCCAGACTGCGTAATTCTTCTGAAATTAATTCAAAGGCATCCTGCCAGGAAATGCTTTCGTAATGAATGCTGCCCTCGCGTAAGACCAGTGGTTCTATAAGTCGCCCGAATTTATTTAGCTGAAAATCACTTAACTCTGAAAGTTCTTCCACTGAATATTTCTGAAAGAAAGCGGCATCAATATGACTATGCGTAGCTTCATCTGCCAGGGCTTTTGCTCCATTCTCGCAATATTCTCCAATTTTGGAAGGATGTTCAGGATCGGGCCAGGCACAGCTAGGGCAGTCAAAACCATCCTGCTGATTAATAGTGAATAGAGCTCGCATGGAATCTACAACACCCATTTCTTTAAAGGTATGCTTTACGGTTTCTCTAATCCCCAGTTTTCCTGCAGCATGGGTAACGGGATCTTTAAATTCAAGTTCCTGAAACTTAACGGGTCCTCTATGATTTACGTTTCTTTCGATTTTCTTTTTCATCTAGAGCGCAAGAGTTTTTGGGTTAGGGTAATTATTAGATTCGTCCTCACCACGATCTTCCAGGCAGGTAAAATCTTTCTCGAGAAGGACATCTATAGATTTGCCTTTAGAAGTGATGACAGAATGAGAAAATCCTACCCGATTGTTAGTATCCCAATCTTTCAGAAGAACATCAGAAATTTGCAAAGAGATCTTATTATTCACAAAATCAATATTCAACTGCTCAGTTGTTGCAACTTTCACTTCATAAGCGAAATCCAGGTTTGGAAAATTTGTGGTTTCTTCGATAGATCCTTTTCTGCATAAGTGTTCCACTTCATTTTTCGTCAATCTATATCTCACCGAATTTCCTCGAATCCTAATTTTCATTTTAATGTAATTTTATTGGCTGCTGACTATTCAAACAACCATTTAAAGTTAAGCCTAATGTTTTTAATTATGGATAAGAATATTACCCGAAATAAAACTTTTAAGGTGCTTTTAAGGTTTTGTGGTAATTTATGATTGATACGGAATAAGAAACGATCTAAACTTTCTAGATTTCAAGATGTAGTTTACTATCTAAATTTCTGCTTAATTACAATACATCTAGATTTTCAAATCAGGTTTGTCTTTTCAAAATTAGCTTATTTTTATTTCCTGAAATCAATTGAAGTGATAGAAAAAGAAGCGATCGAAGTTTTTATACTTGCGGGAGGGGAAAGCAGAAGAATGGGAACAGACAAAGGTCTGCTTAATTTTAAAGGAACTCCCATGATCTTGCATATCATAAAGCTTCTCGATCAATTAAACCTGAAAACCAATATAATTAGTAATAACAAGGAATATTTGAAATTCGGTAAACCTTTGTATACCGATATTATTCCGAAGAAAGGACCTATGGGCGGATTATATGCTGCACTTGAATATTCTAAGGCTCCAATGGTTTTATTGCTGGCTTGCGATATGCCTTCCATTAACAAAGAAGGAATACAGAGTTTGATGACTGTAGCCGAACCTGAAAAAATAACTGTGGCCACACATTCGGAGCGAATTTCTCCCCTTTTAGCCTGCTACCCAAAATCAGTAATAGAAAAAGTAGAGAAAGCTATTTTGGCAGATGAATTAAAAATGCAGGATTTTGTTTCAAAGCAACCCCATGTCATATTAAATCTAAACGCACTCGAGAATACAGCGATTTTACGGAATATAAATACTCGAGAAGAATTACAAGCTGCAGAAAATACAGAAACAGATGGCGAATAGTTATTTACGATTGTCAGAAATTTATTAGATAGCAGTTGATCTAAATTCTTTCTTTGATCGTAACTTTTTCTTTTTTTTCTATGACATCCCATTCCCACCCATCATTTTGAAGATATGCTAGTAATAGTTTCCTTCTAGCAGCAAGTTTGCGATTTGCTGAGTCATCGATCGCCTGATCAGATTTTTTTAAATCTTGTAAATAATCAGTATTAGGATGCTCAGGCTCATCATCTCCGGGATGTATAAAGGCAGAAGCTAAGGTAGATAAGTAATATGTCAGGGATTTATAGGTTCTTTCCATACTCAGCCTATCCTCAAAATTGTCTTCTTCGACCTGATAAAGCAGGATGGATAAGGTTTCATCAAGAGTAGCTAATTGAACCGGTAAGGATTCATTAATATTTACTGAATGGAAATAATGAATTACTGGGTAAGCTAAATGACTTTGGGCCACTTTTAATAAGGGCGCTTCCAGATCGCTTAATGCTGAAGATAATTGCTCAAAATTATTACTATTATAATTGGAAATTATTCTTTCTGGTGTTTCGCCCAGATTATGAATTTGCATACTCAACTTTCTTTTTAAAGTAATTCCTTCCACTACCGGAATTAAGAAGGAAATCCCTAAGCTGATGAATACCACTCCAGTATAGGAAATAAAACCTGTAAAGAACAACCACCAGTCAGAAGCCGGAGTGTAGTCACCGTTACCCATAGATGAAAGTACATAAGCTGCAAAATAGAGCTTATTATAAAAACCAGTTACGTATGCACTATCTTGAGAGGACCACAAGGCTTGTGGATCTGAATAGACAATTAAAGTATTTCCAAGCCATAAGATTATGATCCAGGTTAGAACGACACCCAACAATATTAACGGACCAATATATTCTAGAAGCTTGTTCCTGCCATTTTTACCGGAAACCTTTAATGCAAATCTCCAAAACCATCTCGATATTCTATCGGCTAATAGCGCCGAACCTCTAGGGGATAGGATTGTATAGATCATATCGTAAATGGTCACTAAAACAATTACCACTCCGATAACGAAATAGAAAATATTCATAATCTTTGGAAAAAAATGGTTTGCAAAATAAAAGCTGGTTCTAAAATTACAATATTAGCTTCAAATTGGAGATATTGAAGTGATCAAAAGTAATAAAATTTGCCGAAGGTATTTGTAAGTCAATTCTACCTTGAATTATTTCACGTATTTAAAACATTCAAAAACTAAATTTTGAAAGATGAACATTTAGAAATTAAAGGTTTAATTGAGGAAATTTCGGATCAGAGGAAATCAAATGATTCCAGTTTCTGTCCTTCAGAAATTGCCAGAATATATTTTGATGAGAATTGAGAGATGGAATGGACATGGTGCGTATAGTTGCTGATGAACTGGTTAAAGAGAATAAATTAATCACGTTGCAAAATGGAGTCCTTATTCAGGATTTACCTTCAGAAGCAAAAGGTCCAATTCGGCTCAAAAGAAAGGATTAGTACTTCCAGTAAATTGCAGAAATAGCGAGTCGATGGACTCGTAAGTTTAACTGAAATGTACAGTGTGAATACCTGTTGGATGCTTATAATTTCGAAAAGGATCACATCGATATTCGGTATAATAAAATTTTGGAAATATCGGAAGCTAGAAAGCTGATAGAGTATATTGATTTCATTGGGAATTCTTGCTGGTTCGTTTATCTAAGTTATTCGAAGGTCATAAGATAAATACTTTGAAAGATTTGGATTCGGTAAGTCTTGCAGTGAACTTGAAAAACAGGTCCACATATTTGAAACCTGAAATATTGAATCAATTCTATTATACGTAAAATAGCGAGCTACAATAAATTAGCAGAAAAGTTAGCGATAACAATTTTCTACTTTTGGCAATTGTTATTGGGCCAATCAATAACTTCAGCTTAGATATTGTAAATTAAAAAAGTGTAAAGAATTATCCTATTGAATTGAAGATACCAACTACCTCTTGAGAAGAGTTTATAATGCTCTAATAAAAGGGTGTTTATTTTCCGATGCAATATGTAATTTTCCTTTGTTTACGGGGGGGTTAGGGGGTAAGTGCGGTACAGGAGTGGTACAGTATAAGCAAATGGAAGGGGAAAAAAACTTATGAAAAGAAATAACATACACGGAAATTCATACTACTTCTCATTCTGAAAAAGGTGATTTTTGATCTGAATTTAAAAGCAGTAATACAACCCCAATCATTTTATCTTTTTCTTTTGGGTCTGATTGCGCAATTAACAGCGTTAGGGTTGTCAAGGTTTCCGGAGATATGTTTTTTGTGAAATTAACTCCAGCCTTTTGTAGCAGCCATATAAAGGCAAAAGCCCCGCTGCGTTTGTTGCCATCATTAAACGGATGGTTCTTGACCACAAAATAAATTAAGTGCGCAGCTTTTTCTTCTATTGTAGGATAAGCATCTTCTCCAAAAACTGTTTGAAAAACAGTACCTACAATGCCTTCTAAATTTCCTTTAGACTTTTCTTGTGCAAAAAGCTCGGTGGCTTCTCCTTTTTTAATAAGGTCTATTTTTAATTGCCCCAAATCCAACTGTAAATCATTGGCGCTAAGCTGAATTTCTTCTTTAGTCCCTTTTTTAGGAAACTCATTTTTATCAAACTGATCTAATGAGAACCAAGTATCTGAAAAATTTTGGATAAGCGATAAAACATCCGGAATTTCGAGTTGTGTATTATTTTGAGAGAGAATTTTTAAATTCTCTAAGGTATGCAAAAATTGGATTTTGTTTTTTTCTAGTTGGTTTTGATTGATTGTAAATCCCTTTTCAATATGCTGTTTCAAAATTTCATTAGCCCATTTTCGAAACTGAATCGCCCTAGCGGAATTGGTTCGGTAACCCACAGCTAAAATAATATCTAAAGAGTAAAAATTAACCCTTTTATCAGAATTAGGAATATGCATTTTTTGCATATTGCTTTTTTTATCGACTTCCTTATCCTTGAGAATATTCCGAATATGGCGTGAAATAACCGACTGATCCTTGCCGTATAAAAAAGACAAATCATCCTGCGTGGCCCAAACGGTCTTATGATCAATATCAGATCGGATTTCCAAAGCTCCGTTTTCAGCTTGAAAAATCATTGTTTCGTTCATATCCGTTTTTGACATCATTTTTAATTGTAAACTTTTTAAGCTCTGTAACTCTTTTATGGTTTGATAAAGTACCGGACTTACGGCTTTCATAATGAGTAACGTAGAAAGGGTTTTGCGTTGTAACGTTTAGTTACTAAAATGCAAACCTCATTACTTATACGCTCTTTGGTGTTTTTAAGAATACTGACAATCTCCTTTTTTGAATAGATTTCTTCTAAACGTTGAATATCCCTTTCAAACGTAGCTTGCGTTGTGGCAAATAGAGCCCTGGGGATGATAAGAGCCTTATCTTCTTTAACCGATAATCTACTGGCATCCATATCCCAAAATAAGTGCTTTGGGAATTTTTTTGCAATGTTAATTTGCGTACGCACATTATTTATTTGCTTTAAATATACAAATTTGTAAAGTATTGATATACAAAATAAGTTCGTCTAATCTTTTTGAACTGTTAAACATTTCTTGACAATTGCTTTTTGCAAACTCATTTTTCTTTTTTTATCCCCTTTACCATCTTATCAAAATCGGATTCTATATTTTGAGTTTTGTTGAACTTATCGTATTCTGAATAAGCTTTCTTATCAGCTTGCTTTTTTGATCTTTTTCCCAGTCCACTTAAAACTTTATATTCATTAAATTCGAGAAACTTATTGACACTTGCCGCCAGACCTTCCATCGTGAAGGTGTTTTCTCGTTCAATCAAACCTTCTATATAATCAAAATAACCGGTTACGGTACGTTCCAATTGCTTGATTTCTTTTTCTTCTAAGTAATTTTTTGCAATGGCCGTATCAGACTTTAATACCCTGCCTTCCGGTGCATTTTTATAGGTTGTCAAACCCATTTTTGGTTTAGAGCTGTCTGCTTTTAAGTAAATGATCTCCGCGGCTGTTTTGCCGGTAATGGCGTAATGAAATTTATTTTGCACGGTAGCATAAAAATTTCGGGTTACAGGCGATTTTGGGTCGTAATCGATACTGCACTCGGCAAAAATATCAGTGATCTGTTGGTAGATTCTGCGTTCGCTGGTGCGAATAGAACGTACCCGCTCTAATAACTCCTTAAAATAATCTTTACCGAAAACCGCTTTTCCTTGCTTTAAGCGTTCATCGTCCAGGGCGAAACCTTTTATGATGTATTCTTTTAAAGTTTTGGTAGCCCAAATACGGAATTGTGTAGCTTTGGTGGAGTTTACCCGATAGCCTACTGAAATAATGGCGTCTAAGTTGTAAAATTCAATATTTCGCTTTACCTCTCTGTTACCTTCTTTTTGAACTTGTGCATATTTTGCACTAGTTGCCGTTTTTTCTAATTCTCCTTCAGAATAAATATTCTTAAGGTGTTTAGTAACCACAGATCTATCTACTCCAAATAGTTCTGCTATTTTCTGTTGCGTCAACCATACGGTTTCATTTTGCACATAGATTTCTATCTTTACGTCACCATTTGGAGCGGTGTAAAGAATAAAATCGCTTAGCTCATCACTGGGTTTTAAATTTTTATCCTTCTTCATTTAGTTTAGTGCTAATTTTGCTTTTGTTAAGTATAATATTACTTCTTAACTTGTAATAACCTGCAAATTTACATCCCCTACAGTTGCCAGATAATGACTTGTTACCGCTAACAGTGACAAAATACTATCTGATGCGTTTTCTTTAGATAAGGATGGCTGAACTATGTATATGTGGAACTTTGTATCAAGATTCCATTTAACAGCTGTGAGTAGTAATTCAAGCTCTTCTTCTGTGCCTTTTATCAGTCTTGAGCATTCTTTATCTTTTTCTTTTTTAACTATTCGCTTAAAGAGGTGGACAAACAATTCTTTTCCTTCCCTATATTTCCAGTTTAAGGATTTCTGGGCTTGACCACAGACTTGATAAAAATTGTCAATGTTATTACCTACTTTACCACCTTTTGCATATTTTAAATGAAATAGATGTATATCTATTTTTCCTTCTGATTTATTTATGGCCACCACGTCGGCAATTTCGCCTGAACCGTCGTCGTCATAAATTATATCGTAATCATCCTTAATCTTTTGAATGAATTGATATTGTATAGAATCTTGAATGTAGGGTGCAATACCCATCGATTCCTTATTCAAAGACACGCCATCCCAATTCCAACTCTGCAATAATTCCTTATCAAAATTTTCAACTGGGTCTTTTGGTTTGAAATAATAATTTAATTCAAGTTGTGATCCGTCTGCAAAAAAGATTATTGGATGAAATTCATTTAAAAATTCTTCGATTTTCTCAACTTTACTGCCATAACTCACAGTTGCATTAGCGTTACCAAGTTTCACTATTTTACAATTTGATACTGAAACTCCATCAATTATTTTTGTGCCTAAAATAACCTCGAATTCTATACTTAAGTCATCACAATCCCAAGAAAATTTAATTGGATTTTCAACGTTCGTATCTATTATATTCAATTCAGAATTGGAAAGGTCGTAAGTTTTCTGATTATTTTTTGTTTTAAATGAATATCGGTGTTCTGGATGCTTATAAATTTCAGCGTTCCAATCTACGGCTATCGGAAGTGTGTTTATTGGACGACTTGTAATAACTGATGGGATGATAGTGTTCTTTAAAAAAATGTTTGGATTAATAGTGTCATTGATAAGGATACTTCCTAAATTTTCACACCAATCATTCAATTCTTTTAAATTACCTCGAAGATATGCCCAAACTTTACCTTTTACAGAGCAACCTATGGAAACCTGCTCCCCTGAAGTATGTCCAGTACCAAAAGCATTGTTTTTCTTTAATGTTCCTTGTTCCAATTGTTTTATTCCATCTTCTACATTTTTACCAAAAAAAGATTGATAGCTAATATCTTGACCAATTCCTTTACGACCACCAAAATTATAAAGCCTCAATCGTTTAACATCGTGAAAAACTCTAAAAACATTCATTCCGTTTATAATTGAATTTGGCTCATTGAAAATTGCGTTTATCAACTTTTCACTTTTTAAAGATTTGAATGATGTATGAATGTATGCCAGGTTACTTTCTTTCCTCTTATCCCAATGGACTACTAATAATTCCCATTGCAAATTTTTGACTGAATCAAAAGTTCCCCAATCTGTCCTTCCAGTTTTACCTAAAATGACCACTAAAGTTTTCTCGTTATCGTTTACATCACTAAATTGATGCTCATAAGATTCAATATTTGCAACACCTTCTTTCCAATTATTTGGACTCCATCGTTCACAGGTAACCTTATAAACTACGGCACTCAAAGCTGGACTAATTGACTCAAAAGGTATTTCAGATTCTTCCAGATTCTTAAAACCTCCTAAAAATGCTTGAATATCAAGTTGACTTTTGGTTGCTCCTTCACTTATTTTAGGAAGTAAAGCATTCCAATCACTTCCTTTAGCATAAAGTTCATCAAGTTCTTGCTGTATAGGTGGATAAGCTGTATTCGTAATGAATGTTGCGTCCCCAATATTATTTCCAGATGTTCGTGTAAATCTTCCAATAAATTGAAGCATAATTGGAATACTTTGTCGGTCATCGTGGATGGCTGCAATTTTCAATTCTGGTAAATCAAACCCTTCGCCAAGCATATCAACACAAACAATTACTCTATGCTTTAAAAGTTTTATATTCTCTATTTTCTGTTTCAGTCCCGCAATTCCTGTATATACCAATACTGGGGATAAATCAGAATGTGAGGAATAAAATTTAAAAACCTCTTTTGCTCTATTTTTCGTTTTGCATCTTGCAAGTAATGCGTGGTTTAAATTTTTCAACAAATCTTCTCTTAAAACAGAAATTGCTTTTTCTGCAATTGCCTTATCGGCGCTTTCAATATTATATTCCCTTATTGGTTTAAATACAATTTTTTTGTAATAGCCCTGTTCCTGTGCCGCTTTTAAAGAGAATTCAAATATGAACTTTCCATCGAGCTTCTTCTGGTCATTTCTGAAAGGTGTAGCAGTAAATAGAAACACTTTATTTTTATCGAATAAATCAATAAAATCTCGCCAGGTTTTAGCTTCCGAATGATGCGCTTCATCAATGAAGTAATGAGAAAAAACATCACTCATTACTGCCTTCTGGGCTTGTTCAGAACCCGACAGAATGCTCATTGTAGTAACAACTACATTTACCTTTGAAAGAAATTTTTGAAGTTCGTCCTCGCTCTTAAACTTTTTCGTAATCAATCCTACAATTGGATTCAATGCAGTTGTGGCAACTATATTAAAATCTTTAAGCAATCCAAGCGTAAAAAACTTTTTAAATAGCTGTTCTCTTAACGCATCGGATGGAACTGATATAAGTAACTTTTCGCATTGATTTGCAATTAATGCCGAAATCATTGTTTCTGTTTTACCTGTTCCTGTTGGCATAACAACAATGCCTTTGTCGCTCTGGTTTTGAATATGCGATAATATCGAGTATAAGGCACCGAGTTGGGGTGGTCTTAGACCATCTATATTTTTCTCTAAATCTTCTTTTATAAAATGAAAATTTCCAAACCACGATTCTTTTACCTCTGACGGATTTTTTATAGTTATGGAAGGATGCTTTATCCATCGTGTAATTGGAAGTTCTGAACGAGTAAAGTCTTTTCCGGTTGGCTTCTTGGACGCTATAATACATATTCAACCCCAGCTGGAACTTTAAGTTTTTTATCAGTGGATACCAATATTCTATTTCCATTTGAATTAAAAATAAATGGCACTTCACTTTCCAACATACAGTTTGGGAAACTCGTTGCCCCTGAAAAAAACTGTTTAGCTACATTTCCATTTTTTTCGTAATGATAATACTCCACATCTGGGGTCAGTACTGTAATCATAAATTGTTATTCTATTAACTCCTTTTTATATATTTATGAAAGAATATTCTCGTCCTTTAAATGTTTCTCAAACTTTGTCCGTGTAACCTGTTCATTGTACAATGGTGTGCCCAGCAGTTTAAACTCCTTGTTCTCAAAGACTGTTTCAATGGAATACAAATTTGCCAACTCCATTAGAAACTGTTCTTTAATCCGGCTATCTTCATTTGTTATTCTGTCGCCACCTTTTGGTTCTATAAATATTTGATAGGTAAACTTCTTTTTATTTTTCTTGCTGCTCAAGAACAGCACAAAATCTGGCTCCATTGCCTGCCCTTCAGTAAAGGTGTATAGTGTGAAATGCTTTTGATTTCGCAACAGATAAATTTCATCATAGGTTGATGAAAGTGACGTGTAGGCTTGCTCGATGTATTTTACTAAATACTTTTCTTGTGATGTACCATAATTTTCTGTGAACGCATACCACTCTGCTTTGGAAAGATCAATTACCAATTCTGATTTTTTTGCTTGACTTTGGGGATTGCCATATTCGGCATCGCCTTCATTTACGGTAATGTTCATCTTTTTAGGCTTGTTTTCATACTTTACCTTCACCGCTTGTGGCCGGAATAGTTTTGTTCCTATAAATTTATGAGAACCCGTAAGTATTGCAGCTTGCACGTTTTCCAACACCTTTAACGTTGCCATCAACTTATCACTCTGACTTACATTTTTCAGTTGTTCTGGCGTACCCGATAATTGTACTTGTATATTGCCGAGAAAATCAGGCGATGTGATAAATGTCTCAATCGTCGTCAATGACGGAAAATAGAATTGCAGGTTGCTAAAACGAAAAAACGGCAGTTTACTCATCGCCTTGCGCAACACAGGCTTACCAAATGAAAGCAAACTGAAAGTCTGCGGCTTTTTGTCTTCTATCACCTTCTCTTGCTCATCTCCAAAAGCAAGGCTTTCTGAAACAATCTCGCTTGGCAAGTTTATCAATACTACATTTTCACGTACTGTTTTACTTAATTGTGTATTGTCTTTATTGTCATTTTTAATTCGTTCATTAAGAAACAACAACCCACTTTTGTAAAACGGGCTGTCAATAAAGCTATCCTTAAGGGTAAGTTGTATTTGTGTCGTTTCCTTGTCTTTCATACCAATTTCAATAAGAGCGAGGTTTAATTCTCTAATGTAGTCCGGATTATGAGCACTGTGGTAATACAACTCTTCACAAAGCCGTATCTCTTTATCTGTATCTTCATCATATTTGCGTTTAAAACGCTCTTGGTTCTCATCAATAACAAAAGGGCAGTACCGCGCGCCGCGGCCTATCAATTGCGCTTCTTGTACAGTTCCCTTTCCAGGTTTATCATTTCTTGCATCTCGTGTATTATATAATCGCACGATGTCAAATAGATTAAGTACGTCCCAACCTTCATTTAATTTATCAACCGCAAAAATGGCGCGGTATTCATTATCGGTATCTTCCAGACTGTTTATGATAAGCTGCTTTTCTTCGCTATCGTTCTTGCTATCTACAGCAATGCATTTATGTTTTGAAAAGTCCACTTTAAGTTCTTCTAACAGATTTGCAAGGGTGATACCGCTTTCGCGAAAGCTTTTAAACATCCTTGACATTACATTATCTTTATTGACCTGCCTAATGTGTTCCAGATCCTGCACTTTTAAGTTTGCGATGCCATCTATAAACTCCTGATAAAACTTCTGACTTGCAGGTATTGTTTTTGACTTAAATAAAATGACTGGCTTTATTTGTAATTGATGCTTTGGATCCTGAAATATCTTGTAACGGTATTGATTAAGTAATACTGCCTGTAACGCCCTGTCAAAAGGTTTTAGTGACGCCTGTAGAACTTTTACTTCTTTAGAATATTGATCGTGCCTGAATTCCTTCAGCGGATAATCAAAAAGCAATTTGTCCCTGTACTTTGCGGCAATCAAAGGGTTTTTAAGGTCTGCCGTGGCAGTAAAATCTAATAGGTAGTTTTCAGGATTTGCCTTGAAAATTCTATCTACCGTTTGTTCCCAACTTGATATGTCTTCTTGTTCGGTCTTGTTGAGCTTACCTTTTTTTGTTTCGGCATTGATGTGATGCGCTTCATCACTTAACAGGACTATTTTCTTATCTTCAAAATCCTGGTAGGTCAGCGCGTTTTCTCGTGGTGTATTCAATACGCTGTGCAGCTTATTTGTCGTGCTGAACACAATATTAAGATCGTCTGTATTGGCGCTTTCAAAATTATCTACTTCTACAATGTTGAGTTCCTGACCACGATAATTGAGCTTATCATTAAAAAGATATTTAGAAGATAATGGATTTAAAAAGTTGTCCCTGGTCTTTTCTATAATGGCCTTGCTATGCACAAAAAAGATAAAATTGCGGTAACCCAAATGGTACAGGTGCAACATTGCACCTGCCATAATCAATGTCTTACCGCTTCCTGTTGCCATATGAAACAATAATTGTGTAGGCTGTGCACGTTCTGGAAACCGTTCTGAATAATGTATAAACATCCCAAATGCCTTTTCCTGATAGGGACGTAGCGGGAATTTAGGATTAAGATTATCCTTTATGTAGTCTGGTACATCTGGTACTGGCACCCCGTATTTAAAAGCTGCCTGTAAACCGTCGTATAATGTTGCTGTCTCGCTCATTGTTTTTTTCTTCTATACCATATTGCTGACTTCAGCAAAATGGTGTGACCTTTTGGTTGGGCTTTACAAAATGGTATTTATGAATAGAATTTATCGTTTATGGCAAATATATTTTCAGCCTTGCTTTTATCCTTATCTAACACATAGCATTCATCCCGCATTTCACTATAGTTGATATACAGTTCATTCTTGTCGAGCAACTTGATGAGAAATCGTTTTTGGTCATCACGGGTTAATCCTGCAAACTCATTATTATTTTCTTTGAGATCTTCTGGGGAAACTTTATAGCTTATAAGATGGCTATCGGTAAGTTCTTTGTATAGCTCACGTAACTCTTTGTCACTATCTGCCGCCTGTATGCGGTCTATATAGTTCTGGTTGTTTTTTGCAAGTTCTGCATAGACAAAGCTACCGCCACCTTGCCAGTTGACGGCTTTTGAGATGCCCGATTGTTCACCTTCAACTGTATTTTTAAGTCTTTGGATCGGCAAGGCATCAGTGTATTCAAGTTGTTCACAAATAATAAATTGTCTATTCAATTTTAAACTTACTGCTCCAGTAGTACCACTACCAGCAAAAAAGTCTAAAACCAGTTCCTTTTCATCCGTGCATAACTCAATAATTCTTGAAATGAGTTTTTCAGGTTTTTTTCCTTTTTTCAATGTTACACCACCTTCGTTGTGTAGGTCATTTGGCAAAACATCATCCCATATATCCGTAGCAGGTTGAGAAAAAGTGTCTTTCCCATCTATGTTAGAAAGTCTGTCTTCAGCAAATAAAATAAGTTGACCATTAATCATATGATAATTTCGTTTATTATCACGCTCCATAATTAGGACAGTATCCGACGCATCTTTTGATTTTAATTTTAGCTCAAGTGCATCCTTACTAATGGCATTTTCATCTAAAGCAGCAAGACGTATGATTTTCTCGATATTATCATAAACAAATTGTTCAAGTTTTGCTTCATATTCTTCTTCAAAATGCTTTTTCAATCTACTTTTTTTAACACCTGTTTGATTGGCAAATTCTTCTAAAACTGTTGAAAATTCCCATTTTTCAATTCCTTCTTCATAATTTAGAATGAATGTGCTATATCTTCTGTCCCAGTCTTTAGACATATACACCCTATTAGGGTTCCAATCTTTCGAATTTTTAGAATACAAGACAACGTATTCTGAAAGATTAACAACTCCTGCATTTATAACTTTGGCACCTGTAACCGAACCACGTTTAACAGTAATTATGTTTTTCCGATTTTCTAAACCAAATATAGCATCGAGCAATACCATCATATAGGCAATCTCATTGTGATCAATCGAAATCGCAATAGTGCCATCTTGAGAAAGTAAACTTTTAGCGACTTCTAAACGGTTTTTCATAAAAGTCAACCACGTCGAATGATTGAAGTTATCATTATAATCAAACCCATCATTACCCGTATTATAAGGCGGATCGATATAGATCAACTTGACCTTGCCACGGTATTTTTTCTTTAAACTATGTAACGCGAGTAGGTTGTTGCCTTTAAAAATTAGGTTGTCTGTGTCCTTAATCTCTTTTACATCGTGAGTACCGTCCTTGTCGTAGTGTTTTATGTTGGTTAATGCCTTGGGATCAAAGAGCCTGTCTATCTCATCTGGTGCCAGGGTCTCGTTCCAGAAAATTTCCTTGCGTTTCTGGTCTTCCTTGGTCTGGCCACCTTCCAGCACACAATCCTTATAGGGAAAGTCCAGTACCACTTCGTTGGCTTCAGTTAGGAACTTGCCATTTGCAGTTAGCCCTATGTTTTGTGAAAAGGCTGTAAAGCTGTCTGGTAGAAATTCTTTATTTGAAATGAATTTTTGGAATTTGGTTTTGTCAAAAACCGATACTCCATCTACATCTTGAAAAAAGTGCTTTTTACTGCGCTCATCATTCAACAAAAGTTTGAGTAGTGTAGGATCGAGTTTTAAACCATCTTCTACAATTACGTTTTTAAACAGTTTGCCTTCCTTACTGTATATGGGAACGGTTGCGAGTAGGTCTTTTATGTGGTTGTATAGTTTCATTTTTTTGATGGTGTCTTTTTAATGTATTGTATTTGCTCTTCGGCTACTTTTAAAATTTCGTTTGGATTTTCTTGGTCGTATAGCATCTGGGCGATTTGATCTGCCATCCATTGTTTAACTAATTCTTGTTCATTTACATCGAATACTTTCGCGAAAGCGGAAACTTGTTCCTTATGGGCATTGCGATGGCCGCGCTCTATTTTGCTTAATAGTGCGGTGTCCATATCTGTCTTTGCGGCAACTTCCCGCAATAGCCAATTACGCTGTTCCCTTAAATTTCTTAAATACTCGCCAAAGCGCATTTTTCAATTTTAGACTTGTCAATATATGTCAAATGTAATATAAAAGTTGAATAAAACCATCTATATTTGACTTTTTTGTATTAGCAATTGTATAAAATAAAAAAACCGCCAATGAGCGGTTTAAAAATTTAGCGAATTCTAAGGTGCTTAATTACAAAGCTTCCAGCCATCAGTAGTTTTTCTAAAAATGGCAGTCTCTACAATTTCTTTAGGATTATTTGGTTCATCAGCATCTTGGAAAAAGGGGGTTTCGTTAAATCGCTTAAGTATAAGTGAAACCTTTGCTTCGTTGCGTTCGGGAATTTCCTGAATTTCTTTGGCCACTTTGAATTTATATTCACAGATTTTGAATTGACCAGATAGTGATCCTAAAAAATCCTGCTCTTTTCCCACCCGATATGTTTCACCTTTCGGGGTTATGGAAACTTCAAAGTGATCCTTCTCACCCAGAGCACCTTTTTTTCTTTCAATAGTACTTAATTTAATTACACCTAGATTCTCTAATTTCTCATAATATTTGAGTAATTCCTGATTCTGATTTTTATCTGTCGCGTTCAAGCTCATTTCTCCGTACTTAAATTTGGATGTTCTAACCAATTTTTTTTCGGACTTGGCTTCACATTTCTTGGCCAGAGCCGCAGCTTTAGATTTTGTAAGCTCGTCTGAACCGCAAGAAACCAAAAGGAGACTGCATAATAATATAATTGTAGATTTTATTTTCATAGGTATTTTATTTAAGATTATTAAGATGCTACATCACCATCCAGTTTCATTCCCATAGTATGGCTTAAATGAAAATGGAATTTTTGACACCCCCGGCATAATTTATATTTTGCTCGGAAATACTTGTTTAAGTGTTCTCGACTGTTAATGTTTACCTTAAAGGATTTGAAGCAGATATCACAGCTTTTCACCTTATACACTGCGTGAAAGTCGGCTTGCATCATTTCTTGATAGGCATAAGTACCTTGATGACGGTTTATGAATTCTTCTTCCGACACTATAAATCCTTCAATTTTTCCTATTCTCTTGACCGCAAAATATTCGTAAATCAATTGCTCGGCATCAAGACTTAACTTGTCTGTAATTATTATTTCCTTTTGTTTCATTTTTGAGCATTAAAAAAGCGTGGAACTGAACCTACAAGTTTTAGAGGTATCGCCAGACACCCATCGACCAAGTAAGAACAGCCCACGCCGTGGCGTGGGCGTCTTAGCTACGATTTGGTCGATTTCAAAAACTGGCGATTTTCTAAAACCTAATCAGAAGCGAAACGCTTAATATTATTTAATTTCTTTTTATTTCATATTTTAATTTAGACGATAAATTTAGGCATATTATTTTTTAAAATCGGTTTTTGGCTTAATGGATCTGTTCAGAATAATAAGAAAAAAAATTCAAGATTTTTATTTTTTCAAGTCTGAGATTCTCTTATAAAACTCTTCGAGATGTAAATTCTGTTCATATCGTGCTGTGATAAAACTTCTAAACAATTTTACATACTCGTCATATCTATCTTTATCAATTACCTTATAAGTGTTCACGTATTTTGCTATTTGATTAATATTATTCTCGACCATTGCATTTCTTTTTCTTAAGGAATCGACTTCTTGAAAGGCTAAAATTCTATCTTTATGAGTCATTCCGCTTAATGCAATAGAGGATAAATAATCACTAATACTATCATAGCCTAATGTCTCTGATAATTTTTTTATCTCGGCTTTATCTTCGATTGATACACGAAATTTAATGTATTTATTCTTTTTCATTTTTTTGTATTTAAATTAAAAAGTAACTCCAATCTTCGAAGAAGATTGTTTCCCGATTGATCGGGCAAAGGAATGTAATTTGGCTATTTGTGGCCACATTGCATACATCTTGCCTTTACTTTCCGCAAAGGAAAACGCTTTATTTTTTCGTATGATATTTTCCTGGATTCTACGTTTTTTTCAATCTTTCTTACTAAAATATTTTGGCTGTTATTTATTCCTACTAGAGATTAAATAATTTTCAAAAAAAGGCGTCTTTTTATTTTTCAACAGCATATTTTTTTTAAATGATGTTGCATTGTCATAATTGAAGTAATGAATTTCTTTAAAGTATCTTTCATTCTAAGACCATATTTATTTTCTCAATTCCAAAAAGCAAGGTGCCTGATAATTTCCACGCTTATTTCTCGAGCATCATTTTTTTTCTCAACAGAGTTCTTTTTGCTGATGAAAAGAAAAAAGTAATAATCTATATCCAAAAATTTTGCAGTCTTGCTTAAATCACATTTGAAATATCCCAAAGCGTAACTCAAAAGATTTCTTCCTTTTTCCAATTTGAAGTTAAATCGGAAAATTGTTGGACCATCAATTTCAAAGTTTATCCATCTTTTATTTCACGCTTTATGTTAGCTTTTTTATGGTTGCTATTTTATGAGAAATAGAGCTCAATCTAATTTGTTTTGCTGTTATACCGTTCCCAAGTTTTCCGGGTTTGGATTTCCAGTTATTTTGATGCTTTGATGCAAACACCACTCAATTGTTTAATAATCAATAGACTATCTCTGCATCAAACTTGCATCAAAGCATCAAACTTTTTCTTGTTCTGCATCAAACTTGCATCAAACTATGGGGGTTTTGAGTTTGATGCAAAGTTTGATGCAGCCGTAACTTATTTATCTATAGCTATTTAAGTCAATCCTGCATCAAAGCATCAAATATTTTATAAAATGAAAATCTTCCTATAGTATAAAATCGACCTCTTCTATCAATTTTGACGTATTCTCCGTGCGATAATAATTCGATTCCGGAATAGGATTTAGAATTACTTTCAGGTTCAAAATTCCATTTTTTTAACACCTTTCTTATATCGTTTAATGAAACTGTAGTTCTATTATTATGCTTTTTTAAGAGGGTGTGAATGTCCTTTGGTGCAAGTTTTAATTCTTCATCATCAACTTTCTCAAAACACTCATGAATTTGTTCCAATATTTTGGAGGAAGCGTTATTGTGGTTTAAAAGCTTCAAAAGGGCAGGGGTCATAATTTCCTCCTTCCGAAACCACATTCTAGTAGAGTGTTTAGAGACATATTCTCTTTTTACTAGGTATTTTAAAAAGTATGGAATTTCTTTATTGAGCTTGCTGTTAAAGAAAACATCCTCGCTCTCAATCGGTGTAATTTTTCTTACCCAGTATCGAATCTCTTCGTCATCGACCTGAATAAAATTATCCTCATTATTGGAACACATAATAAATTTGGCGAAAAAGTCAATTTCTTGCCTGTCCTTTCCTTTTGCTTCAACTTTATCCTTATCAGTGGTGGATAAATATTTTAATCGTTCTGTGATTTCCTTCTTATCAAAGAATACTTCATCAATGGCAACTAGAAGCATACTGGCCCAATCTGCATTGAACTGGGAGCCAAAAGAATCCCCTTTGATATATGTCATATTCAATTCAAAAATCGACTTCATCCATTTAATAAAGGAGCTCTTTCCGGTGCTTCTTTCTTTACTCACAAGACAAAGAATTGGAAGTTTCTGCGTTGGTTTTTCGTATAAGAGTTTAATATAGTCCAAACCGTATTCACTTTGGGAGCCAAAAATGTGTTTGATAAACTTCAAAGAATGGGGGATCAATCTTTCGAGCTCTTCTAAGGAATAATCTTTCTCTACTGGTTTATTTTGTAATTCGTGATAGGTGTTATAAAAGCCTTTTACGATTTTTTTATAATCGAAATGATTGGGAATACAGCAAAAGCCATCAAGTTTCAGAATTTTGTTGAAGTAGGCTTTCCCGTGATCTGTAACAATAGTTTCACGGTTCCATCGAACCATTATTTTAACTTTATCGCCCGAAATTAGAGGCTTTTCAATAATTTTATAGTAGTAAGTTCCTACTCGGATATAAGGAATATCTAAGTCCATAAATTTTTATGATTATAATCCTTATATTTGCATATAAGAATTCAATTGAATTAATAATGATCTTGAGCGTTCAAAACTGGTACTTTTGAACGCTTTATTTTTTTCTGGAATTATTGATGTAATCGTGAGCCTTGTTTTCTATCTGAGAGATAGATTGACTTTTATTTTGAAGTAACCAGTTATCTATTTCAGACTTTTCGAAAAACAAAGTCTTCCCATTCGGTTTTGAAAATGGTATGATATTATTATGAACGAGCTTGTAGATATATGATCGCTTATAGCCGGTATAGTTTATTAAATCCTCTACATTTAGGATTTCCTTAGTTGAATCAACGATTAGTCTTTCTAATCGGTTCAGTTTTTCGATAATTAATTGATTTTCCATTGCTTTGTTTTTGTGGATTAACGATAACAAAGGAAATGTTTTCATCACTTCTAAGTAGCTGAAGGTTAAGAGGTCTTAACCTATTTCTTTAGAATCTTAACCTATTTGTTTATTGAAATGAATTAATTATTTCTTTCTTCATTTTTGGTTCAGATTTAGCTTTTGAGAAAGAAGCCTCCACCGAGTTTCTAGTAGTTTTTTTATTCTTATTTTCAAAGATTTTCAAGAATTTGTCAAGTGAAAAATTCTTGCTATTCTCAGATATTATATCAAAAAGGTATTTTGTTTGAATGTTGTCCATATTCAATTTGAAAACTGGATACTCAGGTATTTTCCCAGAAAACAAAATTTCAGAAAACAGTTCCTTACCAATATCATCGTCCTTAATATTAATTACATTAATGAAATTATTATCGTACAGATTTTCATAAATCAATTCTAATCTTTGTCTATTACTGTAAGATAGTTCATAAGATTTATGTCCTCTTGATAAAATCTGTTTCTGTACTTTTTCGACAAATTTCTCGTAAAACCTCTTATCCCAAGTAAAGTTTAAAATATAAACACAAAAGATTAATGGCACCAATACAAGTGTAGATGTAATATATTGGTTGAAAAATAAGCTTTTATACAAGCGAGAGTACTGAATAAACAATACGATACTAGCTGTACCCAGTGTTAAATAAACGAATAATCGAGGTCTCTCAATTTTTTTATTAAAGAAGTCAGTGCGTAAATTGAACATATATGCGCCAAAGAATTTTAATAGGATTATTATCTCTTTGACGAATAAATAAATAATTATAGAAAATAGTCCTGCACGCAAAATCAGATCATCCCATTTACAATAGCTGTAGTTTACAAGGGTTGATGCTATTATAAGAACTAAAATACTCGTAATAACCTTTATCATATTATAGTTTTATCTCAGGTATTAAATTAGAAGCTTCTTTCATTTTTTGATCTACAATTTTGGCATAAATGGCTGTTGTTCTTATTTCTCGATGTCCAAGACGCTTAGAAACCGTATAAATATCGGCTCCATTTTCTAATAACAGAACTGCATTAGTATGTCTGGCACTATGGAACGTTATGTGTTTGGAGATTCCGGCACGATTACACCAGCGTACAATTTCGTTATTGTAAACCGCAGAATATTTTAATCCTTTAAAAACTCTGTTTTCCGGCTCTTGACGTTCGCCCAATAATTCACGTGCCTGTTTCGAGATATACAGGTATTCTACACCATCCGTTTTTTGTTGCCTGAAATTTATTCGGCTGGAATCATCTTCATCACGAACTTCCGACCAGACCAGAGTATTAATATCCGACCATCTTAATCCGGTTAAACAAGAAAATAAAAAAGCAGATTTTAAGATTTCATATTTACAACTGGTTTGAAACAGGGTTTGCAATTCTTTAAAAGAGAGGTATTCACGCTGACTTTCCGCCTGCTCGAAAGATTTTACTTTCGCTGCATAATTAATGGCCAAATAGCCCTCATTGAAAGCTGCTCTTATTGATGCTTTAAATTTATTGAAATAGGAATACTTAGAATTAAGTGCTAATGGTAGATTACTTTTGGTGTGTGCTTCCTTATCAAAATAGTTGCGTACCCCTTTTATAAAATTTTCATCAATTTCCTCGAAAGTAGTTTGTGGTGAAATATGCCGTTTAAGATGGACGAGCGTGGCGGTCCAGTTGCCATAATTTTTTACACTGTCGCTTTTCTCTTCTGCCTTTTCTTCAAAAAAGTCCAAGAATCGACGTTTTTCTTTCGTGGTGTTCTTAATATTATACCGTCCTTGATAAAACTCGGCTTCTCGAATGGCCAGTATTTTCTTGGCTAACACCAAAGTTTCCTTGTTTTCCTTTCTTTCAGCAGCACTTTTTGGATTCGCAACAAGAAACATTTTTAAATACTCTCTATCTCGGATATGTCTTCGTTTACCATTTTCATTGGTTTCTGAACCTTTGTAGTATTCTATAAATAGACTGATCTTGCCGCTTTTTAACTTGCGTTCTTTGAGTGTTATAATCATAGTGAGGTACGTTTGTACCCCATTTTAAAAAAGTGGGGTACATATGAGGTACCAAATATACTAACAAAGGAAATGATAAGAAAACTAAAATCGCTCTAATTCCTTACTGGTAAAGGAAAGAGCAGAAAAGGAAACGAGAGAAAACAGGATTTATTTCCCAATACAGAAGTTACCTTTTTAGGAAATAGGGGAGTTCCAAGGAATCGAGGTGTAATCTAAGTACACGGCCATTATAACATATTGAAAAAAAGTCACAAAATATTATCAAATATGTAATCTTAGGTGATTTCACCGGTTAGTTCTCCACTCTTAAAATGGGAAATATACCTCGCCCATCAAAAAATAATTTTTAACTTTTAAATCTCTTAAAGATATCAGTTTATCTACTGCCAGAATTTAAATTATCGCTTATAATTACTCTTTGGTCAGTTTTTTTAATCGGGTCTTATAGGCCTGCAAATAGTTTCTTTTTGTTTTATCATCTAAAAAGGAAGCCATAGTTAGGGTATCTACCTGATCGGAACCATTGAGCATGGAATCCATGATGGTATTAAACTGCTTCGAGGAAAGGCCTACCTGTTCGGCCAGAACTTTAAACTGTCCGGCGACATGGGTTTGGGCCAGGTGGGCCGGTAGCAGACCTCCGTCCAATGCAAAATCACTATCCTCAATATGAATGCGGGTATTCAGCAGGTCATAAGCAGGACTTAAGCGGTGATCTCCCATAGGGGTTTCCAAGATCGCAAAATTCTTCAGGTGGGCATCTCCGTTGGAAAATAAATAATTGAACAATAGAAGTTTAAATAATTTGGGTGTTTCCACACGGTAGGCAGGAAGGTATTTCTTCATAAGTTCAAATAACTCCAGATAATTCCCTTCATATTTATAATGGTCCCCATGAGTTTGTGGGGTTTTACCGGCCAGTGAAGCAAAATCCTCTTTGGCCTTTTTGCTGCCGTCCGCGTGTACATCAAATCGTTTGGTGATGTAGGCCGGAGCGCCGTTTTTAAAAAAGATGAGCGCATTTTCTGCGGTCTCAATCCCGAATACCTGCCGCGCTATCTGCATGCTCAAATGCTCATTGGACGGCATCTGGTCCCGTTTTTTTCCGGAATTAGGAACTGGTTTTAGAATATATGTGCCTCGCTCTCCTTTTTTTATAAGGCGTAGCTTGTTCTTTTCCAGCAATACTGAAAATTTCTCCTGGACTCCTGATATGGATATTCGCTTTTGATTCTCTTCAAACAACTTGTCCGTTGGGGCATCTGAATTTGGAGCCTCATAGGGTAGGATGTGGGACACCTTGCGCCCATCAAACATCCGTTTTAGGCTGGTTCGGCTATAGCTATCAAAGCCTGGGGATAAGGTCCCGGGACAATGTGTAAGATTAGATATCATACGGAGCTTTTAAATTTTTTAACTGTGATGGCCCCAACAGTATCATAACGGGCCGTAGACATCAGGATCCCAAAATAGTCATCTACATCCAGGCGTTCTGCCTTGCAAACAGCTTGCCTATTGGTACCTTCCGGAATCATATTATAAAAGAATGGAAATAAATATCTGGAATGGTATTCCTGTTGGGACCGGGGTAGGGTAAGACTAATAGGGGGATTGTCCGGATCGGCCAGCCAGTTGTCCAGATAGCGGAAAGTAAAGCTGCCATCATCATTCTGTTGGAGCATACCGGCCTCTGTTCCTTTATATAAAATAGCGGCTTGTCTCATTTAAGCTATATTTTTTTAACCTGAAGGGTAATCTCTAGACCTAATACATCAGTGATCTTTTGCAGGGATTTTAAGGTAGGATTGGCCTGTCCGGTCTCGATCTTATACAAAGTAATGATCCCAATATCGGCCATCTCGGCTAATTGTTCCTGATTGATACGCATGTGATCACGTCGTTGTTGAATAAGCTTTCCGATTTGTACGATTGCTTCCATATTTTAGATGCTAAAACCCATAGTATATTGAGGATTTATAAATCAAAATACCGGTTGGATTCAAAAATACATTAAAATCCATACTTTAATGAGGTATTTGATGTTTTTTCGCTCAAATACATTGTAAATATGCTGTAATCCATATTATAATGAGGGTTTATGGAGTATTTTTTGGAGGTTTTAGTGGGAGGAAATAGCTGAAATATGCCGGAAAATCACTTGAGATCATTACCTTTAAGAAAAATATAAAAGAGTGGGTAGAAATTTTTCTAAAAGGTAATGACAAAGGTCGTTGAATTTTTTTTTAAAAGCAATAGAAGGGAATTAATTGCCCTCTCAGGCTGAGTAATATAGCTCGTTAAAAATGAGCGTATCTTGAGGGAGTTGGCTTCGGTATCTGTAGAGTAAAACCAGATTAAAAGGTAATAAGGAAAACAATTAAACTAGTTTTAGTACTTAAAAAACTCACTTTCATCAGCTTGCGCAAATATTTTTACTTTTTAGTCATTTTTATTACTAACAATGCCTGTATCACAATGATAACGGAGCTTTTATTTTATAGTTGACAGTAGTTGCGCCTTAAGTTACTTTATATAATTTTTATTTCCGTTGCCATTCGAACATTTTGAACTTTGGATTGATCTGTCTTTTTTCTTCTATAAATTTCTCAAAGTGGTTTAATGGGTGTTGAATATCAATAGGGATATTATCATATAAAGGAATATTATGTAAAAGTTCATATTCTCTGAAAAATGGATAATCGTGTTCTCCAAGTTTATCCCAATTTTTTCCAAACCCTATACGATAATTATAATACAGTAAAAGAACTTCTTCGTTCGTAAATTGTGCTCTCAGAACTTTTAGATTGTTTTCTAATTCAAGTTTAGAAATCAAATTACCAACATAACTATAATGAACGAATTTGACCATTTGATATAAATGTCTAAAATAATGGGCTAATCTCGAAACATGACCTGACAAAGGAACAAAACGTATAGTGTTTAATTTTTCCCCTTCGTGGGTTTTATAGGTAAAAGAAAGTTTTGCACCTTTATTATTTCTGAATGTCCTTCTTATTGATGTAAGATAAGCTACAATATTTTCTAGTTGTTCTGCGGTAACGCCTGAGGTAGATAAATGATTTGAATCGCTACCCCAAAAGAAAACTTTGTAGGATAATTCGTTGAGTGAATCAATTTTAATTTTATACTTGAAGAATTCATTAGCATTTTTTATCATAGAATGACAGAAATGAAAATCTTTAATCATAAGTAAAAATACCCGTTTATCGTTGACAGCTGAAGTCCTAAATTCAGTAGAGGTACAGGTTATATTGTATTTTAAAATTTCTTTATTAATAATTATGGGCTGGGTGTCAAATTGTGAGTTGGTAGATGGTACGGTGACGAATATATAATTAAAAGCTTCTGAAAAGTTTTTTAGAGTATATGAACCTTTGAGTTCTTCAATTTTAATTATTGAGGGTTCTTCAATTAGTCTGTGACTATTCATTTTAAATGAATCTACATTATTTAGATGTATATCTAACATCTTATAAAAATGCTCATTTGTTCTTTGGATATTAAATTGTCCTTGAATCTTTTTATTAGCTTCATATTGCACATAAAATGCTAAGAACGTAAATACTGCAATTATAAGTGCAACCATAGTTCCAATAGTACCGCTTAATATGGCTCCAAGTTCTCCAATGGAAAAATCTCTGTAAAAAATCCCAAAGAATATAACCATTATAATAAACAGTATTAAGAATAAGAATAATGATAAGAACTGAATATTCTTACCAAAATATTCATCTGGTTCTATATTGTTTGGTAATAGTTTCATTTAAAAGTATATTTTTATTCAAATAATATTCTACATTAAATTTGATTAAGATGTTTATAACAAACTTCTAAACCCCACTTATATAAGTTGCAATAAAGCCCTGAATTTTATTAATGATCCGGTCGCTAATGCTTTCCCTTTGTAAAACGCTTGGCTGTTTTTCTAAGGCTTCTATAATTTCATCTTCGGTAGCCATTCTTCCTGTGAACAGATAATCATTGATAATATCTTCAACTTTGAATTGATCCAAACCTTCTTTTCTGGTAATGTCTGAAATCGCTTCTTTGGTCTCCTTTTGCCAGAACCGGTTAAATTCATCTTCAATATTCTCATCATCCTTTATGTTAGGAAGATTCTTTTCAATGAATTTCTGAATGAGTTCTTTCTTACTTCGCAATTCGGTTTCACCGGCAACCATGTCAATAATTTGCTTTTCCCTTTTAGCCTGATCTTTCTTAGGTGCATTTTTCAATTCGGCTAGAAGCTTAAGTATATAAGCAACATTTACTTCATCCCTGTGAATCAATTCTAATTCAAAATCAATTTCATTCAGAATGGAAATAGTTTCTTTCTGGTTATCGGTTTTTATTTTATCATAGAGATCTAAATACTTACTGGAATAATCAGCAAATTCCTGTTCATTCATATATGTATCATCAAAACTGAAATCAGTAAATGAAGCAAGTATATTTTTTAACCTCATTATTTCCCTGAAAGCTTTAGCAAACTCCAGTTCTTCTTCTTCAGTCTGTAGATCATTTACGCTGTTCACCGTTGGGGCAATAGACATCAAAAGTTTATAAGCTTTGTTGAAATTTTCCAGGTGTTCTTCATAAGGCGCAATGATGATAGTTTCCTTTGCATTCTTATCTGAAAACAATCCAATAGCTTCATCAGTCGCTTTTTTAAGGTTTCTAAAGGCTAAAATATTCCCTTGCGACTTCTTCTCGTTGAGGATTCTGTTAGTACGGGAAAAAGCCTGAATAAGCCCGTGATATTGTAAATTCTTATCTACATACAGCGTATTAAGCGGTTTACTGTCAAATCCGGTTAAAAACATATTTACTACCAGAAGAATATCTATTTGACGGCTTCTAACTTTTTTAGAAATATCCTTTTTATAGTTTAGGAATGCGTTTCCGTCTTTTGCAGAATGCCTTGTATTGAATATCTCATTGAAGTCATTGATATATAAATCTAACTTATCCCTTCGCGGTAATACTTTATATTCGCTTCCTTCTTCGGCTGCCAGATTATAATCTTCTTCAGCTATAAAACCGTCTGCCGTTTTATCTTCTTCATTCGCTCCATAAGAGAAAATAGTTGCAATGTTGAGATTATGTTTACCTTCTTCCTTTTTTTGCTTTAGAAGGTCATAGTATTTAATTAGCATATCAACACTACTAACACAAAACATTGCTGTGAAAGTCCTGTTATGTGTTTTCCGGTTATGATTAGCAATTATGTAGTTGGTAACGGTTTCAACATACTCATCACTTTCATAAACTTCAGCCTTGTTAATTCCCTCCACCTGAAGATCCTCTATTTCATTTCTAGATTTGAATACATTATAATACTCAATGCTAAACTTCAGGACATTTTCATCCCTTATGGCATCTGTGATAATATAACGGTGCAAGCAATCGTCAAAAAGCATTGTAGTAGTATATTTCAGGCTGTTTTCCCTGTGTGCATTTTTCGCGAATATGGGTGTGCCTGTAAAGCCGAATAACTGATGATTCGTGAAGAATTTCACAATTCTTTTATGGGTATCTCCAAACTGGCTGCGGTGGCATTCATCAAAAATGAAAACGATCTTTTCATCTTTTAGCTTTTCTATTTTATTCCTGAATTTGGCTTTAGAGATCGCTGCATTCAATTTTTGAATGGTAGTAATCATTAACCTTCTACTATCATCCAGAAACTGATCTATCAACATTTTTGTGTTTTCAGTCCCGTCTATACTCTCTTTATCAAAAGCCCTGAATTCTTTCACTGTCTGGTCATCCAGATCCTGCCGATCCACAACAAAAACTACCTTTTTAATCTTTGGGTTATTTGTAAGAATCTGACTGGCTTTAAAGGAAGTCAATGTTTTACCCGATCCCGTAGTATGCCATATATACCCGTTCTTAGTGCTGTTCTTTACCCTGTTGATTATCGCTTCTACTGCATAGAACTGATAAGGCCTTAATACCATTAGAATATTATCGCTTTCATGCAAAACGATATACTTGGTAATCATCTTTGCAATATGGCAGGGTTCTAAAAAGACATTGGCAAAATCGGTGAGTTGAGTTATGTTTTTATTATTCTCTTTACTCCAGAAGAAGGTCTGTTTAAAACTTTGTTTGGGACTATTCGCGTAATACTTAGTATTTACTCCATTAGAAACAATAAAGATCTGCACGTACTGGAAAAGGGCGTGATTAGCTGCGAATGAATCTTTCTGATAGCGTAGTATCTGGTTGAAAGCTTTTTTTAATTCGATTCCCCGTCTTTTTAGTTCGATCTGGACCAAGGGCAAACCATTGATAAGCAGGGTTACATCATAACGATTTTCCCGTTTCCCGTTAATGGTGATCTGGTTAGTAACCTGGAATTGATTCTGACACCAGAAATCCTGATTGATAAATTCGATATACTCTTTATCTCCGTTATCCTTTATAAGTTCAAACTTATCTCTTAGAGTAACGGCTTTATCATAGATATTTCCTTTGCTGAGGTGAATAATGATCTTCTCAAATTCTGTATCTGAAAAAAAGGTTTGGTTGTGTTTTCCAAGTTGAGCTTTGAAGTTTTCCAAAAGATCCTTTTCTGTTCTTATAACAACCGGCTCGTGTCCTAAACTGGTTAATTGGGAGATAAGATTATTTTCGAGAACTTGTTCCGGTTGAGTGGTCATATTTGGCGTGCTAAATTAATCAATTCGGTTTCTCTTTCCAGGTGAGTTTAGAAGACCATTGTCGCAATGTCTATGGATTAAATATGATTCAACTTCAAGTCTTCCAAAGTTTATCTCTTTATATCTGAAATTGATTCGTTCCAAATAATAATCATTCAGCCTCAATTCCAATTTCTCTCCAAACTTACCTTTAACAATCTTTGATCCTTCCACCAGAAATTTTCCTAATTTCTTTCTGAAGCTATGATTATAGGTTCTCTTAACCTCCTTCATTCGCTCTTTAAGATTTGCGGTTTCACCGACATATACCAAATTATCCTGGTCGTAAATGGCATAAATTCCTGCTTCACTAGGAAAATTAGAAGACCATTTTTTATCAAAATTAAATTCAATACGCTTAGAGCTAAAAAGATCCTTTTCAAAATTGTCAACGAAGACTGCTATTTCTTTATTTGAAAAATTCATTACACAAACATCTGCTGTAAAAGCCCTTTTTTAAACATTATTGTTTGCTCAATTTCTATCTTAATCGATTCTATTTTATTATCAATTGAAGACAGCAACTTTACTATCTTATTTTGTTCTTCTTTACATGGTACTTCCATTTCAATATCTTCTAAGTATTTATAGTAAAGATTAGATACATTGGCTCCTTCTACCATTTTTGCAAATGATTTCCTCATCATAGCATTAAAATAATAGGTGATAAATAAACCATTTTCTTTAGTGTTGTAAACTGAAATCATTTCACCAATAGCTATATCAGGTAATGGTAAATAACTACAATTAGCAAAATCTAAAGGATCCTCGCCCACACGAGGAACGAGTACTTCTCCACCTTTGCTAAATCTGAGATTATTTGGATCTATATTAGTATAGGATTTAATATCGTTTATTATTTCCTTATAGGTGCTATAAAGTTCTCCGTATCGTACACATGGAGTAGGGGCATCGGGTGAAAGTGAAAACTTTGGAGCACTTTTTCCATAATAAAAAGATCCAAAATCTGAAATAATACCTTTTTTTCCAATTTGGAAAATCCTTCCCGTTCTCACCCTTAAATCTGATTTCCTGTTTAAAGATCTTTTGCATCATTCCTTTTTTATAGTGGTCTAAAAGTTCTTTTTTCTTTTGAAGTTGATTTATCTTTTCATCTACAGAAGAAAGGAAGGTTGCAATTTTCTTTTGCTCAGAAAATTCTGGAAGATTGATTTTTAGGGTTGAGAGTTGTTTTGCATAGAGATGAACAACCGAATTACCTTGAGATAGTTTAGCAATATCTATTTTTTTTCTGCTATTCAGGTAGTAGGATAAGTAAACACCATCTTCGTTCGATCTGATAATATTTAGATCTCCACCTAAAATAACATTTGGTTTCATTACACATGAAGCCGTAGCAATATCTAATTGAGTTTCACCGGAAGATGGAATTATTATATCATTTTTTTGACTTAAAACACTTTCATCCTTTGATTTATTTGTTTTTGAGAGAATGTTAGAAATGGTTTCCTTGTAATGGGTATATAATTCCCCATAGCGAATACATTCGTTTATTCCATCCTCTTTAATATCGCTTTTTGAAATGCCTTTACCTTTTAAAAACTTAGCAATATCTCCTAAGTTCCTTTGTCTAAGATTTTGGGTGAATTCTGGAAACCTTAAAGGGAGAGCGAGTTTTTGTAGATTTTCCATAACTAAAAAGGAGTTTCAATATTAAGTTCCCTGCAGAAATCCGCAATGGTCTTATCCGTTTCAGAAATCTCCTTTTCCAAAGATTTTAATTCTGCTGCTATCGCTGTAATATCAACCGGTTCTTCTTCTTCAAAAGTGTCTACATAACGGGGAATGTTTAGGTTGTAATCATTCTCCTTTATTTCTTTCAATTTCGCCCTGTAGCTGTATTTTTCTAATTCAGTCCGGTTAATGAAGGTATCGGTTATTTTCTCGATATGTTCAGAAAGCAATACATTGTCTTTTCCCCTTTTTTCAAAATCATTACTGGCATCTATAAATAATACATCTTCATCTATTTCCCTGCATTTTTTAATTACCAGAATACAGGTAGGAATACCCGTTCCAAAGAAGATGTTAGCCGGTAAACCTATAATGGCATCAATATAATTACGGTCTGCTATCAGATATTTTCTAATATGCCCTTCGGCTGCACCTCTAAATAAAACCCCGTGAGGTAATACACAAGCCATGATTCCGCTTTCATCCAAATGATGAATCATATGCTGCACAAAGGCAAAATCGGCTTTGCTTTTAGGGGCTAATTTCCCATATTGGCTAAAACGGTCATCACTGGAAAATACCTGTTTTGCACTCCATTTAGCTGAGAACGGCGGATTTGCAACTATTGCTTCTGCCTGTATATCTAAATGCTGAGGTTCTTCCAGGATATCTTCCTGCTTAATATCAAATTTAGAATAATGAACATCATGCAGGATCATATTCATTCTGGCAAGGTTATAGGTCGTTCTGTTAAGCTCTTGTCCATAGTAATATCCCACATTTTCCTTACCAACTTCTCGTGATACCCGAAGGAGTAAAGAACCCGACCCGCAAGTTGGATCATAAACCGATTTTATACGTTTTTTTCTGGAAGTTACTATTTTGGCTAAAATGGTTGAAACTTGTTGCGGGGTGTAGAATTCGCCAGCTTTTTTTCCAGCGCCTTCAGCAAATTTTCCAATTAAATATTCATAAGCATCACCCAGCACATCAGTTTCCACATCATCCAATTGGAAGTCTATCTGGTCTAAATGGGTTAGGATCTTTGCAATGATCTCATTTTTGGCTTTTAAGGTCTTTCCTAATTTGGAAGAAGTAAGATCCAGATCTTCAAACAAACGAACAAAATCATCTTCTGAATCTGTTCCCATGGTGCTCTGCTCAATATTGTTCAGAATACGTTCTAAATCTTCAATAATAAAGTACTGAGTTGCTTCCTGATTATCGTTAGTTTCAATCTCAGTAAGATTATAGCCTTTTCGAGCAATGCTTGTAAAAAGTTCGGAAGGCTTTAGAAAATAGCCTAAATTCTTTATACAGGCTTTTTTTACTGCTTCTATATACTTTAAGCCTTCTTCTGAATTTTCATTAAGGGTCTCGTATTTAAGATTATCTGGTTTGAGGATTTCATCTGCATAGATATGAAGCTTTTCAGAAAGGTATTTGAAGAAGATAAAACCTAAGATATAATTTCGGTAATCATCGGCATCCATTTTACCTCTTAGAAGGTTGGCAATAGCCCATAATTTTTTCTGAAGCAGCTTCTTTTGTTCTTCTGACATTGATTGATTTGGTTAGAATAATTTTTGCAACCAAATATATTGAAACAATTATAAAAGGTCTTTGTTTAATGGCAGTGATTAACAAACCGCCGTCACATTTTTAATTTTAAAAGTAGTATAAGATTGAATGATTATACAAAACATTGAATGAGAATGAGTAGGAGCAAAGGTTCACTTTTGCGGTGGTCTAATCTTATCTAAAATTCTATACCCACACTATTCAACCATTCAATCCATATGTCATCTACCATATCTATATAAGTTAATTTCTTTTTTGAATTAGAATTATTAAAGGATTCTATAGAAAATCTCTGCCAAAAAAGATCATATTCATCATCTACCAGGTTAAAACTATTTCCATGATTATGATACCGTTTTTCTCCAGTAGAATATGAAATTGTAAAATCTGATTTATTGAAATTTATTCGAGGAATTGCAGATGTTGCATCTGTGGTTAAGGTTAGGACCGATTCATTATTAATTTTATTCCGGTTTACCAGTATAGCCTCAAATTTATTTTTTTCGTCCTCGGTAATTCGCGCACGGATATTTTCGAGAGAATTGAGTTCAGAAATATTTTCTCTGAGATGCTCTTTAATGTTTTTAAATGTTTCTTCCTGAAAATCCATTTTCTGAATAGAGTCAAAATCTTTTTTAATCTTATAGTTTGTGGAAGAAACTTTTTTCTCTTTAGTTGGTAAGTGGATTAAACCAGAGGGCTCAGTTAATAAAGCTCTTAACTCCTGAATAATATTTAAGAATGCGGTATTCATATTTTTCCATTCTGAAACAGGTTTTCCATCCTTGGGCAAAGCTTTAAATTTTTTAAAAGGAGTGTTTAGCCAATCACAGGGCTCAACTATAATTGGAACAATTATTAATTCTCCATTTTCCTCTTTACTTAATGCTGTTTTAAATTCCTTTTCATAGCAATATTCAGAGTCAATATAATCGGGACTCAATAATGCCAGGAATAATTTAGCATTTTGTAACGATTGAGATACTCCTTGATCTATATTGCTACCAGCTTTAATTTCTTCATCGGTCCAGGTATTAATTAATTCTTCCCTAGTTAGCTGAGAAAGATGTTTATGTAATAAATCGAGATAATTTTTATCCTGATGACTGTATGATATAAATGCGTTCATTTTTTGAAGTTTTGTTTTAATAAAATTTGAAGCGGAATAATATAATTGCCAGGGTAATTTCAAAAAAATTATACGAAATTCTTTTGAGAGTAGAAACCAGGCATTTAAGATAACCGTTGGTTTGTGCTGCGTTTAGTTGTCAGATTCCACTGCTTTTAATATTCTACCATCTTTTAATTTCCATTCTTTTAAACCATTAGCACTTCTTCCCATCACCACTGCCGCAGCCGCAGATGGACTTGAAAATAAATAATCTTCTTTAAAAATTAGTTTATTATCAATTGAAGTTACTATCCCATCATCTATCAAACTTTGCCTCAAACTGATCAATTTTTCAGGAAAGGAAATTGTCGGTGAAGTTGCGATTTCTGAATTTCTAAGAACTATAAACCCCTCATTGGTCATTTGCCCTTTCGCATCTGCTCCTCTAGCGGCATTTATATAAAAAGTACTTTTGATTTCTTCTTCAAATGTTTGGTCTTTTCTTAATTCTTCAAATATTTTGAAACCTAAAGCATTTACTAGAAGTTTAATATTTTCTAGAAATTCCTCCATTTCTGCCTGGTCTGATTCCGAAATTATTGATTTAGTTGGATAATTATTATTATCTAAATCATAGCGATTAACTTTTATCGCAATTTCGTGTAGTCTACTCTCCAAATATTTTATGTGGGCTTTATTTAGATTTTCGTCCTTACTTACAAAGACCAGAGCTTCGTTCCAGAAATCTTTCGCCGATAAATGTTGGTTTAATCTTTTATAAATTCCTTCTGCTTCCCCAATGTATGCTAGTTCTTTATTTTCAGATTTGTCGGATTTTCCAAATAAAATATAGATACCGGTATTTTCTAATTCTGGCCGGTCAAATGACTCTTTAATTTTCTTTCTAGGAATTTTTAATGCTTTACCAGACCAATTTGATAATTCGCAGGTCATTCTTCCATTTGGCTCTCCATCTACCAGGAAGATTTTTATTGTTTTACCGAAGTTTTTCATTAAAATTTTAGTTGGATTGACACCTTAATTTATAAGTCACCATTGTATTAGTTTGAACAGTAATTAGAGCACATCAGGCTTAGTATTGGTTCGTTGATCAATTTATTTATTTTTAACCGTTGTTAGTTGCTGTCACTATTTCATGTTTAGTATTATATGAGTTAATTCTCTGGTCTCACCATTATGGACATGATATGATATGATTATTTTAATATTAGCAGACTCTGAAAGATTTGAATTTTGAGTTACTTTATTTACCGGAAATTCCTTTTCGTCAAAACCAATTTTGGAATTCAGTTTTTTGATATATTGGAAATAATTTTTGTACAGACTTTGAAAATTTCGAGCTTCTCCGAACACTAACATAAAGTTTCGTTGAAGACCATGCGTGTCATATTTTGTGAATAATTTGTTTATATGAGTTGCTATTGATTTGTTTTTGGAGCCGCAACTTTTTAATCTTAAGGATTCGATTATAGTTAATGGTATTCCATTTTCTCTCCTTATCATTAAATCTAACTCTCCAGATTGAAGCCCAGACTCGGAAGCTCCTGATCTTGTTTGATCAGTTACATTGAATCCCTTTGTTCTCAATAAGTCAACGATATCATCATTAATTTGGTCTTCAATCCTTTTTACGAATTTACGTTCTAAAATACGAGACGAAACTTCAAGTAAATCTGATGTTATTTTTTCCAGAATTTTCTCGTTAAGTTCTTTAAATAAATCGAGTTCTAGATTATTGTTTTGTTCTCCATTCTCTAATATACTTAGCACTTTACTTATCGAAGCGACGTTACCCGTTTTACCGCAAGGAAAATCTTTACCACCTTTTTCTCTATATTTTTCCAATGAAAGTAAATCAAAAAAATATGGATTTTCATCGTTCACGCACTCTTCACAAGTACATTGTAGTTTCGTTTTAACACTTGATTGTTCATTAAAATTATATCGGCTATTAATAGTATCTATTGCAAACAATGCTTTTAATGCTACCAAATTTCTTTTAGGTCCTTTAGATTTTATTAGAATTTCACGTATACCTTGGCTTTCCTCAATTTCAGCTACAGAATTAGAATACTCAATAACTAATCCATCTCTCCAGACAGATGTTTGATTTTGAGCTATAAAAGAATGAAGTTCAACAATTAATAACGTAATTACTCCTTTAGGCATAAAATCATAGGTGACCTTGATTTGAGTGGTTTTATTATAATCGAACTCTTCTTCAATTGGTTTGTTTGGCTCTAGCAATTGAGGTATAATGAAATAATCAGTGTTTGTTACTTGGTAACACAATTTGAATTTCAACATTAACTCTAAAATTTCAACCTCAAAGTCTTTGTGCATGCTTTCATCCGAACTACAAATGTTATGAATATCTTTCAGCCTAAACTTTCCATTATCTTTTTTGATTGATTCGGATTTTAAGATTTTATAGACAGCTTTTGTTGACCACTCCTTTTTAAGGATTATAATTTTATTCAATGCCGAAATAGAATTTTGATCTTGAAAATGAAGAAAAACACCAAGATCATGAAATAACTGAGATAGATCTAATTTATCTTGTTTCTCAGTTATCCCAAATTCATCACAAATATTGAAAAGCTCATTTACAGAAATAACACTTTTTGAATTTGAAAGTTTTTGTATGGCGTCTCTAACTTTTAACCAAGAGTTCTCAAGTTCAATACCGACAAGAGGGAGCGATTTTATTTTATTAATGATTTCATCTTTGAAGGTGTGAAATTTTTGACTTTGAGGTTTATCTTCTGGAATTTTTCCTAAGTCAATTTGATAAAATTTGTCATCTAAAAAAACTCCAAATCTTTCGATTAAGGCCTTTTGATTTAAATGAGCAATTTTCCCTTGTTTTTCATTATTGAATAAGATAAGAGGACTTTTATCTCCAAGTATTTCTACAATTTGTAACCAGTAGTCAGTATCTATCTTTTCAGTTCTAGTATCAACAACAAAAAGGTATAAAGATCTTTTACTTAGAAAAAATTGATGAGTTTGATAAGCTATACTTTGTCCTTCGAAGTCCCAAATATTAAGTTTTATAGAACTTCTATTGTTTAACTTCAACGATAAAGCTTCGACATCAATTCCTTGAGTACTTTCATCAGGTTTGGGAAGTTTTGATTTTTCATCTTTTAGTTTATACCGCAACGATGTTTTACCTGCCCCTGTTCTACCGACAATTAATACTTTCGCTTCATTAAGAATTGATTTTTTCTTGGTATTATTAAGTCTTTTAAAGTACCTCTTAATCGATGAATTTCCTTGTTTAATAATTTCTATTGGTGGATATTCTAAATTATTGTTCTTGAGATTTACTGAACCAAAAAATGGATTTCCGGACGAAGGTTTTTCATTTATCTGTATTCCTTTGTTAAGCATATGTAAGATTGGCTCTAATGAAACAACCTTACAAGATGAGAAGTCCAAATTTATTAAACTATCAAGATCACTTAAAGGATTAAGAGTTGAAATTGCATTATTGCTGATATTCAAAACTTCTAAATTCTTTAAGTGTTTTACAAATGCAGGTATTATTTTTAGATTATTATTCTCTAATTCTAATCTTCTGAGTTTACTTAAATTTTTTAATGCCTTTGGATATTCCCCTATTTTATTAGAGCTAAGTCCTAACTGTTCTAAGTTTTGACAAATTGTTAGATCATTGGTTATTTTCGAAATTTTATTTCTTTTGAGATTGAGGCATTCAAGTTCATTTAGATTTTCAATTACGGGAAGATTCCTTAGATAATTGTTCTCACAATTTAAAGTTTTGATCTTGGTCAATTCATTAACCCAATCAGGAATTTTTCTTAAGAAATTATTTTTAACAGACAGGTTAACTAAATTCTTTAATCCTTTAATAAACTTTGGAAATTTTTTCAAATGACAATTGTCTAACACTAGTATTTCCAAATGTGATTTATCACATTCAAAAGTTTTTAATTTTCCTAGATCGTTAAAACTAAAGTCTATTTTTATAATAGAATCCATTTTAAGGAGTCTAATGGGAAGTTGAGAAAAATTATTTAAGCTTAAGTTTAAAAAAAGGATATTGTCTAAATCGTAAAACCAATCAGGTATATCGGATAGTAAGTTATCACTCAAATCCAACCAAAATTTATCTTCGACTTCTTTCAAAATTTCAGGAATTTCTTTAAGTTGGAGTGATGATAAGTCGATAAACCCAGATCTATCGGAACGAATTAAATTTATCTCCTCATTAATGTGTTCAAGATATTCTTGTCTACTATCAAAGAAAATTGGATCATTTATATTCACTAATAATTTTATTTATTTTTTGATTGTATCTAACGATTTGCGATTATCACAAGTTACGGGAGTAGGGACTCGGACTTGTCGGCTTACCGTTGTTTTTTCTTGGTTATTAAAATTACACTTTTTCTTCAGACACCCGGAATTTGAGATGAACCGCTGTTAGGTGCAATACGGTATTCTTAATACCTGCTGAGCCATTCTTTTAAATGGTTGTAATCTTTTAAATCGATTTGATCTTTTAAAATTGAGGCTTCTTTAATTGCATCTGGTGTAAATGTGCTAGTAGTAACTATAAGACTCTTAGATGGCCTATGGAAATTATGCACACCAGAAACTTGTCTTATTATTTTAACATCAATCTTATTGTCTGGAGCATATCTTTTGCATTCTACATAAGTTAGATAATTTGATACTTCATTTTTAATATTAGCAATTATATCTCTTCCTCCATCTCGTGTAGCTTTTGTGAGTTCAATGTCAAATCCAAAATCTTCCAAAATACTAGCGATTAATTCTTCGAATTTTCTGGGATCTATATTATATAATTTATCAGGGTACTTCTTGAAATATCGTTTCACTTCCAAATTAATATCCGTTATTATCAGTTTGGATTCTTCGCTATTTCCTGAAACTTTATCCTCAAATAGGCTTTCCTCAATTTTTCCTTGTTGAGCTAAATTTTTCATCCTATTTTTAAGTTCGCGACTTGAAATTTCTTTTGTTTCTAATGAGACTTTAGCATCTATAAACCCGTAATTTCCGTCACTTTCTTTTGCCATAATAACATAGCTCCAATCCTTATCAAAATTGTCTAATAGAATTGTGCCTAATAAATTATTTTCATCATCTGCAAACCATTGCTTTTCTTTTGCAACGAAAGTTGACATTGCATTTTTTCTACTAGGGTATGAATTAAATTGATCTTCAGTAATTTCTTTTATTGCCATAATTTTGTTGAAGTATTGCACCTAACACTTTATATCCAAAGCAATATAACTCTTTAACCTAAAATATCTAAGGGATAAAGAAAGGTTTGTCTGATTTCTATAATTGAATTGGATCTGGATTACGAGAAATTGTAATATTTAATAAGTAATTGAAAACTTATTTTTCTAATTCCTGCAGAGAAAAACTAAAATTATATAATTCCATTGGATGAATACCTAAACCCTTTGCTATAGGTAAGAGTGTGGTGATTTTTGGTTCATTTTCATCGGCCAGAACTCTATAAATAGCTTTATTTTCAATATTGCCAATTGACGCAATAGTAGCAATATCTCGATCGCTTTCATCAATCAGTTTTCTTAAATGCTCACTAAATTTTTTTCGATATTCTTGGCGCCAGTCTTTCACAAGCACAATATCACTTCAAACAATCAAAAAAAATTGTCAAGTTTGACACTTTTTAAAAATAATTATTATATTTACTTCATATTAATATATTTGCGAAACTTCTTAAAGTAAAATATTAGAAGCATTTCGCTTTGAATCTCGGATTGAAAACTGGTAATTTTTAAACACACGAGAGGATAAGCATAATGCTCACGACCCGGGCGTGGGCTTGCTTATTGTGTGTTAGGTATACCAGTACCCCAATCCGATAAGTTGAGTATCCACGCCTTTTTACTTGTTGAAAGAGGCTCTTCTTCTCAACGCTTTTTCAAAGCTTTCTTCTTTTAAAAATTTTAGAACTCGCATGGTTGTTTAGATAGCTCCATTTTTGGATTTGTCTTAATAGCCGCAGCTTCATTCCCTACATTATGCTGTAATTGCAGGTAGAAAACCCCTGTCAGTTTCAAATTTTACGAACATCTATCAATTTAAATGAGTTCTATTATGCGGGAAAATAATTATGAACTATTAAAAGAAGGCGATTCTTCTGCCTTGGAAAAAGTTCATGCCAGGTACAGCCATATGGTTTTCTGGCTTGGAAAAAGAATCATTAGCGATGATTTCGTGGTGGAATCTTTAGTGCAGGATACCTTTTTAAAGCTATGGGCGAACAGAGATAAGATCGAATCAGAAAAACATCTATTCTTCTTCTTACGTATGGTGATGAAAAGAGAATGCATCACCTACTATACCCGGCCTAAAAATAAGTTTTTCAGAAAAGTAAATTCTTTAGAGACTTATGAGAACTATCAGGATTATATGCTGGGCTATGATCCTTTAAAAGACGCTGAGAGCCTCCAGGATCACGAGCAGGATCAACAAGCATTGGATAGTATTAAAAGGGTGCTGCCTTTAATAGATCCAGAAAGAAGCCGACTGATCGAGCTCTGTTTAAAATACGGCTTTCAGTATAAAGCGATTGCGCAGCTTAAAGGCACCAGTGTTACCGAGACTAGCAACGAGGTGAAAAAGGCGATCCATGATATTAAAACGATCATCACCCAGGAAGGCAGGCTTCAAACGAAGCCAGAACCTATTCTTGAAATAAAGCTTCCGAAGAAATTGACCGAGGAGCAGGAAAAGGTATTGCAGCTACGCTGTGAAAAGAAGTATTCATTTGCTTCCATTGCTATGGAACTGAACCTTTCTCAAAAGGAAGTCCACCAGGAATTTATAACAGCCTATAAACTGATGCAGGAGAAACATGAACAGCAATTAGAATCGGCATAATATGGAAAAGTCTACCATGAAACTCACCCGGAAAATCCAGCTATTAGTTGATCTTCCCACCAAAGAAGAACGAAAGGAAGCCCTGGATAAATTGTACCAGTGGCAGAACCGATGTTTTAGAGCAGCAAACCTTATCATGACCCATTTGTATACCCAGGAAATGATCAAAGAATTCTTTTATTTATCTGAAGGCGTTAAGTATAAATTAGCCGATGAAAATAAAGATGCTTACGGGATCTTAAATCGCTCCCGAACAAATACCACCTACCGGCTTATCTCCAATCGTTTCAAAGGAGAAATCCCCACCAACATATTATCGAACTTAAACCAATTTCTTATTTCTACTTTTAAAAAGAACTTACCGCAGTACTGGAGTGGTGAACGTTCCCTGCAGAACTTCCGGAGAGATATGGCTTTTCCATTTGATATGGAGTTGATTAGCGGATTACATTTTAATGCAGAGAAAAAAGCATTTTGTTTCAGCCTGTATCAAATTCCTTTTCGCACCTATTTAGGAAAGGACTTTACCGATAAACGGAAGTTACTGCAGCACGTCATACAAGGAGAAACCAAACTCTGCATGTCCCATATTAAACTGAAAGAGGGCAAGATCTTTTGGCTTCCGGTATTCGAAATTGAAAAAGAAAAACATAGACTTAAACCGGAGGTGATTGCAGAAGCTTCGCTGTCACTTGAATATCCTATCGTGGTAAAATCGGGAAAAGCAAAGCTAAGCATAGGCACCCGGGAAGAATTTTTATACAGAAGGCTGGCCATCCAGGCAGCAAGGAAAAGAGCACAGGTTGGAGCTACCTATTCCAGGTCTGGCCAAGGCATTAAAAGAAAAACAAAGGCTGTAGATAAATTTCAGAATATGGAAAAAAACTATGTGCATCAGCGTATTCACGTATATACAAAAAGGCTTATTGACTTTTGTATTAAACATCAGGCTGGAACACTCATTTTATTAAATCAGGAAGACAAGATCGGGATAGCCAAAGAAGAAGAATTCGTATTTAGAAACTGGAGTTATTATGAGCTGATGACAAAAATAAAATACAAGGCTGAAAAGGCCGGGGTGGAACTTATTATAGATTAAAGTTTTGGTTATGAGGGTGCTTGTACACCCGTAAGGTGAGGTCAAAGACACTCACTAAATGCGTAGAGCATATACAACGCGTGGGCTACTCTTATTTTTTTGGTCATAGTATATGGAAATTCTGTTAGGTTTTCTAATTTGAAAGTAGGTAGAAAGAGAATCATGTATATTTGAAAAAACTCATAAAAAACTACATCGTGGGATTAAATGCCTTAATATCTTTGGATTTAAAAAATAACTCAGCCGAAACAAAAGAATTTTTTGAACAGGAAATGATCAAGAAAGAGTGGTCAAAAATTAGCGAGGTAAGAGATACTTGGGTATCCAGTTTTAATGAAGGTATCCAGCGAGAACAAGCCTTGAATGTAATTCAGGAGGATATCAAAAGTATTTTGGAGAAGTTAGAAATGGACAAAATAAGTTTAGCAGTTCAATTAGCTTCGGAAGACATCGTCTTTGGGGAATTCAACTAAAATCTGGAATAAGTAATATACCGAAGGTCTTTGAAAAATTATTTGCATGAAGATCTGCTTCTTCCTGCGGGTTGAGAACGTTTTTCACGTAAAAACTTTTGGCAATAGAGCTAGAATAAAACTAGTGATAGGTCTAAATAGGTATACTCAAATAATCACTTCCATAATTTGAGAAGCTTGAATGGATCAATATCTGAAAACAGGTCATCATGGGTCTGAATAAGAGGATCCAGCAAATCGACTTTTTGAAATCCAAAGTGCAATAATTCTATGTTCTCTTTGGTTAGCTGATTGTCTTTTTCTAATTGAGCTTCATATTCATAAAGAAATTTTCTTAACTTATTTGCCTCATGCCATAGCTCTGATTTCTGTCTTAGATCTTGTAATAGGCTAATCTCATTATCAATTAATATCTGTCTTTCTTTTTCTAAACGTTCTTTCTCCTTTTCCTCCTCCTCTCGTTTCTTACTTTCAATTTCCCGTTGTCTTTCTGCTTCAGCTTCAATCTCCAACCATGCTATTATTGCAGATAATTTATTTTCAAGTTTGATGGTTTTAGCATCGTTCCAGGTTTTACTATAATAATATTCACCGGTATTTATGGCTAGCATACCGGTAGGTTCCGATTTATATTCTTCACCATATTTGCCAGGAATTTTGATTCTTTTATTCTTTTCCGAAATACTGATCTCTATTTCAATTCCGTATAATTTTACGAAAGAATTATACCTTCCGAAGGTCAATTCATGACCCCTGGCATTGAGGTTTTTCAGTAATACATTAAATAATAATAAAGCTCTGCTCAATTGTTTTTTAGAAATATAGCAGCGAATTGGTCCTGGATAATATCTTGCATAGTAATCAAGATCCTCTGGGACTTTAACATCTTTATTATACCATTTTTTGGTGTGTATTAAAACTGGATCTAACATGTTTGACAGTTTTTCTGGAATGGAGAAATTTGTTCGGGAATCAGCTTCTATTTCCAAAATTTTTTGATCCATTTCAGTGAGATCTCCAAAATCCCTATGATCACCTTCCGGTCGGAGGTATAGCTCAATGTTTGTTTCATTATCTATGGAATTAAGCCGTGGCTTTTCAACCTCCTTTCCGTATTTCTTTTTCGACCAATAACCGTTAGGAGGTAATGCTATTTCATTTCGCTCACATATCCTTTTAAAACTGGCATACGAAACCATATATTTTTCAGTGAAATAGGTTCGTGGATGCTCCCATACCGCGGAAAATAGCTCTTTTCTGGTAAGTTTAATCTTTTTATGCATGGTTAGATAATCAGAATGAAAATTTACTATTTTCACCACTTTAAAACCTAACGCTGAACATGTTAAAATTTTCAAGATTTCACCTTTTACTTATCCTTAGTTTAATCCTTGTGTCCTGTTCTAAAGATTCGGAACCCAATGAAGAAACACAGCAACCTGAAGAACAGGTAATAGAGGATAAGTTTCAATATATTGCTCTAAGAAATGATGGGAAACTATTTACTATTGGAGATCAAAGTGGAGTAGTGGAACCGGCAGGAAGTATTCCGAACTTGGAGTTTAATAGTATATTCAATACGGTAACCTCTTCTTCGGAAAATACTTATATCTACGAACCCTGGTTTGACCCACCACAATCAAGATTATTTATCCGTAATCGAGAGACCGGAAATAGTGAAATGGTAGAATTGAAATTTCCGGAAGAGTTCGGAAATATTCCCGGCTTTATGTCCTTGGATTGGGATGAAACTCAAAATAGTCTGATAGGGATCATTAGACATGAATTTGATAGTCCTTCAACAGATAAGCCTGTAAAAATTGCCAGAATAGATCCTGATACGTATGAGATACAGGTTTTAGAAAATCTAGATTTAAATACACTGGGTTATCAAAATGTATTCTCCTCCCAATTGATCGATCAGAAAATATATGTTAGCGCATCGAAGAATTCCCGAATAAGCGATGCGGATCTTTTGGAAGTTGATCTTTCCAATAAAACCATCAAGGTTTTATCCCAGGACAGTATAGAGACAGGTCTCGTAAATCTGGCTGCTATACCAAATACTAGTAAATTACTTGGTTTTGCTCCTCAGCTTAATACAGGTTATGCGGGTGCGGTAAAACCATATATCTATGATATTACCATGGAAGAGTTAATTTTAATAGATGCTGTACCTCGAATCTCCGCGCTACATTTCGCGAATAAGACATATGTTAACTATGATTCGAAGGAGTTAATTGCGTTAATTGCAAGGGAAGGTCATGGCCTTTTTAAGTATGACTATCAAACCGGAGAATTCGAGATAATACCTGTAAAGAATCCAGAGGATCTTTCATCGCTGGTTGCTATTATTGATGTTATCAAGTTATAGGATGATTTTAGAAAATTGAATTTTTTAATAATCAATTATAATTTAATAGCTGCAGCAAGCAGGAAATTTTAATTAATGTACATAGGTGAGTTTAAGGCCCCATCTCTACCGTAACTAACCTTGAGCATGGAACCTGTGCTGTTTTTATAGTGTATGGAAAATTAAACGTAAAGTAAAAACAGCATAGGGCGCATTTATGATATCTACTCAATTAAAAGAAAATAGCTACTAAAATGAGTAGGGGATAAGGAATAGAACAATTAACTGGAAAAATTGGCACCTCGATAATAATCCAGAATTTTAACCCGGATTAAAAACTCATACTTGGTATTCGCCAGCTTAATCCTTGAGCGATCGAGGTTGTTTTTGCTAATGATATATTCCACAAGATTGGAGACTCCATTCTGAAAACGGATTTCATTTACGCGATAAGATTCTTCATAAGACGCGACCTGTTCTTGTAAAACGAAGTAGTTATCATATGCTGCCTGCATGGCATTATAGGCTTGCTTAATGGCCTGCTCATATTGATTTTTAATGTCTTCCAGCTCTAGCTCCGTATCTTTAAGTTGAATCTTTTTTAGAGACACCTCTCTTTTAGCCCTAAAACCGTTGAAAACGGGAATATTAATACTTACTCCCGCAACCGAACTGAGGTTGTTATTTAATTGATCGATATATGGAATATCCTGTTGCGAAAACTGGCTTTCGTTTGATTGTACCGCGTAATTAATTCCATCCACGTTTATAAATTGACCGGTTTCAACTATCTGTGTACCGGTTTCATTGAGCAGGCTGGCCAGGCTGGAATAATTAGTATTTAACTGTGCAAACAGGGAAACTTCAGGCAAATACAGGGATCTTGCTACGGCAACGTCTTCTGCCGCTGCATCCAGTCGCAATCGTCTTGTTCTAAAAACCTGCAGGTTGTCCAAGGATTCTGAATAAACTTCTTCCGCAGTAAGATCGTATGCTGTAATCGGAGGTAATACCTGCAAATTTTCAATGCTAATTTCAGCATCGGTATTGAGCAATTGTGCAAGTTCCAGTTTCGATTGTTTTAACTGATTCTCAGCTGCGATAACGGCAGACATGTCATTACTTATCTGTCCCTGTATGTCTGTATAATCTGCCGGATTACCTTCGCCCTGTTCATTCAGCGTTTGAACACGATCAGTTTGCTGTTTTGTACTTTCAAGTCTTAGTTTAGCCAGTTCCACTAGATCACGGTTATTAAGAATCTGAAAATATGCTAGGGTAACGTCAAGAATCAATTGTTGCTTATCGGATTCTTTTTCGGCTTCAGCGGCCTTCATATTATAACGATCCCGTTGAATACTGTTTCTTAGTTCAAAACCATTAAAAATCCGGGCATTTAACCGCAAACCGGCATTACTAAAACTAAACTGCTGGTCAATCACATCGTTCGTGTAAGGATCTATACTCCGCCCTTTATTTAAAGCATAATTGTAACTTCCGTTAATAGTTGGTAGCACCTGGGACTTCGTTGCACGAAAATTGAGTTTTTCGGTTTCAGACCGCAAATTGGATCTTTTGAAATTGATGTTATAATCGATGGCCAGGTTAATACATTCTTCCAGGGATAATTTGGTTTCTGAAGAATCCTGTGCAGCTAATACGTTGGTGATGATAAGAAATAGAATGATGAATTTTTTCAAAATAGTGGTTTTATAGTTTCGTGGCGCTGCCGTCTAAGAGATGAATAGTTCGCGAACCGTATCGAGCATTACTTTCAGAATGAGTTGCCTGGATGATGGTTACTCCTTCTTTATTCAGGTCGATAAAAAGCTGCATAATTTCGTCACTTTGTTTGGAATTGAGATTTCCGGTAGGTTCGTCGGCAAGAATTAATTTAGGTTTGATGATTAGGGCGCGAGCAATACCTACAAGTTGCTGCTGCCCGCCACTTAATTGATGCGGAAAAAGATCTTTTTTCCCAACAATGTTGAAGCGATCCAGCATATCGGCTACCAACGCTTTTCTTTCTGTGCTCTTTACATTTTTATAGAGTAGGGGAGTTTCAATATTTTCATATACAGTTAGATCGTCCAGCAAATGATACGCCTGGAAAATAAACCCGATATTCTCGTTGAAGATCTCTGTTCTTTTTTTTGGTTTAAGCTGATGGATCGCTTCGTCTTCGAAATAATATTCACCTTCCTGGAATTCATCCAGCATAGCAATGATATTCAGCAAAGTAGATTTACCAGAACCTGAAGGTCCCATGATAGAGAGAAATTCTCCCTGTTCGACATTCAGACTTAGATCGTTCAGTAGAAAAATTCTTTTTCCACCAGATTTCACCCATTTATAAATGTGTTTTAACTTTAGCATTAGTATATTTTTTAATTGTTTTTTAAAGAATTAACAGGATTAGAGATCGCTGCTTTGAGGGCCTGGAAACTTACCGTTGTAATTGCTATGAGCAGTGCGACCAGCCCGGCATACAGAAAGATTTGCCAGTTAATCTCGATGCGGTACACAAATTCCTGAAGCCATTTATACGCAAGCCAATATGCCAGCGGAAAAGCGATAATGAGTGCAATGAATACTAGTTTCACGAAATCTTTGGAAAGCAGTCCAATAATACCAGTAACGCTGGCACCTAATATTTTTCGAATTCCAATTTCCTTAGTACGTTGTTCCGCCATAAATGCGGCAAGTCCAAAAAGTCCCAGGCAGGCTACAAAAATTGCAAGTCCGGCAAAGATGAGTGCAACGGTCGCCGTGCGACGATCCCTGGCATACATCTGTTCTACATTCTTATCCAGAAACGTATAATCAAATGCAGAAGATGGTACCACTTCCGCAAATTTACTTTGGAATTTGTCCAGCGTGGACGGCAGTTCTTCACTTTCAAACCGAACCAGCATATACTGAAGGGGCTCAAGACCATTATTAAAAGCATAACCACCAATTGGAGAACGCAAGGATGAAAAATTGAAATCATCTACTACCCCAATAACGTAGGCATTAGGCCCCAGTTGGGCAATTAGATTCTTACCAATGGCTTCTTGTGGTTCTATTCCAAGGAATTCCACCGCTTTCTTATTGAGTACGACATCTACTATTGAATCGCCTTCCTGTTTAGTTGCCGGTAAATCTTTTCCAGCTAGAAGTTCCAGTTGAAGTGTTTCCACAATTCCACCCGTGGTACGATTAGTTTGCAGAGACATCGCTTCGTCTGAATTCATATTTCTATAAAGCGCCCGGCCGCTAACGCTGATTCCCGGAAATCCCTGGGCCATAGTCGTAGACGAAACTTCAGGCAGACTTTCAAATTCATCAAGTAGGGTTTGCTTTTCATTTTCAGAATTTACAGCAGCGATTGAGATCGCCACGGTATTATCAGGATTGTATCCAAGATTTTTATTCCTCATAAACTCCAGCTGATTATAAATCACTATCGCACTGATGATCAATATCACAGAGGCGGAAAATTGAACCACCACGAGTCCTTTTCTTAGGACCGCTGTAAAACTATTTTTATTGGTGCCAGACCTGATCACTTCCATCGGGGAAAATTTAGAAAGGTGAAATGCAGGGAACGATCCCGCGATGAGCGTGGTGATCAACCAGATTGCGATGAGGGCGATGACAAATTCAGGAGACCATAGAAATTTAGTGGAAAGATCTACGCCAACGATACTTTCAAAAAAAGGAATCGCCAAAACAGTAAAAATCAAAGCAAGAAATATAGACAGCAGAGTGACAAAACCTGTCTCTGTAAAGAATCGTAAGATCAATATTTTGCTGGATGCACCAAGCGTTTTATTGATCCCTACGTCTTTAGTACTTTTTTGTGATCTCGCCGTGGCAAGATTCATATAATTAATACAGGCGATCAATAAAATTAAAATAGCCAGTAAGCTGAAATTTCGAACTTCCTCAATACTTCCCGTTTTTGAGGAGAAAGCACTTTTAATATTTGCAGAGTAGAGGTGCATTTTCTCTAATGGTTGCAGCGATAAGGTATACCATTGGTGTTCTTTTTCCACATTAGCATCAACAAGTTGTTGCATTTTTTTGGTAACCTCTGTACGGTTTGCTTGGTCGTTCAGTAGAAAATAAGTTTCAAAACTGGCATTTCCCCAGGTAGGATCATTATAAAAACCTACAGAATTAAACGAAGCGATCATATTACCATCCAGGCTGGAATTTTCCGGAAAGTCCATATAGACCCCGGTGATCTCCATGTTTTTCTTATTGTCTATACCAATCGTCTGGCCAAGGGGATTCGTATTTCCAAAATACTTTTCAGCGGTAGATTTAGAAATAACAATGGTATTAGGTCTTACCAATGCACTTTTTGAATTTCCGTAGATAAATTCAGGTTGAAAAATATCCAGGAACTCCGCATCTGCATAATATAATTTTTGCTCGGTGAATTGCTGATTGTTGGCTTCAATAGACGCGGTTTTTCCGAAATCATGATCCCATAATCTGGCAGATTTCTGTATTTCCGGAATTTCATTAGCAGCAGAGGGCTTTAGTGCAGCGGGCACTGTTGCCCAAACTTCATTATCTCGCTCCTGCGAGGTATTAAAGATCACCCGGTAGATCCGGTCTTTTTGGGCATACATCGTATCAAAACTTCGCTCCTGCAATACGAACAGGAACAGTAAGATGGTTATGGTTAATCCAATCGAAAGACCAAGAATATTGATGAAAGAGAATGTTTTATCGGCTTTGATTCTTCGCCAGGATATTTTGATGAAATTTTTAAGCATAGATGATTTTATAAAAGATTTAATCGATTTTCTGAACCACGGTTTCTCCTATTTTGAGTCCGTTATTCACTTTCGCATCGCCTTTGTACTGAATTCGGGCTTCTCCGAAAGCTGAAACCTTCAGTTTCTCAGAAACATTTACCACAATATGATTGTTGCCATACGCTGCGATTTTGGTTTCGGAAGATGGAAGATCAATTGCATTTACTTCGCTTTTTCCGTAGCATCGATAGCGCTGAAAATCAACATTACCAGCTTTTACTTCCAGGTAACTTTCTCCATAAATGGCTACTTTAAAATCATCTGCAGTAATACTTTCAAAATATACTTTTGGAGAGCCGTAAATATCAAGGTCAAAATCTTCTACGCTGATGGCATCTTCAAAATTGATCACTTCTTCACTACGAATTTCCGCAGCTTCCAGTTTTTTATAATAGACGGTGATGTGAACCTCCGTACCATTATAAATAGAACGATCCATTTCACGACCGTTTATCTTCACTTCCTCTTCTTTGGCAACGATCTTTGCGTCTTCCAGGTAAATATGAAGTTCTTTACCATCTACCTCAATATTGATCTTTTCGCGTTCTACTTTTGTATTCTGAATAATTACCGATTCGGTATCAGCTTGTTTGAAATCCACTTTTATATATGGACTTATAGTGACTTCTGAAAAACTGGAAACTTCCACAGTTTCAGATTGAGCATTAGATAGACCGAAATTTAAAAGGGCTAGAATTATTGGGATGAGCATTTTGTTCTGAGTTAAGATTGATTTTTTCATAGTTGTTATTTTTATTCGGTTTTCAAACTTTTTATTGGATTGGCACTGGCAGCTTTAAAACTTTTAATTCCGATGGTTAAAAAAGCGATTCCCATAGTGATCAATGCTGCCAGCAGGAATAACTCCCATTGAATGTCTATTCGGTAAGCGAAATCCTGTAACCACTTATTCATCAGGTAATAACTAAGGGGAAAAGCGATGACAAATGAAATACCCACCAGTTTTATAAAATCTTTAGATAGCAAGGCTACAATTTGTGTTGCTGAAGAACCCAGTACTTTCCTTATTCCTATTTCTTTAAATCGTTGTTCTGCTGTAAACGTCACGAGTCCGAATAAGCCTAAACAGGCCACAATAATGGTTAGAACTGCAAAAAGGCTAAGAAGGGTTCCCATTTTACGTTCTTTGACATAGGTATAGTTATAAGCATCATCCAGTACACTGTAGTCCAGTGCTTCTTTGGGATTGAATTGATTCCATGCAGTATCCAGGTTCTCAATAATCCCGGACATATTTGCTGTCTTAGACCTAATAATAATTCCGCCGTAAGGATTCTTTTTCAAAATAAGCGGTTCTATTTCCTGGTGGAGAGATTTCCAGTTGAAATTTTTAATCACCCCAATAACCGTGATGTCTCGAAGACCTTCATCAGTGTCCCGTTGAAACGTTTTTCCCACGGCATCTTTCCCGAACCCAAGGATCTCTGCGGCTATTTCATTGATGATTACCTTATTATTTTCATTTCCAAAATCATCAGAAAAATTTCGACCATGCAACAATTCCATCCCCATGGTTGGAATGTAGTTCTCGTCTATATTATAAAAATACATGCGGCGAAGAAATTCACTATTCTGGAAAATTCCGCCAACCTCGTTATCACTTTCACCGGTTGGAACAAATGCAGAATGCGTAACACTGGCTACTCGCGGATTATTTTCAATTTCCTGTATGAAATTATCTTCGTTGTTTTCCAGGAGGTAGGTATTTCGAACTACAAGTAGCTGATCTTTTTCATATCCCAGGTCCTTATTCTGAATATAATTCATCTGTTCTCTAACCACCAAAGTCGCTACTATTAGTCCTGCGGAAATCACAAACTGGAAGATTACCAGGCCACTGCGTATGCCGGAACGTTGGCCATTTCCTGAAAACTTAGCTTTTAGGGCATTTAACGGATTAAACGAGGAAAGGTAGAATGCCGGATAACTTCCCGCCAGAAGAGTGATAAGTAGGATCAATCCGAAAAGAAATAACAAGTAAACAGGTTTTAGAAGAGAGTTGAATTCTATAGCTTTACCCGCCAGCTGATTGAAAAATGGAAGCGTAAACGCGAAAAAAGCAATAGCCAGCATAGTGGCGACCAAGGTGGAAATAAAAGCTTCTGCCAGAAACTGATAAATCAATTGATTTTTATTAGAACCAAGTATTTTTCGTATTCCAACTTCTTTAGATCTTTTAGAAGCTGAAGCGGTAGCTAGATTCATAAAATTGATACAAGCAATCACTAGCATAAAAAGGGCAATAGCGCTAAAAATGTAGATGTACTTGATATCCCCGCCTTGTTCCAACGTGGTGGAATCAGAAAAATCTGAATGTAAATGTATATCTGTTAATGGCTGGAGAAAAAGTCCAATGCTATTGTCTTTCTGAAATTCGTCATAAGACATCCCGATGGCATCCATCATTTGCGGACCCATATATTTCTTATTGATCGCGGGAAGCTTGGCTTCAACTTCACTAATAGCGACTCCTTCCTTGAGAACCAGATAGGTAAAAAAATCAGATTCCATCCAGCTGGTTTTTTTGGCTTGGGCATATCCCAATGTAGAAACAAGCAGATCAAAATGAAAATGCGAATTATCTGGAATATCCTGCATGACCGCAGAGACAGTTAGTTGTTCCTCTCTGTTAGTGACGGTAATTGTTTTTCCGATAGGATCTGCATTTCCAAAGATGTTTTCCGCCAGGGTTTCAGATACAACTACGGAATTCGGCTTATTTAGAGGGTTGTCTTTTTTTCCGTTAGTGATAGGAAGTGTGAAAACATCAAAAAAGTTAGGATCTATATAACCTAAACTGCTTTGCCCGTAGTAAGATCCGTTATACTCCAGCCTGTTATTATAAGATTTTGCAAGACGCGTAGCATCAACTACTTCCGGAAGATCATTTTTCAGTGTTTGTGCCACCGGGGCCATCACTACTGCTTCTTTCATCTCTTCACCGTTGACATTGGCATTAAAAACAACCCTAACAATCCTGTCAGCTTTTTCATTGTACTGGTCAAAGCTTAATTCATCAGAAACATATAGTATAATCATGATCACCGATGCTATTCCCAGTGCAAGGCCAACTATATTGACCATGGATGTGCCTCTGTTCTTTTGGATATTTCTCCAACCAGTTTTTAAATAGTTTTTAATCATGATGAATAGTGTTGATGATTATTCAGTTCTTAAACTTTTTACCGGGTTTTTCATTGCGGTTTTTATGGTTTTCAAACTTACCGTTAAGACCGCAATTCCAAAAATAGAGCCTGCTGCCACTATAAAAATCCACAGGCTGAGCTCGGTTTTATAGGCAAAATTCTCAAGCCATTTATCCATTGCGTACCAACCTAGAGGAATAGCAATAAGGATGGCCAGTATTAGTAGCATCATAAAATCTTTGGTTATAAGAGCCACTATACTTGAGACCTTAGCGCCTAGAACTTTCCGAATGCCAATTTCTTTATCCCTTTGTTTAATCGTAAAAGCAGTAAGGGCAAATAACCCCATCACAGAAATAAGGATCGCAATAATCCCGAAGAAATTCAGGATTTTTTGAAGTCTGAAATAAGAGATAAATAATTGCTGAAAATTGCTGTCAAGGAAAGTATAGCGAATAGGAAATTGTGGTTCTATAGATTTCCATTTGGTGGAAATAGCAGCAACCGTAGCCTGTACTTTATCTGAATTTAATTTCAGTAAAATCGCTCCGCCAGATTGATACATACAGGCTTTATTTTCGATAGTGTACACCATTGGCTTAATTGCAGATTCAAATCCGTGCACATTAATGTCTTTAACGATCCCCACTATTTTCACATCACCTTCATCGCATCCGCCAAATGAGATCGTTTTTCCCAGAGGATTCCCTACCCCCAATTTTCTTGCAGCAGTTTCATTAATAACTGCACTGCGTGTATTTTGGTCGGCATAACTATCATTAAAATACCTGCCGTTTATCAAAGGCACTTCTAAAGCTTCGAAATATTCAGTACTCACTTTCACCGATCCCATGCGTACTTCTTCTCCTCTAAATTGAAAATTGTAGGTAGAGGAATCTGCAATTTTATCTCCTGGAACCGTGGTAGTTTTCACAACATTGCTCACTCCGGGAATAGCTAATAATTCTTCTCTGGTTTTCTGAAATCCCTGTTCCCGGGTTGCCTGTGTGGTTTCAATACGCAATATCTGGTCTTCGGAGAAGCCTTTATCAGCATGTTGCATATAATCAAGCTGCTTATTTACACCTAGAATTGCCACAATAAAAAAAGCGGTTACTACAAATTGAAATACCAGCAAGACATTCCGAAGCCCTGTCCGTTTATTTCCGCCAGAAAAATTATCTTTTAGAACATTGATGATATTGAATCTTGAAAGATAAAAGGAAGGGTAAATCCCCGAGAGCAGTATGATCACTATTAAACAGATTCCTATTTGACCTAAAAGCACCCAGGAATTTTGCTGCCAGAAATTAAGCTGAAGGTTGAGAGCGTTATTTACATAGGGTAGGAATAACAAAATTAATACCGCTGCAATCACAAAGCTTATCATGCATTGCAGTGCAGTTTCTACCATGAACTGAAAAACCAGACTTCTTTTCCCTGACCCCAGTACTTTTCTTACTCCAACTTCTTTGGCGCGGCCAATAGATTTCGCGACGTTGAGATTGCTGAAGTTGACAGCACCTGCAAGGAGTAGTAAGACGGCAAGTATAAAAAGTATCGATAGCGTTTCAATATTGCTTGTACCGTATTTGGAAAAATTCTGAATATCGGGTACGGCGTCCGTAAACAGTGTGAATCTATCTCCTGTCTCTAAATAAGCTTTATTTAAATCTTCGTCTTTTTTTATTCTCTCTTCAAAATATATACGATTAAGATCTTCTTCCAACTGCGTAGAAGCTATGTTCTGGTTTACTTTGATATAGGTCTCATAGGAATGATTATTCCAGAAAAAATTCTGTTTCTCATAAGGATCCCGCATGATTAAATGAACCTGGCGGTGTGAAGGTGTCTTTGGTAATTGAATAATTCCCGTGACCACTCCCTCCATGGCATCAAAAACTTTGACGGTTTGTCCCATAGGATTGGTTTCACCAAAAAGAGTGGTAGCTAGTTCCTTACTTAGAATGACTGAATTTGGAGCATTTAGCGCAGTACTTCTATCACCCTGGAGAAGTTGATAAGGGAATACCTTTAAAAAAAGAGAGTCTGCAGAGGCAAAGCCTTGATGATAAATACTTTTACCATTTCCATTAATCAGCACTTCGTATTCACCAGCTCCCTGCATAGAGGTGGACGCCTCGATCTTTGGATACTTTTCGCCTAGAAATGAAGCTAATGGTGCAGGAGTTTGATTTTGTACATCACCATCATTTTCCATGCTCACGCGGTAGACATTTTCCAGTTCTGGTGACCAGGTGTCATAGCTTAGCTCATAATTTAGGTACAAAAGCACGATTATAAAACTGGCCAAACCAGCAGATAAACCTGCGATATTTATCAAGGTATACGATTTCGTATTCCATAAACTTCTCCACGCTATTTTGAAATGATTTTTAATCATGATTATTCAGTTCTTAATGATTTAACCGGGTTCTGCATAGCCGCACGAATAGTTCTAAAACTAATTGTCAATATGGCGATAATGAGTGCAATAATTCCAGCTGCAGCAAAGATCCATAGGCTCAAATTCATTCGGTAGGGATAATTCTGAAGCCACTCGTTGCTAAAATACCATGCAATTGGAGTTGCAATCAAAAAAGCAACGACAACTAGTTTTAAGAAATCTGTAGTTAGCAAAACAGTGATTTTTCCAACACTAGCACCTACAACTTTACGAATACCTATTTCTTTTCTTCTTTGGGAAACAACAAGTAACGATATAGCGAAAAGTCCCACACAGCTAAGAATGATGGCGATTATAGACCCAGCAGTAATCATGGTAGTCATGTTGCGCTCTTTCTCTAGGGTACGGTCAATATTTTCATCTAAGAAGGAACCTAGAAATTCAGCATTAGGTTCAATTATATTCCAAGCAGTTTTTACTTCATTAAATGAATCTGATAAATTGTTGGGCGATACTTTTACATATGCATACCGTAAATTCCAATTTGGATTTAAGAAAATAGTAAGTGGTTCTACTTCCTTATCCAAGGATTGGAAATTAAAGTCTTTAATTATTCCAATTACTGAATACTGCCGGTCTTCCATGATACCAAGACGTGCCGTCAAAGGCTCCTTTTCATCTAACTCTTTGGCCATAGCTTCATTAATGAGCACAGATAGACTGTCTGACGCTCTTGCATTATCAAAGCTTCTTCCCTGCATTATTTCCAGATCTACAGTTTTTGAATAATCTTTATCTACTATTAAAATGTTAGTTTTTACCACACGTCCTTTATGTTCAAAACCTGTTACACTGGTGGTAGTAGAACGGTCCTTTCCTATTCCGAGGATATTATTACTTGCTGAAACACTAATTACTTCAGGTTTATTCTGGAGTTCATTTCGCAGTAGTTGCATAGCCTGAAAGTCTTCTCGTTTTCCGTTTAGTGGAAAAGCGATGACCTGTTCTTTATTGAAACCTAGATCTTTGTTTCTCATAAACTCAAGCTGATTCCAAAGCACCAGCGTCCCACTAATAAGAAGAATTGCTATACTAAACTGGACTACTATAAGAGCATTTCGCAACCTGTTACCTCCATTTACCTGAATCTTTCCTTTTAAAGCTTTTAGAGTGCCAATTTTACTCAAGAGAAGTGCAGGATACCCGCCAGCGATTAAAGTAATTATAACTAGGGTAACTATAAACCCGATAATATTCGTCAAACTAACAATATCAGAAAAAGTAGCTTTGGTGTTAAATAAAGTCTGAAATGGCTTTAGTAGTAGATTGGATACGAACAACCCAATTATCAGTGCACTCAGAAATATAAGTATACTTTCTCCCCAAAATTGAAAGAATAGTTGACTTTTATTAGCACCGAGAGTTTTACGCATTCCTATTTCACGTAGACGCCGTGAACTTTTAGCAATGTTCATATTGATAAAATTAACGCTAGCGATAAATAGGATTAAGAATGCTATCGACAAGATCAGATATGGATAGATTCTACTGGGTACAGCCATCCCGTTTTCTATCTTTACGAAATTTAGGTCCTTTACAGATAAGAGTCTTTGCTGAATATACTGACCGTCTTGGTTAGGCTTTGCACCATCTCTCTTGGCATTAATAATATCATTTTGGTAATGTAGATTTGTAAAATCCTGGGTAGCGTTTTCGAATTGATGAGGAGAGATTCCTTTTTCCAGCTGCAGATAAACTTCGTGGTTGGAATTATCCCAACTTCCAACATTTCTTTCATAAGCATGGTACGGTTGACTTTGAAAATTAAGTGCGATATCGAAAGAGATATTACTTTCTACAGGAACATCTTCCATTATTGTAGTTACTGTGAAAGGAACTTCCTTTTCATCAATAAAAATATTGACCAATTTACCTAATGCTTCCTTTGTTCCGAAAAGTGTTTTCGCAGCTTTTTCAGAAAGAGCAATCTCTGATTTTCCAGAAACCGGATTTTGATCACCTTTAATAATTGGAAAGGTGAATATGGAAAAGAATTCAGGATCCACAAAGGCAGATTGTAAATGCACCTGGTTTTCACCGATACTAGCTAAAACACTGCCACCATTAAAGCGAGTTATACTTTTAACTCCCGGAACTTCATCTTGCAATGCTTTTGAGAAGGGTAGAGGTTGTGCGATTCCTGGCTGTGGCCCCTTTGAGGTATACTCTGTGCGATAAACCTGATAAATAGTATCCGCATTTTCGTGGAATTTGTTATAAGAAAGTTCAAAAAGTGCATATACTGTTAGAAGAATGGCTACTCCGAAAGCAACGGATAGGCCAAATAAATTCAGGAATGTATAGGTCTTCTCTTTCCAGAGACTGCGCCATGCGATTATTATATAATTTTTTATCATAACTATTCTGTTCTCATATTCTTAATTGGATTGGAAACTGCAGCTTTTATTGCCTGGGAACCTACCGTAAGAAGCGTTAATAGTAAAGCCACGGTTCCAGCTATAACGAATACCCACCATTCTATACTTATTCGGTTTGGAAAATCTTCTAACCAGTTAGACATTAAAAAATAGGCGAGAGGTGAAGCAATTAGAAATGCAATCAACACTAAACCGATAAAATCTTTGGTGAGCAGTTGCACTATATTTCTCACATTTGCCCCAAGAACTTTTCTGATCCCGATTTCTTTTTTCTTTTGTTCAGCTACAAAGGAAACGAGGCCGAATAGTCCAAGACAACTAATTAGAATTGCTAGTGCGGTAAATACAACAGAAATTGTCGCCAATTTTTTTTCTTCAGCATATAACTTCTCTACTTCTTTATCTACAAAATTGTATATAAATGGCGTGTTAGGATTTATGCTTTCCCAGGAACGTTTTAGGTCTGCGAGGAGTGTTTCAAAATCTTCAGTATCTGTACGTAAAATAATCCAGCCAGGTTGGGTTTCGTTATATAGTAACAATGGCTCAATGGCATCTTTCAAAGTTCCAAATCGATAATCTTCGGTAACACCTATAATTTCGTACGAATCGGAATCATCGCCATTAGTGTCTACAAGTCTGGATCCAACCGCTTTATCAAGAGGAATTCCAAAAGCATCAAGGGTTGTCTGATTAACCAATATCTGATTTCCATCGTTCGTGTTCAATCCTCGACCAACCAGCAGTTTGGTTTTAACAGTTTCAAGGTAATTTGGGCTTACGCCGTGATAGTGAACTAACGTGCGATCTTTAAGACTACCACCTGGAAGCGTCATACCCATATCTCCCATAATAAACTCAGTGGGATAATAATTGGATCCCGCAACATTACCGATACCACTGATGGATTCAAAACTTTCCTTTATTGCCTTAAACCTTCTTGAAACAGTTTCTGTTCCCAAACGCATAGCGATAAGGTTTTCTTTACTAAAACCCATGTCCAGTTTCTGGGAATATTTCACCTGCTGAGTGATAATAATAACCGAGCTTATTAGTCCTATCGAAATTACGAACTGGAACACCACTAGCGCTTTTCGAAGGTCACCATTGCCTAGATTCAGATTCACTGATGATTTTAAAACTTTGATGGGTTTAATACCTGATAATATAAAAGCAGGATAAATTCCGGCTATAAGCCCTGTTAGAATTCCTAGCAGTAAGAGAGCAATCAGGATTTTCCAGTCGAACAAAGCGGTGAAACTGATATTGCCCTCAGTGATTGTGTTCACAAAAGGCAATACCATTGAAGTGAATGGGATACTAATTAAGGATGCAAATAACGAGAGTAATAGTGATTCCCCTAAAAATTGCTTTATTAAGGAACTTTTGTCAGCTCCAATAACCTTTCGTACCCCAATCTCTCGGGCCCTTTTACCTGCACGCGCTGTACTCAAATTAATAAAATTGATACAGGCAACTAGCTGAATAAATAGCGCCAGAAGAAGTAGAACGTATAAAAAGTTAATATCAGAAACAGGGCTAAGCTGATTGCTTATATCTTTTGAGTATAAATGAATATCAGTAATATTCTGAAGATTGAGCGATTTATGAAAACCAACCATCGCAAAATCCTTTGCGCCATGTCTTTGCAGGAATTCTGAAAATTTTCTCTCTAGATTTTCAGGACTTGCTCCCGGCTTCAATTTCACATAGCTCATGGCAAAATTTTCTGTAGCGAAATTTTGTACATTTCTAACGTGCTGCCCGAGTCCGCCAGAATTCATTGTAAGAATATAATTTGGTCGAAGATGTGATTTACCAAAATCTTCCTTAAATACCCCGGTTACCACCAGTCGCTGTTCCTCATCGCCACTTCCTAATATGAGGGTTTTATTTAAAGCTCCTTCATCTCCGAAAAATTTTCGGGATAATGATTCTGAAAGTACAACCGTATTTGGCGCGGTTAGCGAAGCTTTAGAGGTGCCTTCCACAAACGGATAATCGAAAATTTTAAAGAATGTAGAATCAGCTAAATAACCCCGGTTCTCATAAAAAGATTCACCAGATTCTGGATTTCTAAGAAGACCTGCATTACCTGCTCCAAAATAAACTACTCTAGTTGCCTCCACGACTTCTGGGAAGTCTTCTTTCATGGCGAAAGCTATTGGAGGTGAAGTTCCAGCAGAGAGTTTACCTTCATTATGTTCTTTTATAGATGTATTAATTCGGTAAATAGAGGAGGAATCGGAAAATTGTTGGTCATATCCAAATTGAGCAAAAACGTAAACCAGAATGCTTAGGCAGCAAACAGTTCCAACTGTCAAACCCAGTAGATTTATAATAGTCTGCAATTTGTTTTTCTGAAGACTTCTCAATGCTATTTTTAGATAATTTCTAAACATTTTTTAAGGTTTACTCTGTTTTTAAATTGTTGATTGGATTGGCCAGTGCAGTCTTTAAAGTTTGGATACTAATTGAGAAGAGTACCAACCCGAATACAGATAGTATAGGGAGAATAAACAGCCACCAGTGCAATTCGATCTTGAAGGCAAAATTTTTCAACCAATTTTGAATCAGAAAGAAGCTGATTGGAACACTTAATAGAACGGAAAGGATAATGGTTTTTAAAAAATCCTTAGAAAGCAGCAATAATATATTTGTACTGCTGGCCCCGATAACTTTTCGAATTCCAATTTCCTTTTTTCTTTTTTCAACAGAAAATGAGGCGAGCCCTAATAGTCCCAAACAGGCTACCAGAATAGAGAAACCTGTAAGTATCATAAATACATTTTTAAAGCGATTTTCAGCTTCAAATTGCTTATTGTATTCTTGATCCATAAAGAAGTAGGAGAAAGGAGACCCCGGATAAACTGCATCAAAGCTATCCTTAATTTGTTTCACGTTATCTTTAGGCGAACCTCCATTAAACTGAACTGTGGCAAGGCTTCTAAACCTGTTATTGAAGATGTGGATCATGGGCAAGTAGGGTGATTTGGGAGATTGCTGATGATAATTTCTTACGACTCCCTTGATCGTCCATTCAATCCCCCAAAAAGTGAGTTTTTTATTTATTGCCTCTTCGGGAGTTTGGATATTCCAAAGCTTAATAGATTCCTCATTTACGACAACTTCATTTTTTTCTGAAATCGTACCATCATCAAAATTTGATCCTGCCAACATCTCAACCTCTAACAATGGAATATAATCCTTGTCGATAAAAGTTATATAAAAGTTGTGGTACTGTTCTGGAGTAATTCCCGAAATATGTATATCGGCCGTTGTGCTTAAAGAGGAAGATGGCAGGCCAGGCACAGTATGGGATAGGGAAACAGTATTTACGTTTGAATGCGCCAAAAGCCCTTGCTTGAATACCGAATAATTATCAGGCGAATTTTTGGTAGGTGCTTCAATAACAATACTACGCTGAACGTTAACTCCTTTATCTAATTTACGCATATATTCAAGTTGTTCACTAACTGTAAATGTTTGAATTAATAAGACGATGGTTATGGCAAATTGAAAAACTACAAGCCCTTTACGCAATATTACTCCCTTCACTGAATGTGAAAAATCACCTTTTAGAACTGCTGATGGTTTGAAAGAAGATAAAATTATGGCTGGATAGAGTCCTGAAAGAAGTCCTCCCAATATCACCAGGACCAAAAGAAGTATCCAGAAAGTAATATTACCGAAGAGTACGAAATCCTGTGGTAATCCGGAAAGTGATAAAAAACTAGATTTTACTATCCAAACGATAATTAATGCAAGGCCTCCGGCAAGTACATTGATTACCAGAGATTCTATTAAAAATTGAAGTCTAAGTTGAGCAATGGAAGATCCTACCACTTTTTTAATTCCCACTTCTCTGGCCCTATCCAATGCTTTTGAAGTGGCTAAGTTTATATAGTTTACGTAAGCGCTAATTATAATTAACAAGGCTACTCCCAGAAGAAAGAAAACAGATTTTGCATCTCCATTAATTTCAGGTTCGAAGGACTTTTTTGAGTATAAGTGAATATCTTTAATAGGCTGAGCAACAATTTCTTCACTTTTTATCTTCTTTTCTTCCACCAATCGTTTGTTAAAATCTGCTAACGAGGTAGTAAAATGATCGAAATTTGTGCCTCCAGCCAATAGCACGTACATAAATGAGTTATTACTACTCCAATTTTCTTCCCTTTCTCCATGCCGTTTAAGCATTTCGGCGTCTGCAAGCATGGTTGGATATGAAATAAGCATGTCAAATTTCAAATGTGTATTCGCAGGGCTGTCATGGGTTACACCAACCACTGTGTAAAGTATAGCATCTTCACTTCCTAGAGAAGTTATAACTTCACCAACCACATCAGTTTTGTTGAAATATTTTAGAGCTGTAGATTCGGTAATGACAGCCTGGTTCGGTTTTATGAATAAATCTTTTTCGCTACCATGTATCAATTTATAATCGAACATTTTGAAGAAATCTGCATCAACAGCATAGATATCTTTCATTAGAAATTGCTTTTCCTCAATCTCTATAGAAGAATTTGGTTCACCTATGGCATAAACCCTAGTGTAAGCTTCCACTTCAGGTACTTCAGAAATAATCTTCGGACCAACCGGAGGATATACCTCGCTATCCTGAGTAGTGACTGAGTTTCCGGTCATCATGTTCAATGTGAGTCGCACAACTCTATCAGCATTTGGGTGAGTACTTTCGTAGCTTCTTTCAAACTGAACGTATTGTACTATAAGCAATGTGATTGCAAAACCAGTTGCTAAACCTATTAGATTAATGAGAGTAAGAAACTTGTTCCTAATTAGACTTCTCCAGGCGATTTTGAAATAATTTCTGAGCATGTTTTTTTGATTGATGAATGACCCTCTTAGACTAGTACATTTTCTGTTACTTTTTGTCCGTCCAGCATCCTGATGATTCGATGACTGAATTTTGCGTCGTGCTCGCTGTGGGTAACCATGATGATGGTGGTTCCTGCTTCGTTGAGTTCGGTTAAAAGGTCCATTACTTCGTTTCCGTTGCTACTGTCTAGGTTTCCGGTTGGCTCATCGGCAAGTATGAGTTTTGGATTGTTCACCACAGCCCTGGCAACTGCCACTCTTTGTTGCTGTCCTCCCGATAATTGTTGTGGAAAATGTTTTCTACGATGCATAATTTGCATCTTTTCAAGAACCTGATGAACACGTTCTTTCCGTTCGGCAGGCTTTACGCCGGTATAGATTAAGGGCAGCTCCACATTCTCGAAAACACTAAGTTCATCAATGAGATTAAAGCTTTGAAATACGAAACCTATATTGTGCTTTCTAAGCTTGGCTCTCTGGCGCTCATTAAAGCCTGCGACTTCCGTACCGTTAAATAAATAGCTACCTCCATCGGGATCGTCTAGTAATCCGAGTATATTCAGTAATGTTGATTTTCCACAACCGGAAGGTCCCATGATGGCAGCAAATTCTCCTTCTTTAACTTCAAAGGAAAGTTTATTAAGGGCGATGGTTTGTACCTCTTCGGTTGTGTAATATTTTTCGAGGTTGGTGATTTTTATCATTTTTAATTGATTTATCTGTAATTTTTTAAAGACGTTATAAATTTCAAATTCGTGACATTATTCTAAAACTAACTCTTCGATATCTCCAAAGTTAGAATAGCTGGAGGTAATCACTTTATCTCCTGGTGCAATTCCTTCCAGGACTTCGTAGTATTCGGTATTCTGGCTTCCTAGGCGAATTTGTGTTTTATAGGCGGTTTCGCCGTCTTCGGAAACTTTAAAAATCCAGTTTCCTCCCGTTTGCTGAAAAAATCCTCCTTTAGATACCAACACGGCTTCTTTTTCCTGACTCAGCGCTAATTTTATCTGAAGACTCTGTCCTCTTCGTATATTCTCTGGAACACCATCGACAAAATGCATATCTACCTGGAACCTTCCATTAGAAACCTGGGTATAAACTTTCTTGATCTCCAGTGCATAAGATTCTCCGTTGAAATCAAAAGAACCACGTTGGCCGGTAAAAATCCTGGAAATGTAATGTTCATCAATTTCAGCTCGAACCTTATAACCACTAATAACATCAATTTGTCCCAGGCGCTCCCCTTTTTGTTTGGATTGTCCAATTTCCGCATCAAGCGCGGTAAGCTGCCCATCAACCGGAGCCTTCACTACTAAATCTCCTACTTTTCTGCGCATTAGCTCCAAAGCTTTTCTAGTTCTTTCATATGATTCACGTGCCTGCTGCGATTCCTGCTTACTGGAAGTTGAATCCTGAGCCAATACTTCCCGCGCCAGCTGGAATTTCTCTTTGTGATAATTGAAATTATTTTCTGATTCTATATAATCCTGTCGACCAACGGCTCCTTTTTCAAGCAGTTTTTTGTTGAGCTGATATTTACGTTTTGCTTCAATGAGATTATTTTCTACATCGGTAAGGTTATTCCTCTTATTAATGGTGTTTTGTCTCGCGGCATTCTGTGAGATTTGCATCTGGGTAAGTAGATTATAAACCTGGGTTTCCTGGTTTACTAGGCTAAGTTCGAGATCGGTATTAGATAAGCGAATTATAGGTTCTCCCTTTTTCATCATCGCGCCGTCTTCTACGAATCGTTCTTCCACACGACCGCCTTCCATCGCATCTAGATATATAGTATTAATAGGCAATACAACACCGTTTACAGGAATGTTTTCCTGGAAATTACCATTTTGAACTTCACTTATGCTAATTCGTTCTTTTTCTACGTTGAGTTTAGAATTTCCGGTAGAGGAAAAAAGCACAAAAAGTATCAATGCGGCAATAATAACACAGCCGGCGATAATTCCTATTCTTTTGGGTGTGAAGCGTTTCTTTTCTAAAGGTATGTCCATAAAATAATTGTTTCCACTTGATTAATAGTCAATATGATGCCATAACTTTAAAACGCATTATATCAGTAAGTTATGTTTTATTTTAAACTTTAAGGTGTTCGATTTTGATACACTGTATGTTCGGTGACAATACAATTTTAAGCTTAAATATATTTCTGCTTTTGAAACTCGATCAGCCTCTAAAGAAAATCGTAATATTGTGTCTATGCAGCTAAAGGACGCTAAAATACTGGTGATAGACGATGATACAGACGTGCTAACGGCGATGCGCCTATTATTAAAACCTTTTGTAGCTGAAATTTTAACCGAAAAGAATCCCGGAAATCTTACGTCGATCATTTCTGAAAAGAAATTTGAAATTATCATTCTTGATATGAATTTTAATGGATTGGTGAACACCGGGAACGAAGGTATTTTCTGGCTAAATAAGATAAAAGAGATTGCTCCGGCTACCGATGTGATTCTCATTACTGCTTATGGTGATATTGATCTTGCCATTCGTTCATTAAAAGAAGGAGCCTCAGACTTTATCGTGAAACCCTGGCAGAATCAGAAAGTGATTGAATCTATTCGAGAAATGCTTCAGAATAGAAAAACAGCCGGTTCAAAATCACTAAAATCGAATACGAAAGGAGAGAAAATAGTGGGGGAGAGCGAGGAAATTCAGCAGGTTTTTTCTAAAATAAAAAAGGTTGCTCCTACAGATGCCAATGTTCTAGTTCTGGGCGAGAACGGTACGGGTAAAGACCTTGTGGCTAAAGCAATTCATGAAAACTCCAAGAGGAAAAATAAGGCGTTTATAAAAGTAGATGTTGGTGCACTCACTTCCACTTTATTTGAAAGCGAATTATTTGGATATAAGAAAGGAGCATTTACGGATGCTCGAGAAGATCGAAAAGGTCGTTTCGAAGCTGCCAATGGAGGCACATTGTTTTTAGATGAGATTGGTAATATTAGTCTTAGCCAACAGGCAAGGTTGCTTACGGTGCTGCAGAACAGGTATATTACTCCATTAGGATCGAATGAAAGTATCCCTGTCGATATTCGGTTAATTTGTGCTACGAACCTGGATATTTCTGAACTTTCTGATGAAAATAAATTTAGAAAAGATCTTATCTACCGCATTAATACAGTAGATCTTATTATTCCTCCTCTGAGGGCCAGAGGTACTGATGTGACTTTGCTAACCAGGTATTTTCTGGACCAGTATTCAGAAAAATATGATAGAGGACCTTTTAAATTGGAACAGGGATTTTTAAAAAAGCTGAAAAATCATGCCTTTCCTGGAAATGTAAGGGAATTACAATTTGTAATTGAAAGAGCTGTGATTATGTCCGAGTCCAATTTACTAAGAGATAGCGATCTTTCCTTTTCACCCATTGAAAGCAAGCTGCAGTATGAAGAAATTCATGATATGCGTTTAGAAACGGTGGAAAAAAATACCATTCTAAAGGTGATCGATAAGAACAAGGGAAATATTTCAAAATCGGCAAAGGAGTTAGGTATTACAAGGGCCGCCTTGTACCGTAGACTAGACAAATATGACCTTTAAAAGCTACCATATAGGCATTTTCCTACGTATTTTAATCCTTGTCGGACTGCTTGCTACGGGATTGTTTTGTTTTTTTAAGCTTTGGTATATAGCAGGCATTTTCAGCTTGTTGCTCACTATTATCTCAGTTTACGAATTATTCAGATTTCTAAGTAAGCGATTTGAAGTCATCGATGATTTTTTTGAATCGGTTAAGTACCGTGATTTTTCCCGACAGTATCTAGCTGAAAATAAAGCCAAAGATATACGACTTTTTTATGAGGGGTTTAATACTGTAAATGAAGTTGTACGTAAAATAAATTCTGAAAAAGAGACACAATATCTTTATCTTCAAAAAATACTGGAACTGGTCGATATCGGTATTATGGCCTATGAAACTGAAAGTGGAAAGGTGCTTTGGTCCAATGGCTCATTTCAGAACACCCTTGAATTTCCTTCCTTTAAGAATATCAGTTTTGTTTCGAGCCGAAACCCTGAAGTTTATGAACTAATTTTCGACAAATTTTATCCGAAGCCTACCGCGATAGAAATAAGTGTGCAAAAAGAAACTATTAAGGTGCTCCTTTCTAATAGCATTTTTCAAATAGGCGACAAGTGTTTTAAGCTCGTGGTACTTCACAATATAGAAGACACGTTAAATAAAACCGAATCTGAAGCTTGGAAAAAGCTATTAAGTGTGATGACCCATGAAATCATGAATTCCATTGCACCAATTTCTTCCCTTGCCAATACTTTAAAATTCCAAGTACAAATACATCAGGAAAATCCAGGAACTAATAAATTGGACATCGAGGATTTGGACGCTGGTCTTTCGAGTATTGAAAAACGAAGTGAAGGTTTACTGAAGTTTGCTAAAACGTACCGCAGCCTCAATAAAGTTACAAGCTTGAACCTTGAGAAAGTCTTGATTAAGGATGTTTTTGATGATTTAGAACATCTTATGAAGGCGCAGCTAAAAAATAAGGATGTAGCGCTAGAATTTAGGCTTGCAGATGAAACACTGGAGATAGAGATAGATACATATCTTATGGAGCAGGTCATAATCAATCTTATTCTAAATGCTGTGGAAGCATGTGAAAGAACAGAAAAACCAGAAGTAATTGTAATGGCCGTAAAAAAACCGAATGGCAAGATATTGATTGCCGTCATCGATAATGGGTCAGGAATTCCTCTTGAAATTCAAGATCAGATGTTTGTCCCATTTTTCACTACAAAAGAAAAGGGGAGCGGTATAGGCTTAAGCCTATCCAGGCAGATCATGACTTTACATGGCGGCAAAATTCAAATTGACAATTTGCATGAGAAAGGAGCCAAAGTTTCTTTGGTATTTTAGTTATAAGAGAATCAGGTTTTTTTATCGATTTAAGTCATGTTTTTCTATACTCCATTTATAGGGGAACGGTTTAGAAAGGAATATTAATCAACAGCTTTAATTTTTTTACCATTCTCTGAATTCGGTTAACCTTAAGTTTTTCAGTATTGACTACTGCACGAATTTGAGTAATGCCATATCCAATTTACCGATACTTCAAAATTGGGTACTTTATACATTGATATAGTTCAGGTTATATTTTTAAGAATAAGGTATATGTCAGAATCACATTAGTTAGTAGTGATGTAATAAAAAGTATTAAGGCCCATAGAGGATATGTTTTAGATTTTTGCAAGTTTCCTCCTAGATTTTTCATTTCCTTGATATGATTAGCTACTATATCATCTAGATACATCTGATTTTGTTTGAACAAGTTTTCTAAACCACTTATATCGACACCTATATTCTCCGCTTGAATTTTTTTCAGTAACTCAACAGTTTTCTCAAACTGGCTAATTTCTGAAACTAACAGTTCACTCAATTGTTCTAATTTCGTCATCATTATTTAATTTAAATTCCCATTCCAATATCTATTGTCTTTGAGATCGTTTTTTTAATTACTTCTTTTACCATTGTCCGCAAGATGCCGGTAGAAAGTTGGACCGTTTTACCTGCTAATTTTAGCGTAGTATTTTCATTTATAAACTGTTTTATGTTTTTATCCCCGGATAGTTGTTTGCCAATGTTCCCTCCGGTCATGCTACGATGTACTTCGCTGCCTTTAAGGTTATAGTTATCGAATTCGAATCTAAAACCCTGAAGTTTATCAGCCTTGTTGATACTGGGAATTACCTTCACACCGTTAGTTTCCATTGCTTTGATATAATCCTGGAACGTTCGGGGTTTAAATTGGCGCATGGTTAGATCATGCCTCCTTTTAATCTCCGTTCTAATGGCTTGTAGGTTATGATCTTTTTCCCACTGTACCTGTTTTACAGTTGTCAACTGCATTCGATCGGCAACTTTCTCTGCTGCTACTTGACTTCTTTTACCAATGAAGCTATCATTATAAGCCTTGCCCTGGAAATCAATTCTATTTACATATAAATGAATGTGTTTATGAGCCTTGTCTAGATGAACAAATCCAATAGCCTGACGATCTTTAAGTCGCATTTCCTTCATAAATTCCTGGCATACTTTAGATAGCGCTTTTTTATCCAAAGTTTTTCCGTCTTCAATAGTGGGACTAATGATAAAGGAGAGAGTATTCTTTTCACAATTAATGTTTAGATCCTGTGTTAGTTTAAATTCTGCTGTAATCTCTTTAGGAGAATCTCCCGCTATATTTTGAGCATAGACTACCTGTGCATTTTTTTCTTGATCCCAGCCATATTGCATACTTACCTGGGTATGTGAAATGGCTTTTCCCTTACCTATCATCGGTTTAAATTTTGAAGGTGGCTTTTTATTTCCTCGGCTAACTTATATACGCTACCGGATAATTTCGGATCCTTTTTCCGGAACATATTTCCGATAGATTTAAAATTGTTATGAAACTTCAACAGTGTTTTATAAATCTCAATCTGATCATCAGAAAGTCTTTCTTTGATCTCTTTTTCATAGATCGCCCTTCTACAGAATTCACTTAACGAAAGTCCGCTTTGTTTTGCTCTAACTCTCAGCATCTTCTTTTCATAGATAGAGCATCTAAATTTTATAAATTCACTTTTGCCCTTAAACCTCTCTCTTTTGTTATTGCGACCATCGGGAGTAATCAAGATTGTGCCCACAGGCACACATCTTGCATTATCTTCTAAATTTGTAGCAGGCACTATAAGTTCTTTCTGATCCTTTTCAGACTTTGGAATTCCCTTAATTTCCTCAGTTCCAAATTCTTTCTGATTGATGCTATTATACTTTTCCAACATGGCTTATTAATTTTTCGTTTAGATCGGAATAGCCGGAGTAAAATTGACTGTTATCAGAAACGTTATCATAATGTTCTAAGAGTCTTCTTGTTGCATTTTCTCCTGCTGAATCATTATCCAGGAATAACAATACTTCCGAATATTTGTAGAATAATTGATCGATGTCTTTGATAAAAGCCAATGAATTAAGTACAATACAATCAGAATTTTTTACGATATCTGTCTTCATAACGGCCAGAGATAGAAAATCAAAAATCCCTTCTGTAACTAATAATCGATCTGAAGAATGTTGGATAGAACTATATGATTTTGGAGAAGAGGAATTTTTGTAATACTTGTTTCTGAGTTCCCATCCACCTAAATGATTTTTCAGTCCTATAGCGAAATATTGCTTGCAATTAATCTCATACCAAACTTCCTTGCAATAGGTTCCTGCAACACTTAATGGAATACCCCTTGACATAATATAATTAAGCAAGGCTGGGTGATTTAGGTTGAGGCAACGATTGACAGATATACTATTTTTTGGATGCTTCGTTTTTACAACCAATGGCGGGCAAAAAGAAAAGTCAAATTCGCCCTTGGACAATAAGATAAGGGCATCATGAAACGAACACCTCTTGATGCTTATTATAAGGTCAATCGTGTTACCACCCTTTCCTAGTCCGTAATCGTACCAAAGATTTTTATTTAAAGAAACATTGAAAGAGGCTTGCGTTTCTGACCGAAGGGGACTCAGAAACCAAGCTTCTTTTTCCGATATTTTGGTGGGGTAGTGCCCTAATTTCGCGAGTGTTTTTATGATACAAATATTACGGGCGCTACTCCACGATATAGTTTTTAAGTTCATTTTTTCGATTTTTAATTACCCATCTACCCAGGTCTGTGACACGTTGGGTTTTAGAGTTGTTTACTTAATTGTTATATCTACCAATTACCTCAGTAAGATGGGTAATTATTCAATTTTCTTAATTACCCGTTATAAACCCTCGTATTCAGTAAGGTGTCAGTAGTGTGAGGTAATTGGGTAAATTATATTTTATAATCTCTCTAAAGGGGAGTTCTCAAACAGAGGTTTTATAAGGTAACCGTAAACTCTTCCTTTCGTGGATTTAATTCTTTCGTAGCCCAGTGCTTTTAATGCACGACCCATACTATACATATTTAGTCTGGGATTAATACTGTTCAATTTTATAACTAGATCTGAAGCAGTTTTAAAATCTGCCGTATCGTTACTTTGTGTATAGTATTTACATAGTAGTTCTTCCTCCATACTGCATTCCTTGTATGTTTTATTTCTTTCTTCATTTTCAGCAATATCCTTTATAGTCAACTCAGGATAAAAGTTTTCATCTATATAAGCTAGATGATACGCCTGAGACCAGACCTTATTAATATCAACCTTACTGGAGTAACGAAAATCTATTTTACCATCCAATTCAAAACAGAGCCATCTCACCGATCCAGTTTCATCATTTAGGAATGTTGCACGGTTAGTGGAACCTATAAAACTACATGTACGGTACAACGTAGTATTTCTTTTTTCATAGGGAAGTCTTTCATTAATCATAGTTTTTGAGAAATAAGCCTTTAAGGCATTTATTTCTTTTTTTGCTAGAATTGATAACTCATCAAGATTGATCAGAAAGTTTCTAGTTAATTGAATTCTAGCATCTTTATCAGTATTCATATCTTCTGCAAAGTATTTAGATAGAGTTGGTGGGCTTAAAAATCTACACCAAGTTGATTTTCCAGAATTTTGGTGGGGATGTACCAGAACCAAGCATTGCTTATTAAAATAATCCTCCTGCAAGGCGCATTTCACGGAACGCACAAGCCATTTTTTTAAATGATAGAGGAACAGTACAGGTTCTTTTATAGGGAGATATGATGCTAAATCTTTGATATGATCCTCACCATTCCAATTAGGCAATGATTTGAAATATTCCGAAATCGGATTGAATTTGGATATAAAATGAGATTTTAGATAGATTTCAAGCTTTGCAGGATTCACTTCAATATTTGATTGCGCCAGTTCTATTAGAAAGGAATTCGTCTCAAGGATCTCCCATTGGTTCTGATCTTTAAGAGAAATCTGGAATTCATGTCCTAATTCATCAAAGCGAATGTCATATTTGACTAGCACATAATCATTAATGGTGTCGTATATAGTTTTCTTCTTATGCTCCTTTACTCCGTATATTTTATCATGCGATATAGCCATTTTCATGAGCTTATTTATTAGAACCTTTTTTTATTTCTAAAGGCATAGTTAACTGCCTCTGTTTTTATTTCATCTATGGATTTTCTTTGATTTGATAGTAACCAGTCATCAAGTTTCTCTTTTGAGAAGAAAATCATTTTACCCCTGGGCTTAGAAAAAGGGATCTCACCTTTGGCGGTTAGCTTATATAAATAGCTCTGTGAGATCCCGGTATAATCGGAAGCTTCTTCAAAGTTGAGAACATTTTTGTGGGTACGTACTAGTCTTTCAATGCGATCCAGTTGTTCTAAGATTTTTAGTATTTCCATAATTCAAATTTTTAAATTAAGAAGAGGAGCAATTACTCCTTTGATCGGTGAATTCTAGAGCTAAACTAGGAACGGAAACTAAAGGTATTGTATGCTATGGGTGCGGGGTATGTAAAATGATAGATGTGGTATGCATTAATTGGAAATTAAGAGAAAGGGATATCTTTAATTTGAAATATCTAAATGCTATTATAAGAATAATCCCTAAATGTTGTTTATTTACAACATATAATATATTTTTGTTGAAAATAAGCGACAAATGAATTCTAAGAAAGCATTAATCCTTCCTAAATATCATAAAATATTTGATGGAATAGGAGAGAATATTAAACTTGCTCGCAAACGAAGAAAATTAACTGCGGAGCAGGTCGCTGAAAGGGCGGGTGTGCATCGTGCTACCCTATATCGAGTAGAAAAGGGAGATCCTTCAGTTGCAATGGGAATCTATTTCAATGTGCTCAAAGTATTAAATCTTGAAAAGGATTTTGTTAACATTGCAAATGATGATAAACTTGGTCGTAAACTTCAGGACTTGGATTTGCTCTAAATTATGGCGGAAGGAAAAATCGATATATACGTTTATGCTGACTGGAAAGGATTAGAAGCTCCCACCGAGATCGGAGTACTTTCAGCACAATTTGCTAAAGCCAAAAAAGCATTCAGCTTTAAGTATAATAAAGATTGGTTGAAGCGCAATTCTTATCAATTCCTCGACCCTGACATTAATTTTTTTTCAGGGCCATAATACCCGTCAGATAAAGAAAATTTCGGAGTTTTCCTGGACAGTATGCCCGATACATGGGGAAAGACATTGATGAAGAGAAGGGCTGCACAGGAGGCCAGATCAAGAAATGAAAAAGTCCCCAAACTCTATGAAATTGATTATTTATTAGGTGTATATGATGAAAGTAGAATGGGAGCTTTACGATTCAAGACTGATCGCGAGGGACCATTTTTAGATAATGACACTAAGAATCCAACTCCACCATGGTCATCTCTAGGCGATTTGCAGGAGGCGGTAAATCACCTTGAAAGTGATTCTGAAAATGATGCGATTAGACAATGGCTTGCCGTTCTGATAGCTCCGGGATCTTCTCTGGGAGGTGCCAGGCCAAAGGCTAATGTATTAGGAAAAAATGGAGATCTCTGGATTGCAAAATTTCCTTCTAAAATGGATACAATTGACAAGGGTGCATGGGAATTCCTAATATATAGGTTAGCTCTTGATTGTGGGATAGAAATGGCGGAATCAAAAATTGAAAAAATTTCAGGGCCTTATCATACATTTTTGACAAAAAGGTTCGATCGTCAAGAAGGGGAAAGAATTCATTTTTCTTCAGCAATGACAATGACCGGTAATACCGAAGAATCTTTAAAAACTGCTAGTCCAAGTTACCTTGATATTGTGGATGTAATAGAAAATTATGGTATCAATGTGGAGGAGAATTTACATAAATTATGGCGTCGTTTAATTTTTAATATTGCTGTATCGAATACTGATGATCATTTAAGAAATCATGGTTTTATACTACATGAAAAGGGATGGGAATTATCTCCGGCATATGATTTAAATCCTTCTGTGGATAAAGATGGACTTGCATTAAATATTGATACAGATGATAATGCCTTGGATTTCGACCTTGCAATAAGTGTTGGAGAATATTTTCGATTAAGTCAGGATGAAATGGATCAAATAATAGAGGAAATTTTATCTATAGTAAGTAATTGGAAATCTTTGGCTCAACAGATAGGAATTGCTAATAAGGAACAATTAATTATGGAACCGGCTTTCAAAGCTGAGTTCTAATGCATAGTCTAATTGAGACTCTGGAAAATTGAATTCAAAACTTCATTTTGTTTCGATATAGGAGTGCGGGTAGGAGCATTTTTCAAGGTGTTATAATTGTATTTTTTGCCATCCGGTCTAAGAATTAATCCAGAGGTATTAAATAGATTTTTCAGGGTGATTGAATTATTGGGAAATGTTTTAATAAGAAATTCGTAAAATTCTCTGCAGCTGGGACCATCCATTTTCAGGTGAATCTTTGAACTATGTCTATTCCAATCCTTAAGTAAAACATTTTTAAAATCCGCTATAGAAGTTTCTTCTTGGTCAATCAGATTATACCGGATCATCTCATTATATAATCGGTTTATTTGAATATCTGAAATGGATAAGTTGAAATTAAAGGAAGGTTTAGCAGTTTTGATTCTTAGCTTTTCTGAAAAAGAAGATTTAAAATTTTCTCTCCAGGAAGTATGACAGAAATATAATCCTAGTAAATAGACTAATACAATTATAAGCTGGACGGCCAGATTTGAAGTTTGATTTGATTGATGAAAATTAAACATCAAATGCATAAAACTTAGTCCAGTAATATGAAATAATAATCGTGGTTTTTCAATTGAACTGGCTAAGCTTAAATTTTCATTTAAAAATTGTGAATAGATAACGGGAAGATAATGAATAGCTAAACGACTATAGACGTAAATAAATGCAAAGCAAGATAGATATGTAATTATATCAAAATTCATAATTCATATGAAGCTCTGGTATTAGATAGGCTGCTTCTTTTTTCTTTTTATCTACAATCTTCGCATAAACCTGAGTGGTTCTGATTTCTTTATGGCCAAGTACCTTTGAAACCGTATAAATATCTGCTCCATTTTCAAGTAGGAGTACTGCATGAGTATGTCTTGCACTATGAAAAGTAATATGCTTAGTGATACCTGCTCGCATACACCATCTAAGAATTTCAGCATTAAAATGAGCCCCATATTTTAAACCTTGGAAAACCCTATCATTTCCACTCTTCCTTTTACCTAACAAGTTCCTAGCCTGATGTGAAAGATACTGGTATTCCTGGCCTTTAGTTTTCTTTTGCGTAAAGATGAGTCGGGAACCTTCATCTTCATCTCTAACTTCGGCCCAGTTTAATTTATTAATATCGCTCCATCTTAATCCGGTTAAGCAACTAAATAAAAATGCATTCTTTAAAACTTGGTGCTTGCACCTTGCTGTAGCAAGTTCCTGTAATTCCTCATGTGTTAAATATTCTCTTGAGGTTTCTCCCTGTGCAAAACCTTTTACTGTTGTCGCAAAGTTCCTGCTAGTATAACCATCATCGAATGCATTTCGCAAGGCAGCCTTGAATTTGTTATAATATGTATATTTTGAATTTTGAGATAGGGGAGTACTAGATTTAGTTCTAGCAGTTTTGTTTAAATGCTTTTTGAATCCCAAAACAAATTCCTCATCTATGTCCTCAAAGGTTATATTCCTTTTTTTGCAGTAATCTTCAATATGGTTCTGCGCTGCGTCCCAGTTGTCATAATTACCTTTGCTCTCATAGCGTTCTTCCTTTAATTTATCGTAATAAGTTAGGAACAGCAATTTGTCCTTTGATCTATCCTTAATGCCATATTTACCCTGTGCGTATTCAGCTCGGCGGATGGAAAGAATCTGTTCAGCTCGTAAAAGCGTTTCATCGTTTTGTTTTCTTTCAAATGCATTTTGAGGATTGATATAGAGGTATTCTTTCAAATATTCAAACTCTCTATTATGAGTCTGCTTCCCCTTTTCATCTCTGGTATTGCCTTTATAATATTCGATATAAAGACTATGTTTTCCTGAAGCCAGTTTTTTCTTTTTTAGCTTGATTTTCATACGACCTTGATTTTCATAAAGATACATAAAAATTTTATTAAGGTGTACCAAATTACACCTCATTACCCTTTTTTAACTTTGAGGTGTACCAGAGGTGTAAAATAAGGTGTACCAAGGGTATTCTAAGGGAAAATATATAAAATAAAACAGAGGCTCTGAAGCCCCTGTTTAATAGGTTTTAAGTGTATTTGATTCAGTTTAATATCAAATAATATCTTCTGTTTATTTTCCAATACAGAAATTTGCAAAAATATTCCCCAGAAGATCATCATTCGTGATTTCCCCGGTGATCTCACCGAAATGATGCAAGGCCTGCCTGATGTCAATAGCTAAAAGATCTCCGGAAAGGTCTGCGTTCAAACCATCTTCTACTTTGTTGATCTCTTCCAGGGCTTTCAATAATGCTGCGTAGTGTCTACTATTGGTTACAATAGTATCACTATTTCTAAGTGCTCCGGTATTTACAAATTCCAGTAGGCTTTCTTTTAACTCTTCCACACCAGTCCCCGTTTTGGCAGATAATGGCTGAAAACTTGTATTCGAAATAAAACCTAAATGAGCTTTTAATTGATCAAGTTCTTCGGTAGTCAGTCGATCAGTTTTATTTGCGATAATTACAATCGGTTTCTGAGGGAATTTGTTCTTGATCTTTTCAATTTCAATTAAAACCTGCTTTAGTCTATCGTCATCATTTGCTATGCGGGAACTATCCACCAGGTAAGCAACAACCTGTGCCTGACCAATTTTCTCGAATGTTTTCTTGATGCCAATACTTTCCACTAAATCCTGGGTTTCTCTGATCCCGGCAGTATCTATAAACCTGAATCCCACACCGCCAATACTTAGTTCATCTTCAATTGTATCACGAGTAGTTCCGGCAATATCTGATACTATGGCCCTTTCTTCGTTTAGAAGGGCGTTGAGCAATGTAGATTTACCAACATTGGGTTCACCAACGATGGCAACTGGAATTCCGTTTTTGAGTACATTTCCTGTAGCAAAGGAGTCAATCAATCTTTTTAGAACGGTCTGTATCTTAACAACAAGGGATTTAAATTGATCTCTATTTGCAAATTCCACGTCTTCTTCAGCAAAATCCAGTTCAAGTTCAATAAGTGATGCAAAGTTCATCAGTTCTTCGCGTAATTTCTGAATCTCGTTCGAAAAGCCGCCACGCATTTGTTGCATGGCCATCTGGTGAGAAGCGGCATTTTCAGAATTAATAAGATCAGCCACAGCCTCAGCCTGGCTAAGATCCATTTTTGCATTTAGGAACGCGCGTAAGGTAAATTCTCCAGCTTCCGCAGAACGGCAGCCTTTTCTAATTAATAACTGAATGATTTCCTGCTGAATATATGGACTCCCATGACAGGATAGTTCCACGGTTTCCTCACCTGTATAGGATTTTGGAGCACGAAAAACCGAAGCTAGTACTTCATCGATCGTTCTCTCTCCATCTACCACATTTCCAAGATGAATGGTGTGAGTAGGCTGCGATGAAAGCTCCTTTCTACTTTTTGCTTTGAATAATGGCGTAACTATATTAATGGCATCGGGGCCAGAAACTCTAATTACAGCAATGGCACCGGCTCCTGAAGGTGTCGCAAGAGCAACGATTGTATCATTCAATTTCATGCGGCAAATTTATGAAAGAATTCATTGCTGTAGCAAATTCTGTAACAAACATAGGTTTTTACCGTCTTTTAAGTAGAATACATCACTAACCATCAAAAATCAAAAAATGAGAGAAGACAATCAATTACTGGTCATCACGCATTTAAGTCAGTTACTCGACCTGGTGACCGGCATAGGAGGATTTATTGTTCCATTAATAATATGGGCTACCCAAAAAGATAAAGTAGCAGGGATGGATATGCATGGCAAAATGATCATCAATTTCCAGATCAGCATTTTTATATATAGTATCATCTGTATTCCGCTTATCATCTTATTTGGCCTCGGAATCATTTTACTAATTCTTGTTGGTTTGCTGGCGCTTGTTCTACCAATTCTGAATGCGATCAAAGTGAGCAATGGAGAAATGCCATATTATCCTCTTACCATACAGTTTTTAAAATAGTATTGCTGAAGTATAAGAATAAAAAAGCCCGTTCGATCGAACGGGCTTTTTCTATTATTTGAGAATTTTGTTTAGCTATTAAGCATCACCGGCATAACCAGCATGGTAATTTTTTCTCCCGGGTCAAGCCCATCTACAGGAGTTAGAATTCCAGCTCTGTTTGGTAAGCTCATTTCAAGCATCACCTCGTCTGCTGTAAGATTTCCTAACATCTCAATTAGGAAGCGCGAGTTGAAACCAATTTGCATATCGTCACCCTGATAATCACAGGTCAAACGTTCTTCAGCTTTATTGCTATAATCCACATCTTCAGCTGAAATATTTAATTCGGCCCCGGCGATCTTAAGTCTTACCTGGTGCGTGGTTTTATTGGAGAAAATAGAAACCCTTCTTACAGAACTCAAGAATTGATTTCTTTGAATAGTAAGTTTGTTCGGGTTTTCCTTTGGAATTACCGCTTCGTAATTAGGATATTTTCCGTCAATCAATCTACAGATCAGTTGAGTATCATCGAAAGTAAATTTAGCGTTCGAATCATTGTACTCGATCAAAACTTCAGATTCACTTCCTGCCAGAATTCCTTTTAAAAGATTCAAAGGTTTCTTCGGCATAATAAATTCTGCTGCATGATTCGCCTGAATGTCTTCACGTGAATATTTTACAAGTTTGTGAGCATCTGTCGCTACAAAAGTTAATCCGTCTTCCTTAAACTGGAAAAAGACACCACTCATCACTGGTCTGAGATCGTCATTTCCTGAAGCAAAAATTGTTTTACTAATTGCTGAAGAAAGAATATCGGCTTCCACGATCGTACTGCTAGGTTCATCCAAAGCAACCGGATTCGGGAACTCCTCCCCATCAGCATATGCAAGAGCATATTTACCATGGTTCGAACTCAATTCTATCGTGTTATTGTCTTCAACTACAAAAGTTAGAGGCTGCTCCGGAAAGGTCTTCAAGGTATCAAGAAGTAGTTTTGCAGGAACTGCGATCTTTCCTTCTGAATCTGACTCTACTTTAAGCTTTGCAGACATGGTAGTCTCAAGATCTGAAGCAGATACAGTTAATTCGTCATTCTGAAGGTCAAAAAGGAAATTATCTAATATTGGTAGCGTGTTGCTATTATTGATTACCCCTCCAAGTATTTGTAGCTGTTTCAGCAGGTAATTGCTGGATACAATAAATTTCATCGGCTTTTATTGATTTATTTTGAATCAATTACAAATATATTTTAATATGTATAAATTGACCCTTTAAACCTGTAGTATTTATTAACAGAAATTATCTGGTTTGCATATCTAAGTAGCTGTAAAATATGCTGTTACAGATTTTTATTCAGTAATAATTGTTAATATGTTCAAATTGAATATTCTGTAGCCTTCTATCGAAGTTTTAACGTATATATCTTCGTTTACGTAAGTAGGTAAGGGCAGCACCAAACAGTGCAAGCAATGACAATGGTGCGCCAATAGCAATGATCTGCCACATTTCACGTTGAGCGGCAACTTTGTCCATGCTTAAAAATGCCAGATTTATCTCTTTTGTCCTCACGTCCACAAGTCCTGAGTCATCTAGCAAATAGTTGACAGTATTGAGTAGAAACTCTTTATTGCCATAGGTCATCCCCGTATACCGTTCAAAACCAAGTTCCAGTGGTTTTCCTTGCTGCAGGTCGTTCTTTATCACATCACCATCAGATATTACCACCATTTTGGTATTCTTGCTATTATCGAGGTGAGTTGTCTCAAAAGGTTTTAATCTATTCCTATACACAGATTTAAAATTGCCTTCCAGTAATATTGCCAAAGGTTGTTCACCGGCATTATAACTTTCCATTACTGGCTTTGAACCAATAATATCCAGTCCAATTTGCAGCGGGACCCCTTCAAGCTTTGTTTTTGGAGAACTGCTTAGTAATACAGTTTTCTCAAGGTCATTCTCCAAAAGATCGATTGGGTTGGCGTAATTAAATTTTACAGCTTCAATATTGTTGACTATAGGATGATTGGCCATAGAACTTGTAAGCGGACTATAATACCATGGATATGGATTAAAACGGGTTTCATTTCCAGTTCCGCTAGCAAGAATAATAGGAGCAGAGTATAGGTCATTTACCAGTTCAGAATTAATGCGCAGGCCATAAGAGAAGAAATAGTCACCAAGATTTAGATTTCTAGGTAGGGCAAGTGCTGAACCTCGTTCATTAAAAAGGCTGTCATTCTCCATACTGGTCATTTCTGCAAGCCAGAGCATTTTGCCGCCATTCATTAAATATTGATCGAGCACATACTTCTCTTTTTCAGAATAAGGGATTATGGGTTTCGCTTCGATCACCAGATCATAAGATTTTAGATCCTTCAGTGTTTTCTGCGGATTACTGGCAACCGAATCCAGCGTAAAAGGTGCCAGGAAATAATATTCCTGTACGGTTTTGATAAAGTCTGCTATTCTCGCGTCTGGAAGTTCTCCATTTCCGCGCATTACCGCGATCTTTTTTCCCCTTGGATATATAAGTTTGTTTAAACCGTCAGCAAAAGCATATTCTAATTGCTGTACGGAAGAATTCACTCGCTCCTCATCGGTTGCTCCAATCTGGTTCTTTAGCAACGGAATTTTGACCGTTTTATCTTCGAAATTAGCAATAGCCCAGGGAAAAATGATGGTTTCGCTGTTTTTCCCGTTTTCCTGAACATTCAGTCGGGCAGGTGTCATCCCTAATTTATAGAATTCTTCAGCAATAGCATTGGCATCATCACCTTCAGCTAAAGGATCGATAAAATTGAATTTTATATTCGAATTATAAGCAACAAACTCTTCAAGCATTTGCCTTGTTTCTTCTTTTAACCGTCTGAATTCCGAAGGAAAACTGCCTTTAAGAAATACATCAATGATTATAGGAGAATCGACATCGTCCACGATCTCTTTGGCTGCTGAAGATAGGCTGTATCGCTGGTCTCCGGTGAGATCAAGTCTTGTGAAGAAATTAGCAGCAATGATGTTAAGCATGATCAAAATGATCACAAAAACCAATAAACGCGATATGTTATTATTTCGCATCATCTTCGGTTTTTTGCTGATGAAATATTTACCTGGGTAAGCTTCAGAAACAAAGCGATCACACTTACAAAATATATGAGATCACGAGTATCTAATACACCCCGGCTAATACTACGATAATGATAACTTATTCCGAAGTATTCCAGCAAATAGGTGAATTCTCCAAAAATGTTGATGGTGGCGAGTGCTTCGAATGCATAGTAGATGGCAAAACAGAGGAAAACTCCTATTAAAAACGCCACAATTTGATTGGATGTAATACTGGAAGCATAGGTGCCAATCGCGGTATAACTTGCAGCCAGAAAGATCAAACCAAGGTAAGATCCAATAGTTGCGCCGGTATCAAAATTATAAGTTGTCTGTCCCAATTCTCCAATGGCTAACAAGTAAATCAGGCTTGGAATGATCGCAAGAAGTACTAAAATTAGTCCGCCTAAATATTTACCAAACACAAGATCCCAACTACTAATTGGGCGGGTTTGCAAAATTTCCATGGTTCCCATTCGCTTTTCTTCGGAATAGCTGCGCATACTTATCGCAGGAATCAGGAATATAAATATCCAGGGTGCGAGATCAAAAAATGGTTTGAGATCTGCAAAACCGCTATCCAGAATATTGTAGCCTCCACTAAATACAAAAAGAAACAATCCGCTAATCAGCAGAAAGACACCAATTACCAGGTAACCGGTAAGGTTTGCAAAAAATGATTGAATTTCTTTTTTAAAGATCGCGAACATTTAGTCCAGGCTTACAAGTTTATCAACGCTCCAGGCTTCGGGTTTTGCATTGAAATGAACTTTCGTTTCTGCCCAAACCTTTTTGAATAGATCTGAGTGTCGGTAGTTCTCCAAAGCATCTTCATCTTCCCAGTAACTATACGTAAAAAATGTATTTGTATTGTTTTTATCACGGTATAGTTCCAGAAATTGACAGCCTTCAAAATTTCTGATCCTGGATTTTACCTCTTCAAAGTTATTCAGAAATTCTTCGACCTTATCTTCCTTAAAGCCCATTTTCACAATTCTCACGAACATCTATTCAAAATTTATAGTTACAGTGTCAAGATATTCCAGACCAAATAAACTGGCCGCACCACCCACCGTATTAGGATTACTTTTATAGATCGCAAGTTCTATATAGCCGGCAGAATTGAAAACTGCCAGTTTCTTACCATCTTCTTCTTTCCTGTTTTCTTTCTCTACCTCAAAATTAATAGCATGACTGTAGGTTTCATAAATCGCATCGAAATTATGCCTGCGCGCACTAATCTTGAAGGGTCGGCCTTTACCTGTACTTTCAAACAATTTTCGGGAAATGTTTGTGATCACATTTCCGTAGTTATCAATATAAATCACGTGTCCCAGTATCTGGTTCTGTTCGCTATTAATAATGGGTTCGAACTGTTTGAGATGCTTAATTTGCTCAATATTCTTACCAATTACTTCCAGCGTTCCTCCCCGGGAGATATGACAGGCGACTTTTACAAAAACATCCAGTACAGGAAAATTGGTTTGTATCTTATCATGAATATTGATTTCCACGATTTTCTCCGGTCTTATTTCTGAAGCTAATAAAGATAGTATCCCGTTATTGGCACAAATAAAATAGTGGTCATCCAGTTTTACTGCGAGGTGTTTGTTCTCTGGTGTAAGTTCTGAATCGATCCCAATAATATGAATACTTCCCTTCGGAAAACTTCTATAAGCGTTCTTGATAATATACGAAGCTTCACTAATATGAAAGGGTGAAACCGAATGTGAAATATCAACAATTCGAACATCACTTAGCTCATTGTAGATAGCACCTTTAACCGCTCCAGCGAAATAATCCTTCTCCCCAAAATCGGTCGTTAAAGTGATGATTGACATAGGCGATTGTTAATATTTTTTTAACCTGAAACAGGTAATTTTCCTTAAGTTTGTATAGGTAGCGAATATAAATTTTATTTTAGTGATTCGCTCGAGGACAGCAGTCAAAAGTAACGCTTTTCTCAGCCCAAAATTAGAACATACAAATACGAAGGACAAATAAATTCTAACTGAAAAATTCACAATGCTTCATCTAAAATTCTAGCTTTTGAACGAACTTCTTATTGAACTCTCAGAAATAAGCCCACGCGAATTCTTCGGGCAACATAACGAACATATCGAATTACTAAAAAAATACTTTCCCAAGCTCAAAATAGTTGCCAGAGGTAATAAAATTAAAGTTTTTGGTGATGAGGAAATGCTGGAGGAGTTCGACAAGCGCTTTTCTATGTTAATGGATCATTTTGGAAAGTATAATAAACTGGACGAAAATACAATCGAAAGAGTTCTCACTAGCGAAAGTGAAGAGGATTATCAAACCACTAAGGAAAGTGGCGAGACGATTGTTCATGGTTTAAGTGGGAAGGTGATCAAAGCTCAAACTGCGAATCAACGTAGGATGGTAGAACTTACCAAAAAGAATGATCTTGTTTTCGCTATTGGACCTGCTGGAACCGGAAAGACCTATACGGGCGTAGCACTCGCGGTAAAAGCTCTTAAGGAGAAGCAGGTGAAAAGAATCATTCTTACCAGACCCGCGGTAGAAGCAGGCGAAAATCTTGGATTTCTGCCGGGTGATTTAAAAGAAAAACTGGATCCATACATGCAGCCATTATATGATGCATTAAGGGATATGATCCCACATGAAAAGCTCGAATTGTTTATTGAAAAAGGTGTTATCCAAATTGCACCCTTAGCATTTATGCGAGGTAGGACTCTGGATGATGCTTTTGTGATCCTTGATGAAGCACAGAATACTACGCATGCTCAAATGAAGATGTTCTTAACCAGAATGGGAAAACATGCGAAATTCATGATCACGGGGGACCCTGGACAGATAGATCTACCTAGAAGAACTATTTCAGGTCTTAAGGAAGCATTACTGGTACTTAAAGATGTGAAAGGTGTTGGTATGGTTTATCTTGATGACAAAGATGTGATAAGACACCGACTGGTTAAAAAGATCATAGCCGCTTACAAAACTATTGAACATAACGACTAAATTTTCAACTCGTGAAGAGTAAAACAATTATCAAAACAGACTTTCGATTTCCAGGACAAAAATCGGTTTACAAAGGAAAGGTCAGAGATGTATATACCCTGGAAGATGACAGGTTGTTAATGATCGCGTCAGACCGGCTTTCAGCTTTTGATGTGGTCATGCCAAAAGGTATTCCATTTAAAGGTCAGATCCTTAACCAGATCGCTACGAAAATGATGGAAAAGACTGCGGATATCGTTCCAAACTGGTTAGAAGCAACACCAGACCCTAATGTGGCAATCGGTAAAAACTGCGAGCCTTTTAAAGTTGAAATGGTTATTCGTGGTTATCTTTCTGGTCATGCCGCAAGGGAGTATAAAGCAGGGAAGAGAGAATTGTGTGGAGTTGAGATGCCTGAAGGAATGAAGGAAAATGATAAATTTCCTGAACCTATCATCACTCCGGCTACAAAAGCAGAAATGGGAGATCATGATGAGGATATTTCCAGAGAGGACATTATAGCTAAAAATATCGTTTCAAAGGAAGATTATCTTCAGCTTGAAGATTACGCTCGTAAATTATTTCAAAGAGGATCTGCGATCGCCGATCAACAAAACCTGATCCTGGTAGATACCAAGTATGAATTTGGAAAAACTTCCGAAGGAAAAATTGTATTGATAGACGAAATACATACGCCAGATTCTTCAAGATATTTCTATAAGGAAGGTTATCAGGAAAGACAGGCCAAGGGTGAAGCACAAAAACAACTCTCTAAAGAATTTGTTCGGCAATGGCTTATAGGTGAAGGTTTTCAGGGACTTGAAGGTCAGGAAGTACCATTGATGAGCGATGAGTATATCGAAACAGTTTCTGAAAGGTATATTGAGCTTTACGAGAACATTTCTGGAGAAACTTTTAAAAAGGCTAATGTTAGTGATATTGAAACTAGAATTGAACAGAACGTTCTTAATTATCTGGAATCTCACAAATAAAAAGTAAGGAAGATGAACATTTCTATTAATTATGTAAATGATACCATGATTTTTTAGCAGTTTCTTTTTCTGATTGCTCAGTATTTAATATTTTTAATGAAAACCGGTATTTCCGGTTTTCTTCTTTTATAAACGATATTAATTATGAGTAACTACCATATAAAGAACCTGGAAGAATATTTTCAGGTATACCGTAAATCCATACGTGAGCCTGAAAACTTCTGGCAGGAAGTTGCTGAAGAACATTTTACCTGGAGAAAAAAATGGGACAATGTGCTTAGCTGGGATTTTAGTAAGCCGGAAGTAAAATGGTTTGAGAATGCCAAACTGAATATTACTGAAAATTGTATTGATAGACATCTACTTGCCAAGGGAGATAAGACTGCCATTATCTGGGAGCCCAATGATCCTTCAGAAGAAACTCTGAAGATCAGCTATAATGAATTACATAAAAAAGTAAGTCAGTTTGCAAATGTTCTAAAAGCAAACGGCATTGAAAAAGGGGATAGGGTATGCATTTATCTTCCTATGATTCCCGAACTGGCTTATTCAGTTTTAGCGTGTGCAAGAATCGGAGCAATACATTCTGTCGTATTTGCTGGATTTTCGGCTTCGGCTCTGGCCGCCAGAACTCAGGATGCCGATTGTAAGATGATGATTACTTCCGATGGTTCATTCCGTGGAGAAAAGACTATTGATCTTAAAGGGATCGTTGATAAGGCACTCGATAGTTGCCCAGATGTTGAAAAAGTACTGGTTGCTAAAAGAACCGGGGCTAACATACATATGGAAGCAGGAAGGGATTTCTGGCTGGAAGAGGAAATGTCTAAAGCTGCTGATTCCTGTACTCCTGAAATCATGGATGCAGAAGATCCACTCTTTATATTGTATACCTCGGGATCAACAGGAAAACCAAAAGGTATGTTGCACACAACTGCGGGATACATGGTTTATTCAGCTTACACCTTTAAGAATATATTTAATTATCAGGATGATGATGTCTATTGGTGTACTGCCGATATTGGATGGATTACCGGGCATTCGTATATAGTTTATGGACCGTTATTAAATGGTGCTACCACCTTAATGTTCGAAGGCGTGCCTTCATATCCGGATTACGGTAGATTCTGGGAGATCGTAGAAAAACATCAAGTAAATCAATTCTACACGGCACCAACTGCGATAAGAGCTTTAGCGAAGAAAAATCTTGATTTTGTCAATAAATATGATCTTTCTTCCTTAAAAGTGCTGGGAACGGTAGGCGAGCCAATTAACGAGGAAGCCTGGCACTGGTACGATAATAATATTGGAAAGAATAAAAGTCCGATAGTTGATACCTGGTGGCAAACGGAGACTGGCGGAATCATGATCTCTCCAATACCCTTTGCTACTCCTACAAAACCAACCTTTGCAACTTTACCCTTCCCAGGAATTCAGCCTGCTTTAATGGATGAGCATGGAAAGGAGCTTAAAGGAAATCAGGTTGATGGCAGATTATGTATTAAATTCCCGTGGCCATCCATGGCAAGAACTATTTGGGGTAATCATGATAGGTATAGAGATACTTATTTTTCTGCTTTTGCGAACAAGTATTTTACTGGTGATGGAGCGATGCGTGATGAGGTTGGTTATTACCGGATTACGGGGAGAGTAGATGATGTCATTATAGTTTCAGGACATAATTTAGGGACTGCACCAATTGAAGATGCTATTAACGAACATCCGGCGGTAGCAGAATCTGCTATTGTTGGGTTCCCTCATGAAGTAAAAGGAAACGCTCTATACGGATTCGTTATTCTGAAAGAATCTGGAGAATCGAGGAATCACGATAATTTAAGGAAAGAGATCAATCAGCAAATCGCTGATAAGATCGGGCCTATAGCAAAACCAGACAAAATACAGTTTGTAGAAGGTTTACCGAAAACCAGGAGCGGTAAGATTATGCGTAGAATATTACGAAAGATCGCAAGTAATGATACCTCTGATCTTGGGGATACTTCAACATTACTAAACCCAGAAGTTGTTGAAGACATTATTGAAGGAAATCTTAAATAAATTATATTCGGCACCGTTATTGATATTATTATTTTAATTAAATCGAAAAATCATGAAGAAATTTTTACTTTTTGCAATCATTTTATCTGCATCCGTTACTCAAATCAATGCACAATATTGGGCAAATGTTGAGAATACCGGTATGCAAATTTTTACTAAACAGAAGGAATCTGAAGGTGTTACAGGATCAGCATATTATGAACAGGATTTTATGATGGGAACTGTAATAGATAAGGACCGTAGGGTTAATTTGTTAATGCGATATAATGCGGTAGAAGATGTAGTTGTTTTGAAACCAGATATAACTACAGGGAAAGAGTATGTACTACCTAAGATAAAGTCTATCAAATACAAAATAGGGAATTACACTTATTTCATTGATGAGCTCAATACAGAGGACGGTAAGCTGGAAGCCTATTTCGCCAGATTTTATCAGGGTGATAAGAGCGATTTTGTTGGGCAACCTGTTGCTGATTATACACCGGCAAAAGCTGCTTCAACTGCCTATGGAGAGGATAAACAGGCTAAGTTATCGGTAGATATGGTTTACTACATCTCAGTAGATGGAGCACCATTCAAGGAGGTTCGTTTGAAGGAAAAGGATCTGGAGGATTTATTTAAAGGGGATAAAATGGAAGATTATTTGGATGACAATAAAATAAAAACAGAGCAAGATGTTGTCTCTTTGCTTAAATATTATGAGCAATTGAATTAAATCAACTTAGTTACTAACCTGAAATCAGTATCATGAAAAAAATTCTATTTTGTTTGATAATTCTTGTTCCACTCCTAACCAACGCGCAAACCTGGCCAGCAGCTGGTAATGTTGCAGGTTTTAATGATGAACTTAGGGAGGTTCGAATGTTTGATTTTGATGAATCACCATGTTATGAGAATGAATTTGTGGAAGGCAAGGTTATAAATAACAAGGAGAATCAGAGTATCTGTATTTTCGTTACAACGTATTGGATGAGGTATTTCATATCAAAAAGAATTTAAATTCCTCGAAAGTTTACGAATTGCCGGATGCACCAGATTTATCATTCTCAACGAAAGATTACAAATACTCGAGAAAAGATAAGAACTCAAATTTACCAGGTGGTAGTCAAAAATATGTTCTTAAGTTTAGAGATGAAGAAAATTATCAGGTAGTAGGTGTTCCAATGATAGAGGTAATTCCAGCCATTCCAAATAGGACCCCTTATCATTCTACTAGAAATGGTAAATATAAAATTTTAACTACCTATTACGCCTCTTTAGATAATGAGGAGTTTAGTCAGCTAGACTTGAAAGGTAAAGATTTAGCGGAAAATATTGAGCATTCTAATTTTCTCAAGAAGTTAGAACAGGATTAACTTCAGTATTACATTTAGAAAATTATAAGCCCCATAACGGGGCTTTTTTAGTATCTATATCTAAGTAATTTTCGAATCTTGATATTTTTCGCGTCGATTTTAGCTATCAATTTCATAAATATGAGTGCTGTAATAAATGCATCACCAGAAGCAGTGTGCCTATCGGTAAGATCGATGTTATAATCTTCAGCGATTTCATCCAATGAATAGACTTTATTCTTATCTATAAAGTTTGTTACTATTCTGGTCTTCTTATAAAGAATTGCGGTATCCAAGAATTTATTCTGAAGCCTTGGCAAACCGTTTCTTGCCAATGCTTTATTGATCATGCTTTTATCAAAACCTGCATGATGAGCAACAAGAATTGAATTGCCGATATAGTTAATGAAATGCTCCAAAGCTTCAGCTTCGGGTAACTGAGCAAAACGTTCGTTTTTGATTATCCCGTGAATCTTCACGGTTTCAGGATTAAAGGTGTTCTGCTTCAGATAAACTTCAAAATGATCTTTCACCTTAAGTTGATTATTCTGAATAGCGATTGCGCCAATGCTCAAAATCCGATCTTCATGAATGTCAAAGCCGGTAGTTTCGGTATCAAAAACAACAAAACGTTGGACTGCTACGTCTTCAGCTTTATCCTTATCAAATAAAGAAAGATACCTGGAAAAATATTCTGGTAAATCTTCAGGTTGTTCGTTTTTTTTAAACCATTCTCGAATCATGAATAATAAGTAGTTTCAAAACGTATCTTGATAAGTTCCTGGATTTCTTTAATAGATTTGAAGCAGCGCTTTAATTTGATCTTATCCTCTTTTCCTAGATCCTCAAGATTTATGAATCGGCCATTATCCTTATTTTTAAGGCCTTGTTTCGTTCTGAATTTAATAAGTGCTTTGGAAGAATAGGCGCAAGCCTGGTAGATCTCCTTATTATTTGGTTCCAGCTGTGCAAGCTTTGCAAATCTTTCCGCAGTATTACTTATATTCTTAACCCGGTGTTCCAGAATTAGAAGTCTTGCTGCATCTGTAAGTGGCATTATTCCACGTTTTTTAATATCGAAAAGATCCTTTTTCTCTCCATCATGCTCTACTAAAAATTGTCTGAAAAATCCTAAAGGAGAAGGATTTCTCAATGCCTGTGCTGCAAGTCGATTCAAAAAATTCCGGTTTCCTTTTAAAATGTCATAAACATGGTCAGAAAGTTCATTGGTTAGCTTTGATTCACCATAACTAATGTCGTAGTCAAAAAAGATCTGGCAGAGTAGAATTTCATCATTTCCTGAAGTAGTAACCCAGTTTGAAAATTGATCTTTCCATTCAGATAAAGACAGGCAATATTTATCATTCCTAGCCATCATCTCCGCCGGGCAAAACTGATAACCAATGATATTAAGCCTTTTGGTAACCTTTTTGGCTAGCTTAAGAAAGTAGGCTCTAACTTCTTCCAATTTTTCTTCCATAACATTTTCGAATACAAGCGCATTGTCCTGATCTGTGAGTAGTAATTGTTCCTTTCTTCCCTGACTTCCCAGAGACATCCAGCTAAAACTACAGGGTAGAGGTTCCTCCATTTTATCAATGCAACGAGTAATTGTCCTTTTAATAGTTGCATCATTTAATTCAAAAATAATGGTACTGATATGGGATACCGGAATATTGCTTTTTATATATCCATCGAGCAACAGCATGATCTTTGTTCTAATCTTCTTCAGCTTTTTGGTGGAATTCGCTCTATTTATAGCTTTCATCAATACAGCAGGATTGTTACCCTGAGAAACGATAATATCATGTTCAGAAACAATTCCTTTTACTTTTGTATTTGGAGTGCCATCTTTGGTGATGCAGATATGATTGATCTTATGTTTCATCATCGCAAGCTGTGCCTGTGCCACCGTGAGGTTTTTAGAATAACAAATCACCGGAGAATTCATTACTTCTGAAATGTCGCTGGTAATAGGCAAAATACCGGTAGCAACCAGTTCTCTAAAATCCACATCGGTAACGATTCCAACAGGCTTTTTATCTTCCACCACGATAACAGATCCAACTTTGCGCTCACTCATAAGAGTAGCGGCTTTTTGAATGCTGGTGTTCCTGGATACTGTCACCATTTTCTTGACAATTGGAATAGGCTGAAGCTCAAATAACGGATCTTTATTTAGCTGAATTTCTTCTTCATCTGTAAATAGCCTGCCGCGATGTTTTTCTGAATAGGGGTTACGGGTGTTTGAAGCAAAGCTTTCCATAAGAAAATCTCCTACTTCAGGATTGTTGATCGTGTAAGGCTTAAAAAGGTTCAACGGAATGCCATAGATAACACTTTCTTCATCTGTGATGGCATTGATCTGGTAATTCTCCTTTGCAAATAATGGACGCAATCCAAAAATATCACCTTCATCACATTTATCTATAGTTTCAGGTTCTTTAGATTCTTCAACCTTCTGAAGGTCAACTGCTCCCTTTTGAACTATGTAGAATTGATCGTGAACCTGTTCATCTTTTTTGAAGATCATTTTACCAGCCTCGAAATAGAATACGGTAATAGATTCCGAAATTTGAAGTAATTCAGATTTTTCCAGAAGTGAAAATGGCGGATAGTTTTCTAGAAAATCGGCGATACGAGCGGCAATGGAATTTGTCATATTTCAAATTTATCTGAAAATCCGACAATACACACCTGGATTAGTCAGCAATTTCTATTTCGTAATCTTTGATAAGCTTATAAATTGCTTTTTCTGTTTCTGAAAGTTGTACGTATTCTGGTTTTATATCTTCTTTCACCTTTTTAAAGTATGGTTCTATCTCTCCGTTTTCATAAGTTTCAATCACTTTTGGATGTACATAGTAGCTTCTGCAAACAGAACGTGTGTTGCCAAGGCCTTCAGCAGCAGCATCAAAACCAATAAGGATATTCTTTTTATTTTGTTTTTCTTCTTCCGTATACCCTAATTCGTGTAGAGTTTCAAAGAATATTTTGGTAGCAGACCAGGTTCTAAAGTCCTTAGCCGAGTACATGTCTCCACTAATTTCATGGATATAATCATTGATCATTCCACTATCTATAGTTTGCTTAACACCATTCTCATTATAAAACTTGAAAAGCTCCCATCCAGGAATTTCCTCACATTGATTGATCAATTTAATGAGTCGCTTATCTTCCACTGAAATAGAATGTTCTTTCCCTTTCTTTCCTATAAATTCGAATTTGAGTCCGTCATCCATAGTTTTCACGTGCTTGGTACGAAAAGTAGATAGACCATAAGTTTTATTATTCTTCGCATAATACTCATTACCAATCCTTATATGAGTTTCCTCCATAAGTCTAATGATCAAGGCGAGAACTTTGCGTTTAGGCATTCCTTTGAGATTGAGATCTTCATCCACCTGCTTCCTGATCTTGGGTAACATCTTCCCGAAGGCAGTCATTTTGAAAAATTTCGTCTGATTTCGAACTTTGGACCAGGTGGGATGATACATATATTGCTTGCGTTCTTTTTCGTCTCTTCCTACTACTTGAAGATGACCATTATGAAGATGTGTAATCCTAACATTTTTCCAGGCTGGCGGGATCACCAGACTTTTAATGCGATCAATCGTTTTCGGATCGGTAACTTTTTCATCCTTACGATAGTATGCAAAACCACGTCCTACTTTCTTTCTGCTTATTGAGAGTAAGCTTTCATTAACGTATCTAAGATTCGCAAGTTTTACGGCTTCATGAGTATCACTCATCATTACTTCTACATCATCAGGCGATAGCGTCATTATTTTTTTGTTTAAATATAGGATGAAATTGAGCACTTCAGAATTAAAGAAAAGTGAAAGTTTAGTGTTATAAAATAAAAAACTCCCTGATTACAGGGAGTTTAACAACATCTTGAGAAGTGTTCAATTAGTCAAAGTAATTAAAGGTATCACCATCCTTAATCTTTAATAATGATTCATATATAAGATTGATCACATTTTCAACATCATTTTTATGCACCATTTCAACGGTCGTATGCATATAACGCAAAGGTAAAGAGATCAGTGCCGAAGGCACACCACCATTGCTATAAGCAAATGCATCGGTATCTGTACCTGTGAATCTCGATGACGCATGTCTCTGGAAAGGAATCTTCTTTTCTTCCGCAGTATTAATGATCAACTCTCTCAGTTTATTTTGTACCGCTGGAGCATATGAAATGACTGGTCCGTCCCCAATTCTGTTAAGTCCATTGGTTTTCTTTTCGATCATTGGAGTAGTGGTGTCATGAGTAACATCGGTCACAATAGCAACATTTGGCTGAATACGATGTGTGATCATTTCTGCACCACGAAGACCAATCTCTTCCTGAACTGAATTAGTGATATAAAGTCCGAACGGTAATTTCTCGCCTTTTTCTTTCAGTAATCTGGCTACCTGTGCGATCATAAAGCCACCAATTCTATTATCCAGAGCGCGACATACGAATTTGTCCTTATTCAGAATAAAGAATTCATCAGGATAAGTAATTACGCATCCTACATGAACACCTAAAGCTTCAACTTCCTCTTTATTCGTACATCCAACATCTATACAGATATTGTCCATTTTTGGAGACTGCTCCTTTTCCTTATCACGGGTGTGGATCGCCGGCCATCCAAAAACTCCTTTAACGATACCATTTTTAGTGTGGATATTAACACGTTTAGAAGCAGCAATCTGGTGATCACTACCACCGTTTCTAACTACATATATAAGTCCTTCATCAGAGATATAATTTACATACCATGAAATTTCATCAGCATGACCTTCTATAACCACCTTATATTTAGCTTCCGGATTTATGACACCAACTGCGGTTCCATAGGTATCAGTAATGAATTCATCCACGTAAGGTTTCAGATATTCCATCCATAATTTCTGGCCTTCAGACTCATATCCTGTGGGAGCTGCATTATTAAGGTATTTCTCTAGAAATTCGAGGGATTTTTGATCCAGTACTTCAGTTTTATCCATAGTTTCTTTTAATTTTCACGAATTTAAAAAATTTAGATTGGAGAGAAGTGGCTATTGACTAATTTTGGAATGGTTTTAGCAAAAAGAATTGATGATCCAAAATTAAACTTTATAGTGATTCGTATATTTTACATCTTACTTTTACTTACTTCAGCTACAGTAGTAGCTCAATCTGATACTTTATCAAGGCCTATGGATTCTACGGAAGTAGATACGTCTATGACCGCACAGTATATGATCATTGCAGGAGATTCGATTCCCAGAGAACTTATTGACCTGGAAGAAGTGGTGCTTTTGAGACGATTGAAGTTTGATAGTAATGCAGATAGGAAGCGTTACCTTATATTAAGGAGAAAGACTAGAAAAGTATATCCATATGCTAAAATGGCTTCGGAAAGATTGCTTACGCTCAATTCCAGGTTGGACGATATTAAGTCAAGACGTGCCCGTAAGAAGTATACCAAGGTCGTTCAGGATTATATTGAAGATGAATTTTCTGCTGAATTAAAGAAGCTTACCAGAACTGAAGGTCAGATTCTCGTGAAGCTTATTCATCGTCAAACTGGAACAACAGCTTTCGAGCTAGTAAGAGAACTTAAGAGTGGTTGGAGAGCCTTCTGGTACAATACAACTGCCAGTATGTTCGACATTTCTTTAAAAGAAGAGTACAACCCGAAAAATAACCAGGAAGATTTCCTGATCGAAGACATCTTACAACGATCATTCAGGGATAATATTCTGGAAAGACAATCTTCTGCCTTGGATTTTGAATATCTTGATCTTAGTGATAAGTGGAATAGTAAGCAGAAATTAAGAAAAGTTTCAAACTAATTCTATAGAGCAGTATTTGATCTTCAATCACTTATAAATAATCTTGTATTTATTTTATATTTTTCTTCAGAAAGCTATTGTGTAATTAAAAATGGGATGTATATTTGCAGCCGCTTTGGCAGCAAGGCGTATGTTCGTTGAAAGTAGTAATGGTGGGTGATGTGAGAGGATCTG
>NZ_JBNJLI010000005.1:235723-286085 GCF_051195275.1 Christiangramia sp. 3-2217-3z | reverse complement strand
TACGAAGAAAGGGTTCAACTTTAGATAAAAGTTAAACCCCTTTATTTAGAACTTACACACTTTACGGGATAGTGTCTCTGGACGATTTTTTTTATACCATTATGAGGTCTATATACTAAAAACGCTACTAGTTGTTTCTTAGGTTTTCTTCATCTTCACCTGCAACATGATCTGCATGATATGCATTTCTTTTCCCTAGTGGCATATCTTTACCTATGGTTGTATCATACCGTGTTTGATGTTCCATTTCAGAATTTATTTCAGCACCTATAAGTACTATAAAAGCAGTAAGGAATAACCAAAGCATTAGTATAACTACAGCTGCAAAACTACCATATAGGTCGTCATAACTTCCAAAATTCTGAACATACCATGAAAACAAGATTGAGCCTATGATCCATAGAACCGTACCGAATATCGCCCCCCAGCTTACCCATCCAAATTGAGGATTATTCCGGTTTGGAGCAATTTTATAGATCATACTGAGACTGAATACAAGTATTATGGCAAGAATTATCCATCTGGACCAGTCTAAAATATTTTCAATTTGTATTGGCAACCCAACTTTACCAATTAGTAAAGGAAAAAATATTACGATTAAGAGGCTAATAAGTCCAATAATGACCGCTGCCAGCGTAAACAATAATGTAAGAAGATTTTTTTTAATAATTCCGCGGTCGTCTGTCTCATCATAAGCTATATTAATTCCTTCAAAAAGTGCACTTGTTCCTTTGTTGGCACTCCATAAACTGATAAGAATACTTATTACCAGTCCCCAGCCGATTTCTGATTTAGATTGTTCCAATACAGGTTTTAGGATATCGGAAATCATTCCGAAGGCCTGTTGTGGAAGCATCATACTCAATTTTCCAAATTGCTCCTGAATCTGGGAAGGTTCCAGTACCAAACTGTAAATTGAGATTGCTGCAACAATTGTTGGGAACAGCGCCAGAAAAAAATAGAATGCCACACCAGCGGCAACGATTTGTACATGATCAAGTTTCATCTGGGCAAAAACCCGTTTTCCAATATCTTTCCAGCCATCGAAAGGTATTTGATGTGGTTTCCTAGCTTCTCGTCCGCGATTATCAGGTTTCTTATCTCTATTATCCATCATTTGGTTGGCGTTCATTCAAATAAATCACTTAGCTAATTGTTTAGCAAAGTGTAATTTAGAATATATAAGCTTTCTGAAAAAAAATGAAATTAGAAAGTTTTCTAAAAACTGAGATTTCCGCAGGTTTAACCGATAATCATTCCGGCGATTGTAGCAGACAAAAGTGAAGCAAGAGTTCCACCAATTAATGCTTTCATCCCAAATTCCGAAAGAACTTTACGTTGTCCTGGAGCTAATGATCCAATTCCACCAATTTGGATCCCTATGGAAGCAAAATTAGCGAATCCGCAGAGCATATAGGTAGCCATGATGACTGACTTTTCGTAATTGAGACTTAATGCATTTGCAGGGTTTTTAAGGTCTGCCAGTTGAACATATCCAACAAATTCACTTGCTGCCAGTTTGATTCCAAGCAGCTGTCCCATTAGCATCATATCTTCTTTTGCTACACCTATAATCCACATTAAAGGAGAAAAGATGATTCCTAAGATCGATTCCAATGAGAATTTAGAATATGGTGTATATTCTGCCATTATGCTGTTTAAAGTCGTAAGCGCACCTAGATAACCCAGGATATAATTGATCATGGCAATAAATGCGATGAATACAAGCAGCATCGCTGCAACATTCGCCGCAAGCTTCAGACCTTCCGTAGTACCATTTGCGATGGCATCCAGAATGTTACTTCCAATTTTGTCTGAAGAAACCTCTACATCTGTATTAACTGCTTCCTGTTGAGGATATAGAATTTTCGAAATTACGATAGCTCCGGGCGCAGCCATTACGGAAGCAGCAAGCAGGTGTTTAGCAAATTGAAGTCTTAATTCGGGATCATCACCTCCAAGAAATCCAATATATGCTGCGAGTACACCTCCGGCTACAGTAGCCATCCCACCAATCATAACCAATAGAATCTCAGACCTGGTCATACGTTCCAAATAGGCTTTGATCATTAGAGGAGCTTCGGTCTGACCAAGAAAAATATTCCCGGCGACACTCAGACTTTCCGGTCCAGAGATCCCCATTAATTTGGTAAGCACCCAGGCCATTCCCTTGACAACGATCTGAATCACTCCAAGGTAGAATAATACAGAGGTTAATGCTGAGAAAAAGATAATGGTAGGTAGTACCTGGAACAGAAATATAAATCCAAAACTGTCCACATCCATCATTCCGCCTAACAGGAATTCACTTCCTGCCGCGGTGAAATCAAGGATCAGCACAAATACTTTTCCTACGAATTCGAATACCTTCTGAACTACGGTGATCTTCAAAACACCAATAGCCAGTATGAGTTGTGCTCCTAATCCTATACCAACCGTTTTCCAGCTAATTGCTTTTCGGTTATTACTAAACAGGAATGCGATGAGTAGTAGAACGAGCATACCAAGTACACCTCTAATTAAACTTGAGGTGGACATTCCCTGGCTAGGTATCATTTGCTTCGCAGCTTTCACCGGGATTACATCTTCAGCAAGTTTTGGTTTTGCTGAAAGTTCGAAGGTGTTATCTCTGCCTTTAATGCTTAGGTTTTGATCACTAATCCCTGTTACCCTAAGATTTTGGATAGTATCTTTTGGTGAGTTATAAAACAGGACCAGTAATTTCTTCTGATAAAGATAGTCTCCTGAAGCAATAGTATCTTGTTCAGAATTTGCCAGAAAAAGGAAGCTACCTTCATTAAAATGAACCTCTTCAACATCCTGAAAAACTGAATTCTCTTGAAATTCAGCTGAATTTTCCAGAGTCCAGGATTTGGAAATAGTTTGAGAAGAAGCTGATGCAATAGAAATTAAGACCAGAAACAGGCAACACCAGAGTTTATTCATTGTAGATTATTTTCTTTTGGAGATCTCGTCCCTTAGACGAGCGGCTTTTTCGTAATCTTCCTGATTCACAGCCTGGGCAAGTAGCTCATTAAGTTCTTCCAGCGACATTTTACTGAAACCTGAATCGCTATCCATTTTTACTTCAATGTCCTCGCGTAGAAGTTCCTCTTCAATAATTTCCTCTTCATCTTTCATTTCCTTAGCACGCTGACTCTCGTCTGCTTTCAGGAAAATTCCAGCTTTATCAAGAATGTTCTTGTAGGTGAAAATTGGGGCATTAAACCTTAATGCAAGCGCGATTGCATCGCTGGTTCGGGCATCTACAACTTCTTCGACACCTTCACGTTCACAAATAAGACTGGAGTAAAATACGCCGTCTACCAGTTTGTGAATAATAACCTGTTTTACCGTGATCGAGAATCGATCTGAAAAGTTTTTGAAAAGGTCGTGGGTAAGTGGTCTGGGAGGTTTGATCTCTTTTTCCAGTGCTATTGCAATGGATTGAGCTTCAAATGCTCCAATAACAATTGGTAACTTACGTTCACCATCTTCCTCATTAAGAATCAGGGCGTAAGCTCCATTTTGTGTTTGACTGTAAGATATTCCTTTTATGTTCAGACGAACTAAACTCATGCTTCTTAAAAATTAAAAAGGCTGTCTAAATAAGGACAAAATTACCAGATCTAGACAGCCCTTTTATGGGTCGCAATTTAGAAAAATTATGCGTTTTTCTCTTTAAATTCCCTCAATTTTTCATTTAGCTTCGGTACGATCTCAAAAGCGTCTCCAACCACCCCGTAATCTGCAGCTTTGAAGAAAGGCGCTTCAGGATCATTGTTAATTACAACTTTGGTTTTGGCAGCATTAATACCGGCAAGATGCTGAATTGCACCAGATACACCAATGGCAATGTATAAATTGGATGCTACAGGCTTACCTGTTTGACCCACGTGTTCACTGTGAGGTCTCCAGCCCATATCACTAACTGGTTTGGAACATGCAGTTGCAGCTCCAAGAATTTCTGCCATTTCTTCGATCATTCCCCAGTTTTCAGGACCTTTAAGTCCTCTACCTCCTGAAACAACAGTTTCAGCATCGGCGATCGTTACTTTATTAGTAGCCTTATCTACAGATTCTACATTTACGGTGAAATCTTCATCTGTAAGATTCGGGCTAAAATCTTCAACAGTCGCAGCTCCCTGAGATTCTTTAAGACCGAATGCGTTCTTGGATATTCCAAGCACTTTTACATCAGTATCGATTTTGGTAAAATTAAATGCCTTGTTCGTGAAAGCAGTTCTTTTAACTGTAAAAGGGTCTGCACTCTCTGGCAATGCCACAACGTTAGATGCATAACCTGCTTCTAAATGCACTGCAAGTAGTGGTGCTAAATATTTACTGTTCGCACTCTGGCTAAGAACTACAACCTTGCTGCTTTCCTGAGTTGCTGCTTGTTTGATGGCGTCAGAATATGCTTCAGCATTAAAATTCTTCAACTTATCATTGTTTACTTTCAAAACTTTGTCAACCCCATAGGTTCCCAGTTCTGATACGTCATCTATATTAAAAGTAATCGCAGTAACACCGGTATCCAGCATACCTGCAACTTCCTTTGCATAAGACGCAACCTCGAATGAGGCTTTCTTAAATTTTCCTTCTTCTGATTCTATATATACTAAAACTGACATTTTCTAAATTTTTTAATTCTTGAATCTATTTTATTCTGAATCTTGATTAGATCGCCTTTGCCTCGTTGTGAAGCAAGTTGATCAATTCATCCAGATTGTCAGGATCAATTAATTTTACATCTCCTTTAGGTGCAGGCTTCTCAAATTTTACTACTTCGGTTTTTACTGAAGTTTCCGCAGGCTCCACAACATTTAGAGGTTTTTTACGCGCTTGCATAATACCTCTCATATTAGGGATACGAAGATCAGATTCTTCAACTAATCCTTTCTGGCCTCCAATTACAAGTGGAAGAGAAGCAGTTAAAGTTTCTTTACCGCCATCGATCTCACGAAGAGCTTTCGCTTTTTCTCCATCGATCTCAAGGCTAATACAGTTATTAATGAAATTAGCATCCAGAATTCCGGCTAACATTCCCGGAACCATTCCACCGTTATAATCAATAGACTCTCTACCTGCAATAACAAGATCGTAACCTCCGTCTTTTACAACTTTCGCAAGTTCCTTTGCAACCTGATAACCATCAGTTGCAGGAGTATTTACTCGAATTGCTGTATCTGCTCCAATTGCAAGTGCTTTTCTAAGTGTAGGCTCGGTTTCAGCTCCACCAACATTTACAACATCAACACTGGCACCTTGTTTTTCTTTGAACCACATCGCTCTGGTAAGACCAAATTCGTCATTCGGATTAATTACAAATTGAACACCATTCGTATCAAACTTCGTGTCTACTTCCGTGAAATTGATTTTGGATGTAGTGTCAGGTACATGACTAATACAAACTAAGATTTTCATATATAAGGTTCTTTTTTTTAATAAAACGTTTTCGCAGACGAAGGTAAGTATTTTATATCAGAAAAAGCTATGCATGCATAATAAATTTAACCAAAAGAAACAGCCAATTTTTAGTTGATTTTTGGTTTTGTAGATGTTTTAATGCGCAATATGTATAAAACTAAGTAAAATAATGAGATTCTCATTATTCGTGATTTTAGCATTTCCGAAGAACTCTGCGACCCCTAAATTTTTGCTTACAATTATGGTATTTACCTTAATGAATTACTATTTTTGCTCTGCAGGAATTAAAATTAAGATTTTACATAATGAGGACAATTCAATTTAGAGAAGCTATTGCTGAGGCGATGAGCGAAGAAATGCGTCGCGACGACAGTATCTATTTAATGGGTGAAGAAGTTGCTGAATACAATGGTGCTTATAAAGCTTCCAAAGGTATGCTTGACGAATTTGGTCCGGATAGAGTTATAGATACTCCAATCGCTGAACTTGGATTTTCTGGAATAGGAGTTGGGTCTGCCATGAATGGTAACCGTCCTATTATTGAATTCATGACCTTTAACTTCTCACTTGTAGGGATTGATCAAATTATCAATAACGCTGCAAAAATGCGCCAGATGAGTGGTGGGCAATTTAATATTCCAATTGTATTTCGTGGGCCAACAGGATCTGCAGGTCAATTGGGAGCAACTCACTCACAGGCTTTCGAAAGCTGGTTTGCGAACACGCCAGGACTAAAAGTAATAGTTCCATCTAACCCGTACGACGCCAAAGGATTATTGAAAGCTGCGATTCGTGATGATGATCCGGTAATCTTTATGGAGAGTGAGCAAATGTATGGGGATAAAGGAGAAGTTCCTGAAGATGAGTACGTTATTGAAATTGGAAAAGCCGATATCAAGCGTGAAGGTTCTGATGTAACTATTGTTTCCTTCGGAAAAATTATTAAAGAAGCTTATAAAGCAGCTGAAACTTTAGCTGAAGACGATATTTCATGTGAGATCATTGATCTTAGAACGATTCGTCCTTTAGATATTGATGTGATTCTTGAATCTGTTAAGAAAACGAACCGACTAGTGATCCTTGAAGAATCATGGCCTTTTGGAAATATTTCTACAGAAATTTCTTATCAGGTACAGTCTAAAGCATTCGATTACCTGGATGCTCCAATCATAAAAATTAATACAGCAGATACTCCTGCACCTTATTCACCTGTTCTTTTGAAAGAATGGTTACCAAATAGTGAGGATGTTGTTAAAGCTGTGAAAAAGGTCATGTACAAGTAGACCTTTTCAACCTATCTTTGAAACTTCATCTAAACGATGAAGTTTTTTTTTATCCTATAATGAACAAATACACCTACCTCTTAATACTTTTTCTCCTTCCAGTTTTCAGTTTAATCGCTCAAACAAAAGCAGGAGGAATTGTGACCGATGACACCGGCGCTACTGTACCTTTTGCGAACGTAGTTTTCGCTAATTCTACTTCGGGAACGACTACCAATGAAGTTGGTGAGTTTTACCTTCAGTCAGATGATAATTATGATACCCTTGTGTTTTCTTTTATTGGCTACAAAACCAAAAAGATCGCTTTAAAATCCAGGGTCAATCTAAATATGGATGTGAAGCTGGAGCAGGAAGCATCCAGCCTAGATGAAGTGGTTATCTATCGCGGGAAAACCTCGAAGAAGAACAACCCGGCAATTGATATTCTAAAGAAAGTATGGGCAAACCGCCGAAGCAACGGTGTTAATGCTTTCGACCAGTATAGTTATAAGGAATACGAAAAACTGGAATTTGACCTGAATACCATAGATAGTGCGGTGGTGGAAAGCAGGATCTTTAATGGCATGGAGTTTATTTTCGATTATACAGATACTAATGCAGTGACCGGGAAGACTTATCTGCCTATGTTCATTAACGAGTCGGTTACCCAGGTTTACGGAGATAACAAGATCAATGAGGAGAAAAAAGTTTTACTTGGGAATAAGAATTCCGGATTTAACCAGAACAGGAACCTGATCGATTTTGTGAAGGATATTTATGACGATTACGATATTTATAAAAACTACATCAAGTTCTTCGATAAATCATTCGTAAGCCCAATTTCGACTACAGGGATCGATACCTACAATTATGTGTTGTCTGATAGTGCTTACATCGACAATAAGTGGTGCTATAATATCGTCTATTATCCACGCCGAGAGAATGAACTAACTTTTAAGGGAGACTTCTGGGTAAATGATACGACTTGGGCAGTTAAGAACATCAATCTCGAAACTACCAAGGATGTAAACATCAACTGGATCAAACAGGTTTATATCGAACAGGATTTTGAAGTTTTAAATGACTCTGTTTTTTTGATAGAGAAGGATTTCTTTATGGCCGACTTCGGAATCAACAAAAAGAAAACTTCCCAGGGAGTTTATGCAAAACGAACCATGCTTTACGATGAGTATGAGTTTAATAAAGAGCGGGGATCAAGTTTTTATAATCAACCAGTCTACAATCCACAATCTCAGGCTTATAATAGAAGTGATGAGTTTTGGAGTGAAAACAGGCTGGAACAACTAAACGAAGATGAAGAGGGAATCTATGTAATGCTCGATAGTCTTACGAAGACAAAGGCTTTTAACAGGTTGTATGATATCGCTACGATTGTGCAGTCTGGTTACGTAGAGTTTGATGGATGGGATTATGGTCCTGTTTATTCTACTTTCGGATTTAATGATGTGGAAGGAGTACGAACCCGTTTTGGAGGAAGAACATATTTTGGACAGAATGATCCATGGAGAATTGAAGCTTATGGAGCTTATGGGTTCAAAGACCATAAGTTCAAGTATGGGGTGTCAGCCAAAGTGCTGCTGGATTATAAAATGCGACTTATCTTAAGTGGTGGAAACCGAAGGGATGTAGAACAGTTGGGAACCAGTCTTACAAATTCCACAGATGTTCTGGGAAGGAGTCTTGCTTCTTCATCACTTCTGAATGTTGGAGATACAGATAAACTGAGTTCGATCAATTTGAGTGTTTTTTCCGTAGAACTGGAACCGGTAAAGAATCTTACCCTAAGATTTGGAGCTAACTACAGAATATTGCAACCGGCATCTGAAGGTTTTAGTCTTGATTATTATGTGGATGACACGCGTACAATCACCGACAGTGAGATCAACCAAACCGAACTTTCAACAATCATTACCTGGACACCGGGTAGAAAAACTTCTGGCTTTGGAGTGGAGCGTAATGTGGTGAACGAAGAAGATTTCCCAACCTTGTTCCTAAACTACAGTCTGGGAGTTAAGGAGGTTTTCAATAGTGATTTTGATTATAAGAAACTTCAGTTCTTTTACAATCAGCCATTGTTAATTGGAGGTTTTGGTAGGTCTAAAATCAGCCTGGAAGCCGGGAAGACATTTGATGCTGTGCCTTTAGGGTTGCTGAGTGTAGTTCCTGGAAACCAGACATATTTTAGTATGTACAATTCATTTCCAACACTGGATTTCTACGAATTCGTGACAGATAGTTATTCAGCTATTCATATAGATCACAACTTCAATGGTAGGTTATTTTCCAGAATTCCGTTACTAAGAGAGTTAAACCTGCGGGAATTAGTAGGATTTAGAGCGATCTACGGAGATATTTCACAAGCCAGTAAAGATTTAGATGCTTCCGGTTTACCGCTGGTAGCTCCAGATAATGATCCTTTTTACGAGTATAGTCTGGGTATTGGAAATATTTTAAAAGTAATGCGATTTGACGTTCATTTCCGCGGAAATTACTTCGATAATCCTGACGCAAGAAGTCTTGCGTTTACAATAGATTTCGGATTTCACTTTTAGATAATAGTTTAAATATCAGAAATAACTATATTTGCTGCCCTGAATTTTAACACAGATAAAAATATAAAAATGTCGAATACTTTTGATGTATTGATCGAGATCCCAAAGGGAAGCCGAAACAAATACGAATACGATTTCAAGCTTAAAAAAGTACGTTACGACAGGATGATCTTCTCTTCTATGATGTATCCTGCAGATTATGGTTTTATTCCTAATACCCTTGCATTGGATGAAGACCCTCTTGATGTATTGGTTTTGGTTTCTGAACCTACCTTTCCAGGAATCGTGATGGAAGTGAAGCCTATTGGTGTGTTCCATATGGCAGATGAAAAGGGACCTGATGAGAAAATCATCTGTGTACCGGTATCAGATCCTATCTGGAATAGATTGAACGATCTTAAAGAATTAAACGGGCATATGCTTAAAGAGATCGAACACTTCTTTAAGGTTTATAAAGATCTTGAGAAGAAAAAGGTTGATACAGGAGATTTTGGAGATGCAGACGAAGCTCGTGAGATCATTAAACAGTGTATCGAACGTTATGAGAACTATGACGGTGATAAATCCCGATTTGGAATATAATCGTAAAATATCACTCGAATTATTAAGAATATGAAAGCAATAACCTTAAAAAGTTGTTGCTTTTTTAATTGTTGCCAATTTTACTACATTAGCTAGCATTAATATTTAATTAACAATTAACTAGCTAATATGGAATCAATAATGATCTACCTGCCAGCGGTGCTGGCAATCATCGGACTCATTTTTATGTGGATTAAAAGATCCTGGGTGATGAAACAGGACTCCGGAGACGGAAAAATGAAAGAAATTTCAGCACACATCTATGAAGGAGCCCTTGCCTTCTTAAAAGCTGAATATAAATTATTGACTCTCTTTGTGATTGGAGCCAGCATTGCGTTAGCCGCAATCGCATATTTTGTTCCAACCACTCATTACCTTATTATAGTTGCCTTTATTTTCGGTGCGATTTTCTCAGCATTTGCCGGAAATATCGGGATGAAGATCGCTACCCAAACGAATGTAAGAACGACTCAGGCGGCAAGAACCAGCCTACCGGAAGCATTGAATATCTCTTTTGGAGGTGGAACAGTGATGGGACTTGGAGTTGCTGGTCTTGCAGTTCTCGGTCTTACCGGCTTCTTTATACTCTTCTTTCATCATTTCATGGGAGGAGAGTGGACCAATACTCAGCAAATGACCGTAGTTCTGGAAACTCTTGCTGGCTTTTCTCTGGGTGCCGAATCTATAGCGCTTTTCGCCCGAGTAGGAGGAGGAATATATACCAAAGCCGCAGATGTTGGAGCTGATCTTGTTGGTAAGGTTGAAGCAGGTATTCCTGAAGATGATCCTAGAAATCCCGCGACCATTGCAGATAATGTTGGAGATAATGTAGGAGACGTTGCCGGGATGGGAGCCGATCTTTTTGGAAGTTACGTGGCCACAGTGCTGGCAGCAATGGTGCTGGGAAATTATATAATCGAAGACATGGGAGGTGATATTACCAGCGAAGGTTTTGGTGGTATTGGACCAATTTTATTACCAATGGCCATCGCCGGAGTTGGAATTATCATTTCCATAATCGGGACATTATTGGTAAGAATTTCGTCAAATTCAGCTAAGGAATCTGAAGTTCAGAAAGCTTTAAATATCGGGAACTGGGTTTCGATCTTACTGGTCGCGGTTTCCTGTTATTTTCTGGTAAACTGGATGCTCCCAGCGAATACCATGACCATGGGATTCTTTATAGGCGGAGAGGAAGGATTTGAAATGATAAACATAAGTTCCATGCGTGTATTTTATGCAACGCTGGTTGGTCTGGTTGTAGGTGGAGCCATTTCTTCAGTAACCGAATATTATACAGGACTGGGGAAAAAGCCAATTCTCAAGATCGTTCAGCAATCAAGTACAGGAGCTGGAACAAATATCATTGCAGGTTTGGCGACCGGTATGATCTCCACTTTTCCATCAATTTTATTATTCGCCGGAGCGATCTGGGCGTCTTATGCGTTCGCAGGATTTTATGGGGTTGCATTGGCAGCTTCAGCAATGATGGCAACTACAGCTATGCAGCTGGCGATCGATGCCTTTGGGCCTATTGCAGATAATGCGGGTGGTATTGCCGAAATGAGTGAACAGGAGCCGATAGTAAGAGAAAGAACAGATATTCTTGATTCTGTAGGGAATACGACCGCAGCTACAGGAAAAGGTTTTGCAATTGCATCTGCTGCTTTAACTTCTTTAGCACTCTTCGCCGCTTATGTAACATTTACAGGGATAGAAGGAATCAATATTTTTAAAGCTCCTGTACTGGCGATGCTTTTTATTGGTGGGATGATTCCTGTGGTATTTTCTGCTTTGGCAATGAATGCAGTGGGTAAAGCCGCCATGGAAATGGTGCAGGAAGTACGAAGACAATTCAAAGATATTCCGGGTATTATGGAAGGAACGGCAAAGCCTGAATATGATAAATGCGTGGCGATCTCTACGGAAGCTTCCTTAAAAGAAATGATGCTGCCAGGTTTGTTAACCATAGGTTTTCCATTAGTCATCGCATTTCTACCAATGATCTTTGGGATGGACAATCTTGCAATTGCTGAAATGCTTGGTGGCTATATGGCTGGGGTTACTGTGAGTGGTGTGCTTTGGGCAATCTTCCAGAATAACGCAGGAGGTGCGTGGGATAACGCGAAGAAGTCTTTCGAAGCTGGAGTCATGATCAATGGTGAAATGACCTATAAAGGCTCTGATGCACATAAAGCAGCAGTAACTGGTGATACGGTGGGCGATCCTTTTAAGGATACTTCAGGTCCTTCCATGAATATATTAATTAAATTAACCTGTCTTATCGGTCTGGTGATCGCGCCAATTTTAGGAGGGCATACAGATGCTGACATTCCAAATCAGGAGGAAACTGTGGAGATTATCTCTTCGGAAGGTTCTGTGATTTCAAAAGAAATAAGTTTAGAGAAAAATGATCTTGACGATCTGGTTACTGCGAGGGTAGTAGTTACAAGTTCCTTAAATGGAAATGAGACCAGTGACACCTACGAATTTGAAGGGTCAAGCCGGGAAGTGCAGAAAAAGATCGATGCGCTATAGTAAACTCTTCAGTAAAAAATAATTAAATAAACCTCCGCAATCGTGGAGGTTTTTCTATTTCCGACTATAAGTTCCATTCTCCTGTTTCTTCTGAAAATTGATTGTATAAACTGATATTTCAGTTAAACTATGGTTAATCAATCCCTCAAAATTTCAACACTGCCTGAAGGTTGATTAAATTTAAGTTCAAATTAAAAGATTCAGAAGATGTCAAAAGATCATGTACCCAGTATTAAGAATGACGAGCAATACGAGAAATTGCGTAAGGAGGGGATGAGTAAGGAAAAAGCGGCAAGGATCGCCAATACGTCCAATTCAGGAGAGAAAGGAGGTAAAGCCGAAAAATACGAAGAGAGAACTAAAGAGGAACTTTACGAGCAGGCGAAAAAAGTAGGCATCGATGGGCGAAGTGATATGTCTAAAAATGAATTGATCAAAGCACTAAGAAACCACTAATATGCGCTCAATCTGGAATGGTTCAATAAGTTTTGGTCTGGTTTCAATTCCCGTGAAACTTTATTCGGGTTCAGAAGACAGGCGTATAGACCTGGATATGCTTGATAAAAATGATCACGCCCGTATTCGCTATAAACGTGTAAATGAGGATACTGGTAAAGAAGTGGAATGGAAGGATATTGTCAAAGGTTATAAAAAGGATGATGGCTATGTAATACTGGAAAAAGAGGATTTCGACCAGGCGAACATGAAAAAGACGAAAACCATCGATATTGAAGAATTTATCGATGAAGATGAGGTAGCCGATGTGTTGTTCAAAAAGCCTTATTTCCTGGAACCGCAAAAGGAAGGTGGTAAATCCTATAATTTACTACTACAGGCATTAAAAAAGACTGGAAAACTAGGTGTGGCTACATTCGTGATGCGACAAAAGGAGCATTTATCGCTTGTGGGTATTTACAGGGATGCACTGGTATTACACGTAATTAGGTTTGAGGATGAGATTAGAAATCCCGGAGAGCTAAAGCTCACCAAAACCAAAGTAAAAGCCAAGGAGGTAGATATGGCGGTTTCACTGATCGAGCAGTATACTTCTGACTTTGATTTTAAAAAATACAAGGATATTTATAATGACCAGTTAATGAAGATCATAGAATCCAAAGCGACTGGTAAAAAGCCTAAAGTCGAGGAATACGATTCAGAACCAACTCAGGCAGATGATCTTATGGCTAAACTGAAGGCCAGCCTTGAAAAGAAAAAGTCAAAGGCCAGCTAATACATGTCTTTAGAGGAATACAATAAAAAACGTGATTTTGCCCAAACCTCTGAGCCTAAAGGTGATCTTGAAAAAGAGAATCTTTTTAGGTTCGTCATTCAACGTCATCGTGCTTCCAGATTACATTATGATTTAAGGCTTGAGGTTAATGGTGTTCTTAAAAGCTGGGCCGTTCCTAAAGGTCCTTCCATGAATCCCGAAGATAAGAGGCTTGCCATTGAAACCGAAGATCACCCGGTAAAGTATCTAACCTTTGAAGGATCGATCCCAAAGGGTAATTATGGAGCTGGGAAAATGAGGATCTGGGATACAGGAACATTTGAGTCGGTTGGAAATTTTGGAGCTGAGGAGGCTTTAAAAAAGGGTGATCTTAAAGTGAAATTTCATGGTGATAAGATAAAAGGAACATTTGCCCTGGTTCGAACAAGAAGGAGGGATGGACAGAAGCACTGGTTGCTAATAAAGAAGAAAGACGATCACTCTGTAACTTCAAATTACGATGCAGAAGATTATGCTCCGCAAGGAATCGTAAAAAGCCTAAACGATTCTGATATCATAAAGCCAATGCTGGCGACTGCGGCAGATGGAATTTTTAGCAAACCCGGTTGGATATACGAGTTGAAGTGGGATGGTTACAGAGTACTTGCAAGTATCAGCGATGGTAATGTGAATCTGTACTCCAGGAATGGGATCAATTATAATGATAAGTTTTCAAAGCTTGCTCAGGACCTGGACAGCATCCCTCATGAGGTGATACTCGATGGGGAAGTGGTAATTCTGGATGAGCATGGAAAACCACAGTTTCAACAACTGCAAAATTATGACAGTACTTCCCCGGCAGATCTTCGATTTTATGTTTTTGATATACTTTTTCTAAATGGACACAGTACACTGGACCTAAACCTGCTTGAACGTAAAAGTCTGCTTCCTGATGTTCTGGAAGGGTTGGAGATGACCTACTACTGCGAGCATGTTGAAAGTATGGCAGATGCTTTTTATAAGAAAGCTTTAAAAGAGGGTATGGAAGGAGTGATCGCGAAAAAAGCAGATTCTGTATACACTCCAGGCTATCGTAGTGAGAAATGGTTAAAAATAAAAGGTACAAGCTCTGAAGAAGTTTTGATCTGTGGTTATACAGATTCAAAAGGATCCATTTTTGGTTCGTTAATACTCGGGATCTATAGAGAAGGTGAATTGCAATATGTAGGTAATTGCGGAACTGGATTCTCATCTTCGGTGCAACAGGAATTACTTCAGAAGATGCAGGATCTTGAAATTCAAAAGTCACCCTTTAGTCAGAAAATAAACTTTAAAGGCAGATCACCAAATTGGGTAAAACCGGAACTTGTGTGTGAGATCAAATTTTCAGAATGGACAGAGAGCGGTAGAATGCGTCATCCTGTTTACAAAGGTCTGAGAGAAGATAAATCTTTAAGTGATGTAAAAACCACAAACAAAGCATCTCAGAATTCCTCAAAGGTTAGCTCCAATGCTTTAGAAATAAATGGCAGAACAGTTAATGTCACTAATCTGGACAAAATTTACTGGCCGGGAGAAGGATTCAGGAAGTATGATCTCATCGATTATTACATACAGGTTTCAGAATATATGATCCCGTTTTTAAAGGATCGTCCACAAAATCTCCACAGGCACCCAAATGGTATCGGGAAAGAAGGTTTTTACCAGAAGGATAATGAAGGTTTGCTGGATTCTTGGATCGAAACTTTAAAGATTTGGTCTAGTTCTGCGAAAAGAGATATAGAATACCTTCTCTGCCAGGATGAGGCTAGTTTAATTTATATGGCAAACCTGGGTTGTATCGAGATCAATCCTTGGAATAGTAGAAAAAACACCTTGGATCAACCAGATTATGTGATCATTGATTTGGATCCTTCAGAAAAAAATACATTTGAGGAAGTGATCGAAGTTGCGCAGGTAACACAGGAGATTTTAGAGTCCGCAAATATTGAAGCTTATTGCAAGACTTCAGGATCTTCGGGAATTCATATTTATATCCCACTTGGTGCGAAATATTCTTACGAAGAAGGTCGTGAATTTACTAAGCTCATCTGTTATTATGTTCTTGAGAGAACCAAAGGACTTACCAGCATGGATCGTGCTGTAAAGAATCGGAAAAATAAGATCTACCTGGATTATCTACAGAATAGACGGGGACAAACTCTGGCTGCTCCTTACTGTGTAAGACCTAAACCTGCTGCTCCGGTTTCAGCTCCTCTACACTGGAACGAAGTGAAACCAGGTCTAAAGATCATAGATTTCAATATCAAAAATATGCCCGCAAGAATTATGGAGAATCCAGATCTTTTTAAAGGAGTGCTAGTTGAAGGTATAGATATGGGAAAAGCGTTGGAAGCTCTAAACCGACTTTAATACTAAAATAATTATAAAACTAGGCCATCTGGCAGACTCGGTTCAGAATAAAATATAACTTGAACCAAAACCTTCAATTTTAATGATCAAACGTTTTAAAAAATTACTAGGCAGGTATAGAAACCTCGATCAAATTCATATAGTGCCCTATAGAAGTTATGGTACCTATTCCCATTTATATGTCTTCGGAAGGGTTTTAGATAATGAACCACTGAATATCGTCAAGGAACAGTCCATTTTTCGGACTATAAAAAATACGTATAAGCAATTCGATAGCTTTGAAATTCCTGATGCCGAAATGGAGCTGGTGGTTCCTGGAAAAGTAAATTTAAGAACGACTACCAGCGATGAAGGTTATTTTCTGTTCGATAAGACTTTTGATGAAAATTTATCTGAATATGCATCGAATGAAGGCTGGATAGATTACGAGGTTAGGTACTGTGAAAAGGTAGAACCTAGAACAGATGAATTGGAGAACCCAAAACGTGGCGAATTTCTTATTCCGCAGCATGATGCTGAATTTGGAGTTATAAGTGATATTGATGATACCATTCTGCATACAGGAGTTACTTCATTTCTAAAATGGCGCTTACTGAAGAATTCATTACTAACAAACGCCTATAAAAGAATACCATTAAAGGGAGCTCCGAGCCTTTACAAGAAATTACACGAGGGAACCAGTGGTAAGTTTAGAAATCCCATGTTTTATTTAAGTAACAGTCCCTGGAACATGTATGAGTATCTCAAATTGTTCCTGGATCACAATAATTTTCCCAAGGGTCCCATGTTGTTACGTGATCTTCGAACTCCTTTTGAAAGCACTATGAAACCTGAGAAACCTCATAAGCAAAAGGAGATCACCAACATTCTAAAAACCTATCCAGATCTTAAATTTATCCTGATTGGAGATAGTGGTGAACATGATGCGAGCATCTATACAGATATTGCGGCTCAGTATTCAGATCGTATTTTGGCGATCTATCTAAGAAGTGTGAAACACAAAAAGCAGATGCAACGTGTGCAAAGTATCATTGATAATTTTGATACAGTACCGGTGCTCATGGTGATGAGTAGTGAGGAAGCGGAAGAACACGCCCGTGAAAATGGCTTTATAAAATAGTCAGGTCAAAAATTTCAGTACATAAAAAAAGTCCCTTTTTCAAGGGACTTTTTTTATTGTATATACTGAATTAGCTTGGATCTATACTGGTTCCAACCGCAGCTCTTTCCTGAACCGGAGATTTTCTTGGCATAGTACCAAAGATCTGGTCCCAAAGTGGTGAAGAAACTCCGAAAGCACGATCTGGTTCACGATAATGGTGAATACTGTGATGATGCCATAGGATCTTTAGAAAGTTTCCTGGAACCTTAAAAGCGTGAACAGAATAATGAACAGCCAGGTAAGCAGCGTAACCAATCAGGAAACCTGCAAGAAAACCGAATACATAATCTCCCAGAACCGCACGATAAATAATGAATAAAACGGTTGCGATCACCAGACTAAGAACAGGAGGCATGGCCAGCCTGGATTTGTCTTTTGGGTAATCATGATGTACACCATGCATCGTGTAGCTAAATTTTTGTTTTTTGGGCGTAGTTGCTGGTATGTGATAAAGATACCTGTGCATTACGTATTCAATGAACGTAAAGAAGAAAAGGCCTGCCAGGAATAATCCAATCATCGCCGGGGCTTCAAAACCTTTTTCAAACACTCCATAATAAACTAAAGCGACAGAGATCAAACCAAAAATGATCAATGGGAGCGATATATGTGTGTGGGTTAATTTTTCCAGGATCGGGTTATCGAAGAGTTTTGGAGAACCCTTGTGTTTTGGTCTTTTTAGCTTAGTAGATTCCATAGTCAATTATCATTTAAAAAAGTCCGTGTAACTGTCCATCGATGCGGTTGATGATATCACCGAGGTCTTCCGGATTGTCCACAAAATTAATATTATCTACATCAATTATAAGCAAATTTCCTTTATTATAATCGTGTACCCATGCTTCGTAGCGTTCATTCAACCTACTCAAATAGTCAATAGAGATAGAGTTTTCATAATCACGCCCTCTACTATGAATCTGTTTTACAAGGTTAGGAATACTGCTTCTCAAGTAAATGAGTAGATCTGGTCCCTGTACCACACTTTCCATAAGATCAAAGAGTGATTTATAATTTTCAAAATCCCTGTTGGTCATAAGACCCATTGCATGCAAGTTTGGTGCGAAAATATAAGCATCCTCATAGATCGTACGATCCTGAATGATTTTCTGGCCACTCTCGCGAATTTGAAGGATCTGCCTGAACCTGCTATTCAAAAAATAGATCTGCAGGTTAAACGACCAGCGCTCCATTTTGTTGTAAAAATCTTCGAGGTAAGGGTTTTCCAGAACATCTTCAAACTGAGGTTCCCAGTTGTAATGCTTTGCTAGTAATCGAGTTAATGTTGTTTTTCCTGCACCAATATTTCCTGCTATGGCTACATGCATAATTTATTTCTTAGGCTGAATTAAGGAGTGTAAAGATAAAAGAATTGAATTAAATTGATTGATTTGATATAACTTGAGGAAATAAATTTTCAACAAAGTTTAAGGCCTTGTGCTACAGTTTTATAACGATTTGAAGGGTTAATTTTAATTTGCACTTATTACTGCCTAATATGGTTTAAAAATAGATTCAATATGGTTATTCATTACCGGATAATTCGAAATTGTTTCTGTACATATCGAGCTAAAAAATTGATTATCAAAAGTTTCATCCTATTTAGAGATGCTGCTTCAGAAGTAACAATATTTCTTTAAAAGCTTAAAAGCCAAGTTACTATTTACTTCCGAAGTATAATAAACTATAAGAGATTAGGGGAAATACAGGAGTTACAATTATAGTTTGTCCACAGGCAATCAAGAAAATCTGTGATCATATGAAAGAATAATCCGATACATATCAATCTGATTATTTTTTGTCTTATAAATATCATTCCGAATAAATAAGCAGCGATTGCAATTTCAGAATGCAGGGGATGGAATCCAATTCCGCAGCGATTGGGATCAAAAATTGGGGTGGCTAGTAAATGATCGATATCCACGATCATGGTAGCCGCAAGAATAGCCCAGTATTTTAACCAGTTTTCACGATCATAGAACCAGGCGATCACGGCGATCACCAAAAAGTGCATGGAGTAGTGCACCAGACTCTGTAGCATCAACCTTTGTTGTTATCTTCCGGTTGTTCTCTAAGGAGTCCGTTAAGTTTGCGTTCCAGGGCAACATACCTTGAAAATCCAACAATTATAAATAAGATGCAGAGGAAAAGGGATAAATAACCTACCCACATCAGGCTGATACCCTGATAATCCTTGATTTGTAATAAAGCAAGTCCGCTAATAAGCAAATATATAGATGCCCGAATATAGCTGAGTAAGGTTCTTTCGTTTGCAAGTTTAGTTCGTTCTAAAGCTAGATGTTCACGAAGCAGTTTTTCGTCAATGATTCTGGCTTTAAAAGGGTTATGTAATTTTACTTTTCTCATAGTTCAAAAGGGAAAAACATCGGGATAATAAATGAGGCCGCGATCCAGATGATAAAGTTAAGCGGAGTTCCGAACTTTAGAAAATCTCTGAACCTATAATTTCCCGGCGCGTACACCATTGTATTCACGGGATAACTTACCGGAGTCATAAAAGTAAGCGAGCATGCAAACATGACGCCAATCAAAAAAGGTTTTTCGCTCACCTGCATCGCCCCGGCCAGACTTATGACTATGGGCGTCATGAGAGCTGCCGCCGCCTTGCTGGATAGGACATTAGTAGATAGAAAAGTGAATAGAAATATCATGCTTAACGTCCACCGGGGATCCATATCGCCCAAAGTTTCAAAGACGTACTGGGAAACAATATCAGAACCACCAGTTTTTTCCAAAGCTTTTCCCATAGAAAGTACCCCGGCGATCATAAATATCACTTTCCATTCAATGGCTTCGTAAGCTTCCTGAGGTTTTAAAATGGTAAGAGTGACGATCAATAAACTCCCAACCATCGCGCTTATGAGGATAGAAGTTATATTAAAGGCTGCAGCGGCAACTACCCCAATCACGATGAGCAACGCAGGAATTGCCTTTTTATAGTTCACATTTCTTCCCTGGTATTCTGAAAGCGTTACGATCATTTTTTCTGTAGCAAGAACCGAAATTGCTTTTTCTGAAGCGAATAACAACATCATATCACCTTCTCTAAGAACTACCCGGGAAACATCTTCGGTGATCGTTTCCTTACGATGTCGAATAGCCAGAACAGAGGCATAATAAGTGCTTCTGAAGTTCATATCCCTAATGGAATGACCCGCAAGTTCAGATCCATATGGAATCATGACTTCGAAGATCTTTTTTTCTTCTGAAACTTCTGAGGCATCCTGATTGGCCTCCATTTCCCGGATACTTTCTTTGTCCCCTCTAACAGAAATCCCTTTTTTTGATTTTAATTTTGCCAGGTGTACTGGATCCACCAGGATTCTAATCCTATCGTTTTCTCTTAAAACCGTTTCTCCATTGATTTCATAAACCCGGTAATGTTTTCGTTTTATTCTAAGTATCTGGATCTTATAGTCTTTGACCAGTCTGGATTCTGAAACAGGTAGATCGATATCAACGTGATCATGATGCAGTTCGATCTCCGCCATATACTTTTCAGTTTGCTTAATCAGTCCGGTATTTTCAGGCAGTCCTCTTTTTGGTAATAGAATTGGTCCAAGCAGGAAAATATACGCCAGGCCAATAGTAAGTAAGCAAAGAGCAGCCATTGAAAACTCGAACATGCCGAAGGGCTCAGAACCTAGCTTTTCAGCATAACTGCTTACCAGGATATTCGTTGAGGTTCCAATAAGGGTGCAGGTGCCGCCAAATAATGCTGAAAAAGAGATAGGAATTAGAAGTCTGGCCGGGCTAATTTCGGCTTCGCGGCAAACCAGTAATGCCACAGGAATAAGAATCGCGACTACTGCAGAATCATTAATAAAAGCAGAAAGTACAGCTGAAGTGAGACACAAGGAAACGAGTGCAGAAAAATAATTTATACGTGCAATCTTAATAAGCCTGGCACTAAGACCGTCAATGATCCCCGATTTGAAAACGGCAGCACTAACCACGAACATACAACCAAGCGTAATGGTAGCCGGATGGTTAAATCCCGAGAAACCTTCTTCGGGACTTAGAACTCCCGAAATTATAAAAAGCGCCATGATAATGATAGAAGTGGTGTCTATCGAAAAATAATCGCGCACGAACAGGATGATACCAATGATGATGATCGCAACGGTGAGATACAATTCCATCTGAATTTATTTAATATAACAACCTGATGTTCTTCTTAAAGATAAGACTTCTTTTTTTTACCTGATTTAATTTCTATTTTACAGTAAAATATGAAAATGGATAAAGCTAAACCAGAGAATTGGCTACGCGGTAAAGTAGAAAATGTACCCGACCTGTTGCAGCCCGCAGCGCATGCACTACTTCAGTCTAAAGAAGAACTCCGTAAATATCTTGTTGATTTCCCTGCAGGCGAATTATGGACAAAACCTGCTGAAAGGGCGTCTGTAGGGTTTCATCTTCAGCATATAGCTGGTGTGACCAACCGTTTGATCACTTATGCAAAAGGCGAACAATTGAGTGAAGCTCAGTTGCACTATTTAAAACTGGAAGGAAAAGCTGATGCCTCCATTAGTGTTGAAGAACTTATAATTAAGGCTGAAAATGAATTGAGCGAAGCGGTAGTATTTTTGAAATCACAGAAGCCTGAAGATCTAACGAATACGGTCGAAGTAGGGAGGAGGCGAATTAAGTCAAGTTTAATTGGTGTACTTTTTCATGCTGCGGAACATTCTCAAAGGCATATAGGACAAATGCTGGTGACAATATCTGTAGTAAAAGACTCCTAAAATGGCAGGTTAGAAAGATCAACATTTCCGCCAGAAATGATCAAGCCCACTTTCTTGTTTCTGAATTTATCTTTCTGCTGAAGAATAGCGGCCAGGGCCACGGCACTGGAGGCTTCTACAACGATCTTCATGCGTTCCCAGATCAAGCGCATTGCTGCAATGATCTCTTCTTCAGAAACTCTGATGATCTCTGAAACATGATCCCTAATTATAGGGAAGTTAACGTCTCCGAGCATTGTTTTGAGTCCGTCTGCAATCGTAAGAACAGAAGCGTTACTTTCAATCTGTCCACTTTTTAAAGATCTCCATGCATCATCAGCTTCCATAGGTTCTGCACCAATACAAAGACAGTTGTGAAGCAAAACATGAGTGGAGATAGCGGTTCCGGCAATGAGTCCTCCACCGCCAACAGGACAAACGATCATATCCAGTTCGGGATGGTCCAGCAATAATTCGGTGGCCGCAGTTCCCTGTCCCAGGATCACATTCATATCGTTAGAAGGATGTATAAATCTTGCTCCTTTTTTGTCCATTATTCTGTTAGCTGTAGCTTCCCGATCCTGAAGAGTAGAGAGACATTCTGTAATCTTTCCGCCGTAGGTTCGAACCGCAGCTTTTTTAACTTCAGGAGCCGACTCGGGCATCACTATATATGCAGGAACATTCAGACTTTTAGCAGCCAGAGATAACGCCTGCGCAAAATTTCCTGAAGAATGTGTGACCACACCGGCGTTCTTTTCTTCCTCAGAAAGCTTTGAAATGGCGTACATCGCACCGCGCATTTTGAATGCACCCATCTTTTGAAAATTTTCGCACTTAAATTGAATTTCACAGCCGGCCATTTCGTCGATCAGCTTGGAAGTTAGAACCGGAGTTCTGTGAATAAATGGTGCTATAGTTTCCAGAACTTTCAGAAGTTCTTCCTTGCTGCTATTCAAATCTTTCAGTTTTACACTAAAATAAACAATCCCCGTGATTACGGGGATTGTTTTTATTCATTAATAGGTATCGTTAACATGGGAATTTCAGCTTTTTTAACCAGCTCCATCGAGACGCTTTCATTCAGCAGATTGTAAAGGAAACTGTGCTTATGAGTTCCCACGATCAACAAATCTACATTCAGTTTTTTAGCTTCTTCAAGAACGGTGCTTACCGTTGATCCCTGAATAAGTAAAGCGTCACTTTCAAGCTCTTTGCTTATAAAACTATCGCACACCTGTTGAAGACTACGATGTTCTTCGCGATATTCTTCAGCTTGAAGATCTCTAATATATTGAGGTCCCGGTTCATAACCAACAAAATCTGGTTCTGGATCTGCCACATGCAAAACCCATAATTTGGCTTCATATTTTTCAGCAAGACTATCAGCAAAGATCATTAATTCACCAATGCTATCGTTGAAGTCTACCGCTACCATGATGTTTTTAAATGTATCCATAGTAAATCAATTAGTAACCTCTGTCCATTTCAACTTTGTTCTTCAAGTCTTGATTTTCCTTCATACGATCGTAATTTTCAGCGATCTGCGGAACCACAGATTCCGGCTTGGTTACACTCGCAATGTGCGGAGTGATATTGATACGATCATGTTCCCAGAAAGGATGTTCTTCCGGTAACGGCTCTTCGCGGAATACGTCTAAAGATGCTCCTGAAAGATGACCATTATCGATCATTTTCATAAGATCATGCTCCACCAGATGTTCACCACGCGCCACATTGATCACGTATGCACCTTCCGGCAGCATATCGAAAAGATCTTCGTTCAGGATATTTTCAGTGTCTTCAGTCAAAGGAAGGAGACAAACTAAAATTTCAGAATTATTTAAAAATTCTTCCAGTTGATCTTTCCCGTAATAGCTGGTTACATTTTCACAATCCTTTTCTGTTTTTGACCAACCGGACACTTTGAAAAAGTTCTTGTGTAATTTATCTGCGACGGCATTACCAAGGACACCAAGTCCCATAATTCCAACATTAGTATTCTGTGGTCTTTTATATTGAGACCTGTCCCATTGTTTTTTATACTGCGATTTTACGTATCCATGAAGATTACGAATATGATTCATTACCTGGCTAAGTACGAAATCTCCCATATCTTCGGTGAGTGTTTCGTCTACGACTCTCGTAATTGCAACATTTTCAGGGAGGGAATTATCACTTAAAATATGATCTACACCGGCACCCATACTTGCGATTACTTTTAAATTCGGATAATTCTTGAATAATCCTCTTGGGTGGTTCCAGGTTAGCGCAAATTCTACCTCTTCCGGATCATGTTCTTCGGGATATGTATAAATATTCATTCCCGGATGTTGATTTTTTAATGCTTCTACCCATGCCTCCGAATCTCTTCCCGGAGCAACGATTAATACTGACATAAATTTTTCTTTTTCATTTAACTCACAAATGCGCTGTAACCGGTAATTGCACGGCCAACGATCAATGAATTGATTTCTTTAGTTCCTTCATAACTGTAGATCGCTTCGGCATCTGCTACAAAACGAGCTACATCGTATTCTAATAATATTCCATTTCCACCAAGAACCTCTCTTGCTCTGCTCACTACATCCCGCATTCTCATGCTGCAATACACCTTCGCAAGACTGGCGTGCTCATCTGTAAGTAGATCCTGATCCTGCATTTCTGATAATCTAAAGCAAAGCGTCTGCATCGCTGTAAGATTTGAAAGCATTTCCACAAGATGATTTTGAATAAGCTGAAAAGAGGCAATAGGTCTTCCAAACTGCTCTCTTTTTTTGGTGTATTTCAAAGCGCTTTCATAAGCACCTCTGGCACATCCAACGGCTTGCCATGCAACTCCGGCTCTGGTCATTCTAAGAACATTGGCAGTGTCTTTAAAAGAATTCGCGTTTTGCAGCCTGTCACCTTCAGGGATCTTGCAATCCTTAAGGGTGATGATCGCATTCTGCACGATTCTCAATGCCATTTTATCCTGTATCTTTTCTGCTGAAAAACCAGGGTTTTCCTTACGTACAAGGAAACCTTTTACTCTGCCAGAGTCAAGATCCCGAGCCCAGATCACGATTACATCAGCGAAAGTGGCGTTTCCTATCCATTTTTTCTGACCATTCAATATCCAGTTCTCTCCATCAAATTTACAGGTAGTTTCGAGGCCGCCAGCAACACCAGAACCTACATTAGGTTCGGTAAGGCCAAAGGCACCGATCTTTTCCATTTTTGCCATTTGCGGTAACCATTCCTGTTTCTGTTCTTCACTTCCGCAGAGATAAATGGAACCCATGGCGAGACCACTGTGAACTCCAAAGAAGGTAGAGATCGAAACGTCTACACGTGCAATTTCCTGAGCTATGATGCCTTCCATCAAGAATGGCATGTTTGGACATCCATATCCTTCATAAGGAACACCGACGATATTCAGTTTGCTGAATTTTTTGATGACCTCAAATGGAAACTGATCTTTCTTCCAGTATTCATTCACTAAAGGACGAATTTCGTCTTCCATGAAATTTCTAACCTTAAGCTGAATTTCCCGTTGTTCCGGCGTAAGCTTGAGATCCAGATTATAAAAATCACCGTCGATAGGAGGCAGGTCGTGCTGACCTTTCTTCTTCTTAGTTTTTAACATTTTCATTAATCCGGCGAGTTGACGGTCGTCAAGTTTGCCCAAAGTTTTCATTGCCTCGGCGAGATCGATCTTTTGATTGATCTTGGCGAGCTGATCCAGATCAACCGATTTTAGAAGGTTAACCGTATCACGAACTTTTTTAAATAAAGACATAGAATTTCCTCTTGGTGGAATTTCAATTTAGGAATTAAAACAGCGTTCGCTTGTTAAGGTTTTCCGAAGAATTGATAAAAAATATCGCGCTTTTCCATAATTATTTAGGGAAAGTTTACAATATCTACTCTCCTGATTTATCGAAGCATTCTATAATTTTAAAGAAACCTTTAAAATCAATAATTATGGAACATCCACAGGAAAAATATCCAAAACCACCATTTGAAAATCTCAACCAGAGTGAACCGGGAACAGAAAGTAGCATTGATCCGGATACAGATCATGGTGAAAAATCCTATAAAGGTTCAGGTAAGCTCAAGGGCAGAAACGCGATCATTACCGGGGCAGATAGCGGAATTGGAAGAGCAGTGGCAATTGCTTTTGCCAGGGAAGGGGCGAATGTATTGATCTCCTATCTTGAAGAACATGAGGATGCTAAGGAATCTGCCAGACTGGTAGAAGAGGCAGGCAAAAAAGCAGTTTTAGTTCCGGGAGATATTGGTGATCAGGAACATTGTAAAAGTATAGTTGAAAAAGCTATTGCTGAATTTGGCCAAATCGATATCCTGGTTAACAATGCAGCTTACCAGATGGCGAGAGATTCTTTGCAGGAAATTTCTGCAGAAGAGTGGGATTACACCTTTAAAACGAATATTTACTCCCTGTTTTATTTATGTAAAGCGGCCGAACCTCATATGAAACCGGGCAGTACCATTGTGAATACCACTTCAGTAAACGCATACAATCCCCGTCCAGATCTACTGGCCTACGCTGCTACTAAAGGTGCGATACAGAATATTACAGCGAGTATGGGGCAATTGCTGGCAGATAAAGGAATTCGGGTGAATTGTGTAGCTCCAGGACCAATCTGGACTCCGCTTATTCCGGCTACCATGCCAGAGGATGTGGTGAAGAATTTTGGAAGTGACAACCCTATGAAACGACCGGGACAGCCTGCAGAATTGGCAGCAGCTTTCGTGTTGCTAGCTTCCGAAGATTCCAGTTATATGACCGGCTCAACGGTGCAGGTCACTGGTGGCCAGTACACGATTTGATCCATTAAAAAAGCCTCTAACTTTAAGAGGCTTATTTTATTATTTATCCATTTTTCGAATAATCTCACGAAGCAATTCGTTTTGTTGCTCGCGTAAATGTATAAATCTGGAAACCCATTTATAAATAAGATACAGTACAGAGCCTATTATTAAAAAATATAGTAAAACTATTAAAATTGGAAAAAGTGATAGAAAATCCATTGCTAAAAATTTGATTTATAAATATATCAAATTATTCCAGATCAAAACTCTCTTTGATCTTATCTACATAATCCAGTTTCTCCCAGGTAAATAGTTCCACTTCCTTGGTTATCTTACCATTATACGGACTTTCAAAAACCTTTGTTTCTATACGCGGAGTTTTTCCCATATGACCATACGCTGCGGTTTCACGGTAAATTGGATTTCTCAACTTCAGTCGTTCCTCGATCGCTGCAGGTCTCATATCAAAGATCTTACGAACCTTTTCAGCAATTTCACCATCAGAAAGATTTGTATTGTTTTTTCCGTAGGTATAAACCGAAATAGAAGTTGGTTCCACCACTCCAATTGCATAAGAAACCTGTACCAGAATTTCAGGAGCTACTCCTGCAGCCACCAAATTCTTGGCAATATGTCTGGAAGCATACGCGGCAGATCTATCTACTTTAGAAGGATCTTTTCCAGAGAATGCACCGCCACCGTGAGCACCTTTTCCGCCATAGGTGTCTACAATAATTTTTCTACCGGTGAGTCCTGCGTCACCATGCGGACCTCCAATTACGAACTTACCGGTAGGATTAATATGGTAAATAATGTCGTCATTGAACAATTCCTGAACATAATCTGGCAGCTGTTTCTTAACCCTTGGGATAAGAATCTCAACTATATCTTTTTTGATCTTCGCCAGCATTTTCTCATCATCCTGGTCGAAATCATCATGTTGCGTAGAAACCACGATCGCAACGATTCTTTCAGGAACGTTGTCATCGCTATATTCAATAGTCACCTGGCTCTTGGAATCAGGTCTTAGATATTCGATGTCTTTACCTTCCCTTCTAAGTTTAGCCAGTTCAATTAGGATACGATGTGAAATATCTAATGCCAGCGGCATATAGTTTTCAGTTTCATTGGTCGCATAACCAAACATCATTCCCTGGTCACCAGCACCTTGTTCCTCTTTCTTTCCACGATCCACACCCTGGTAAATATCCTGGGACTGTTCATGAATAAGGGAGATCACACCGCAACTATCACCGCTAAATTTATAAGCACCTTTTGTATAACCAATATCATTGATCACATCACGTGCGATATTTTGAACATCCAGATATGTATTACTTCGTACTTCACCAGCAAGTACTACCTGCCCGGTTGTAACCAGAGTTTCGCAAGCTACTTTCGATTCGCCATCAAAGGCAAGAAAATTATCCAGTAACGTATCACTAATTTGATCTGCAATTTTATCCGGGTGTCCTTCAGATACACTTTCTGAAGTAAATAAATAAGCCATTCAATTACTTTTTAAGTTTATAAGAATGGAAAAATTTGACGTGTGAAGCTAAAAAGGAGTGTAATTACCATTCTGCTTTAGCATTTAAAACATCGATGTGATGTAGAGGGTTGCAATCAGTCAAATCTATCCCTTTCAATAAGTTGATACAAATGTATAAAATTTAAAAGGATAGCAAATCGATTTAACGCCATTTTAAAGGACGTGGAATTACAGTTGCATTTTTCGGAATAATCAGGGCGTTGCGCTTCGCCCGTTCCGGTCTCGCGCCGGGCTTTCGCAACTCGCTTTTTGGTTCGAAAAAGAACCAAAAGAGCTCAAACAACTCGCTCAATCCCTAACGCAAACAAAAAAAATATACTTCGTAACTATCAGTATTTACGCGGGTTATACTTTATACATTCTAGAAGGCTAAAAAAATAAGTACGCAAAAGCTTGGATAATAAAAAACTCTGCCGTTATCTTTGTAAGACAATTTTAGAACAATGTACAGAACAGTTTGCAATATGATGATGTGTATGATGTGGAGAACTTCTGCAGCGCATCTTATTGCATAATTCTGAAAGAATATATATTGCAAAAAGCCGCTGCCAACCGCAGCGGCTTTTTTTATGGCCAAAATTGAAATTAGAACATAGAACTTACAATTATGAAATTACAGGTAACAGTTAAAAATATGATGGACATGCGCATGATGATGTGTATGTACAGCATGTATAGCTATTACCTGAACTCGAGAATATAGATTTTAAAAATAGATTTTAAAAAAGGAATCAATTCAAAAGTCCCCCTGGTAATAGCATATCAGGGGGACTTTTTTATTTCAATCATTTACAATTTTTAAAAATTTATATCATGAGTACTCAAAAATTTTCAACACAGGCATTACATTCAGGACACGATACCACTCAAAATGGAGGAACCAGAGCAGTACCAATTTACCAGACCAGTTCCTATGTTTTTGACGATAGTCAGCATGCAGCAGATCTGTTTTCTCTTGCAAAGCCAGGTTTTATTTATACCCGTTTGAATAATCCCACCAATGATGTGCTAGAGCAAAGGCTGGCAGCCCTGGAAGGTGGAATTGGAGCGGTGGTGACGGCATCTGGAACCGCGGCGATCAATACTGCGTTACTAACGTTACTAAAGGCTGGCGATCATATTGTAGCCAGTAGTAGTTTGTATGGCGGGACTTTCAACCTTTTACAAAATACACTGCCAAGATTTGGCATAACAACCACCTTTGTGGATCCCCGTGATCCTGCAAATTTCCAAAAAGCAGCACAGGAAAATACCCGGGTATTTTTTGTTGAATCGCTAGGGAACCCAAAGCTGGATGTTCTGGATCTGGAAGCAATTTCCAAAGAAGCAAAAGAATTCAAAGTGCCATTTATCGTGGACAATACCGTAGCCACACCTTACCTGCTGAATCCAATAGAATACGGAGCAGATATCGTAATACACTCTCTAACCAAGTATATCGGAGGGAATGGAACCAGTCTTGGTGGAGTGATCATAGACGCAGGTAAGTTCGACTGGTCCAGTGGAAAATTTCCTGAATTCACCGAGCCATCTCCAGGATATCATGGATTGGTTTATCACGAGGCATTGCAGGAAGCAGCTTTTATAGCTAAAGTCAGAATTGAAGGCCTTCGTGATCACGGTGCTGCACTGAGTCCGTTTAACGCATTCCAGATCATTCAGGGACTTGAAACGCTGAAAGTTAGAATCAACGAACATAGCAAAAATGCGCTGGAACTAGCCACCTGGCTGGAGCAGCAGGAGGAAGTGGAATGGGTGAATTATCCAGGCCTCGAGTCCAGCGAGTACTACGATATCGCTCAGCAGTATTTACCAAAAGGACAAAGCGGACTAGTGACTTTCGGGATCAAAGGAGGTTATGAAGCTGCTAAAAAAGTAGTGGACGCTTCCAAGGTATTTTCACTGCTTGCCAATATTGGAGATACCAAATCGCTGATTATTCATCCTGCCAGTACCACTCACCAGCAGTTGAAAGACGAAGAACAATTATCTGCCGGAGTTAAACCGGATCTAATAAGGCTTTCAGTAGGACTTGAAGATACAGAAGATCTGAAAGCAGATTTGAAGCAGGCTTTCGCCCAGGTTGCTCAACAATCACTTGTTTAATTTTAGTTTGGTTTAATCGCCGGAGCCCGTATGAAATGTACGCGGCTTTGGTTTAACCTCAATTTTATGTTACAACAAATAAGTATAACAGATTTCACGAATAGTGCCGGCAAAGTCCAGAACATAGATGTCTGTTTCCAGTTATTTGGCAGAAAACTTGGAACTGCTCCGGTGATTCTGGTGAATCATGCGCTTACCGGCAATGCCCAGGTTTGCGGTTCCGGAGGCTGGTGGAGTGATATTGTGGGTCCTGGTGCGAGCATAGATACAGATCAATATTCTATTCTTTGCATTAACATTCCTGGAAATGGAATTCTGAAGAATGATGAAGATAACTTTCATCATTATAAAGAGTTTACCCTGAAAGATATTGCCAGAATTCAATTATCTGTTCTGGAACACTTAAATATCACCGAGCTATTTGCGATTATTGGAGCCTCTATTGGCGGAGCACTAGCCTGGCAGCTGGCAGCTCTAAAACCAGACCTTGCTTTGCACGTGATCCCGATCGCAACCGATCTAAAATCTACCGACTGGCTTCTAGCCAACTGTAAGATTCAGGACAGGATTTTGAATAATAGTGAGAATCCATTGGAGGATGCGCGTATGCATGCAATGACCTTTTATCGCACACCACAATCGCTTAGCTACAAATTCAGAAATGAAAAAGACGAAACTACGAATAGTTTTAAGGTCGAAAATTGGCTGGAGCATCACGGAAGTAAACTTAGATCGCGCTTTAGTTTGAGTTCCTATAAATTGATGAACCATTTATTGACTACGATCAATATTTCAAACGACTCACAAAGCGCCATTGAAGTGGCTGCCCAGGTTAAAGGTCATATACATATGATCACGATAGATACCGACCTTTTCTTCCTGGCAGAAGAAAACTGGAACACCTACGTGGAGCTGTCTCTATTCAAAAATAATGTTAGCATCCACGAGATCAAATCTATTCATGGACATGATGCGTTCCTGATCGAAACCGACCAGGTAGCCAGATTTTTAGAACCCATATTTCAACAAAAAAATTACACAAATGAAAATAATAAATCTCGCTCTGTTTGGGCCGGGTAAGGTTGGGAGTAAATTAATTCAGCAAATCATCGCTGCGAAAGATCAACTTCAAAGAAATTCAGACCTGGAGATCAGGATTGTCCTGATTGCCGATTCCAGTAATTTGATTACTGATCATCTGGGTTTTGATGAGCACTGGAAAGAAAGTTTTAGCAGGGAAAAACGCTCTTACCAATTTCAGGATATTCTGACATATTTAAAAAATCATGCATTTACTAATCTAATTTCCATAGACACTACGGCAAGTGATAGTTTACCGGAGAATTATATTGATTTGATTGAACATGGGAGTCATATTGTAGCCGCAAATAAAGTTGCCAATACCCTAAGTCTGGATTTTTATGAGCAGTTAAGAATAGCTTTGAAAAGACATCATAAAATATTTCAGTACGAAACCAATGTGGGAGCTGGCTTACCAGTGGTGGAAACCATCAAGAGCCTGTACGATTCTGGAGAGCAGGTAACCAGGATTCGGGGAGTTTTCTCAGGTTCACTCAGCTATATATTTAATACATATTCTAAGCAAAATGTTCAATTTTCAGAAGTGCTTCGGAAGGCCGGTGAATTTGGTTATACCGAGCCAGATGCACGGGTGAATCTTAGCGGTAAGGATGTGGCCAGAAAATTACTAATTCTTGCACGTGAACTTCAGCTGAAGAAAGAGCTGGAAGAAGTAAGTATTGAATCTTTACTTCCTACATCCTTAAATGGTGGAACCAGTTTACAGCATTTTCAGAAGCAGGTTTCAATTCTGGACGATATTTTTCAGAAGCATAAAGATGAGAACAAGAGCGGAGAAGTCTTGCGTTATGTGGGGGAACTCAATGTAGAAAACGGAAGTTTGCAAACCAGGTTGATCTCAGCGAATGCTGAAACTCCGCTTGGCCAGATTGATGGAACCGATAATATTTTTGAGATCTATTCTGAATCCTATAAAGAGTTTCCACTGGTTATACAGGGAGCGGGAGCAGGAATTGATGTTACCGCACGAGGTGTTTTTAGCGATATTCTGAAGATAAACAAGCAATTAAACTAAAGTAATGGCAGAATTTGAAACCATTGCGGTACGAACGCAATTGGAACGAACACAATTTCAGGAACACTCCACACCTATGTTTCTAACCTCCAGCTATGTCTTTGAAGATTCAGAAGATATGCGTGCAAGTTTTGCTGAAGAGAAGGAGCGAAATATTTACAGTCGCTATTCAAATCCTAATACTTCAGAATTTATTGACAAGGTGGTGCAGATGGAAGGAGCTGAAGATGGATTTGCTTTTGCGACAGGTATGGCAGCTGTATTTTCTACTTTGGCAGCCTTGCTGGAAAGCGGTGACCATGTAGTTTCATCCCGTTCTGTATTTGGTTCAACTCATGGGTTATTCACTAAATATTTTCCAAAATGGAATATTTCACATGATTATTTCGATGTGAATGCTCCGGAAGATATTGAAAGTTTGATTAAACCTGAAACAAAAATCCTGTTTGCAGAATCACCTACCAATCCCGGAGTGGATATTCTGGACCTGGAATTACTCGGAAATATTGCCAGAAAATATGATCTTATCCTGATCATCGATAACTGCTTTGCCACCCCGTATATACAGAATCCGATTAAATATGGGGCAGACCTGGTCATACATTCGGCTACAAAATTGATGGACGGGCAGGGCAGGGTTCTAGGTGGAATTACCGTTGGGAATAGGGCATTAATACGTGAGATCTATCTGTTTAGCAGGAATACGGGGCCGGCACTATCGCCATTTAATGCCTGGGTCTTATCAAAAAGCCTGGAAACACTGGCTATAAGGTTGGAAAAACATTGTGAAAATGCGCTGAAAGTTGCAGAGTTTCTAGAGTCCATACCTGAGGTTGAAACCGTAAAATATCCATTCTTAAAAACTCATCCACAATATGAAGTGGCAAAAAAACAAATGAGACTGGGAGGAAATGTAGTGGCATTTCAGATCAAAGGCGGACTGGAAGCAGGCAGAAAATTTATAGATAGACTGCAAATGTGTTCAAGATCTGCAAATCTGGGAGATACAAGAACGATCGTGACTCATCCTGCTTCCACAACACACAGTAAATTAAGTGAAGTAGAGTTGGAAGAGGTAGGAATCTCAGAAAGCCTGGTTAGAATTTCTGTGGGTCTGGAACATGTGGAGGATATTATTAATGATCTTAAAAAGGCCTTGCAGGAATAGCAATAGCAGTCGGAAATTTTCTATTTTCGTTTCATGCTTTCCAAAAAGACCAAGTATGGCATCAAAGCGCTAACATACATAGCGCGAAAAGATGAAAAATTCCCTGTTCAGGCTTCTGAAATTTCAGAAAGTGAGAATATATCTCAGAAGTTCCTGGAGAGTATTATGCTGGAACTTAGAAAATCTGGCTTTCTAGGCTCCAAAAAGGGAAAAGGTGGAGGTTATTATTTAATAAAAAAGCCTTCAGAAATTAAGATGACCGCAGTGATCAGGGTGCTGGAAGGTCCCATCGCCATGGTTCCCTGCGTTAGTCTTAATTACTATGAAAAATGCGATGACTGTCCAGATGAAGACGCCTGTTCTGTTCATAAATTGATGATACAGGTGAGGGATGCATCATTGAATGTACTTGGAGAAAATACACTTGCAGACATTGCCTTTAGGTAATGATAAGGGTGTTAAAATAAAAATTTTTTTAAAAATAAATTGGTGTTTAAATAAACGAAGTCTAGTTTTGCTTAAAACCTAGTAAACCGATAGGATTATAGTTTTTAATGAAGAGAGTATGTTGATGTTACTGAATCAAACTAAAGAAAAAAGTACTTATAAAAAGGATAGGACTACAGAACGACCGCTTCGAAGTATTCTAAAAACGATTAGTTGGAGAATAGTTGGAACCCTGGATACGGTTATGATCGCATGGTTTCTTACTAGAAAAATAGAAACTGCACTCGCGATTGGATCTGTCGAACTGGTAACAAAAATGATCCTGTACTTTGGTCACGAACGGCTTTGGAATTTAATCCCCTATGGCAAAGATTAGTTTTAATAGGAGCAAACCGGAAATTATACTATTGCGAAATAGTAACTGGTTATTCGGAATTGAACAGAATTAAATCATAAAGACAGATGAAAAAGTTTAGCGATTCAGAAATAGAAAAACTTAACAGTCAGTTACGGGGTGTAGCACCTTCAGAAATAATTCAATGGGTCTTGGCATCTAGTAATAATCCAGTAGTTACTACCAATTTCAGACCTTATGAAGCAGCAATCTTACATGCCTGTACTCAGGTAGAAAGTTCTATGAAGATAATTTGGTGCGACACAGGTTACAATACTCTGCCTACCTATAAGCATGCTCATTTTCTCATAGACCACTTAGATCTTAAAGTAAAACTTTATACACCGAGACAAACTGCGGCCTACAGAGATGCCTATTTTGAAGGTATCCCAGGTATTGCTTCACCAGATCATGAGGAATTTACCAGGCAGGTGAAGCTAGAGCCATTCCAGCGAGCAATGGCAGAACAGAAGCCAGACGTATGGTTTACGAATCTTAGAAAAGGACAAACAAATTTTAGAGACAGCATCGATATTCTAAGTTATAGTAAAGACGGGCTTCTTAAGGTTAGTCCCTTCTACCACTGGTCAGACGAAAAATTAGATGGGTATTTGAGAGAGCATAAACTACCGAATGAATTCAAATATTTCGACCCTACAAAAGTATTAGATAATAGAGAGTGTGGTTTACACGCCTAAAAGTTTAAAAATGAGTTCGATCTTAAATCAAAATACGTTAGAAAGCGAAGCTATTTACATCTTCCGGGAAGTTGTGGCTCAGTTTGAAAATCCCGTGCTATTATTTTCGGGCGGTAAGGATTCTATCACTTTAGTACGCTTAGCGCAAAAAGCCTTCTATCCTGCGAGGATTCCTTTTCCATTAATGCACATAGATACCGGTCACAACTTTCCTGAAACTATCGAGTTCAGAGATCGATTAGTTGAAGAACTTGGACTGAATCTTATTGTACGAAAAGTTCAGGATGATATTGACAGCGGAATTTCTATTGAAGAAAAAGGCAGGTACTCCAGCAGGAATTCATTACAAACCAATACTCTTTTAAGTGCTATTGAAGAATATAAGTTCGATGCATGCATAGGTGGAGCAAGAAGGGATGAAGAAAAAGCTCGTGCAAAAGAGAGAATTTTTTCAGTAAGAAATGACTTTGGAGAGTGGGATGAAAAGAACCAACGACCGGAGGTTTTTGATATGTTAAATGGACGTATCGATATTGGCCAGAATGTAAGAGTATTTCCTATTTCTAACTGGACAGAGCTGGATGTTTGGAGTTATATAGATGCTGAAAAGATTGAAATTCCCTCTATTTATTTTGCGCACGAGAGAGAGATTTTTGAAAGAGATGGTTTGATTTGGACAGCTTCAGAGCATGTTTACAAAGACGATCATGAGCTTACAGAAATGAAAACCGTTCGATTTAGAACTGTGGGAGATATAACCTGTACGGCTGCAGTGGAATCTGGAGCAGATACCGTAGAAAAGATTATCAAGGAAATAAGAGAATCTGCCATTTCGGAGCGAGGTGCAAGGATCGACGATAAAAGATCCGAAGCAGCCATGGAAACGAGAAAACAACAGGGTTATTTCTAAATAAGGATAAAATGGAAGTATTAAAAATAGCAACAGCAGGAAGTGTAGATGACGGCAAAAGTACCCTAATTGGAAGACTGCTTTACGATACCAAATCTTTGACTTCAGATAAAATTGAAGCAATTGATAGGCTAAGTAAAAAGAACGGTCTTGACTATCTCGATTTTTCACTGGCTACAGATGGTCTGGTTGCAGAAAGAGAACAGGGAATAACCATAGATGTAGCCCATATCTATTTCTCAACCCCAAAGAAAAGTTATATCATCGCCGATACTCCAGGTCATATTGAATATACCCGCAATATGGTGACCGGTGCTTCAACCTCTCAGGCTTCAATCATACTTATAGATGCCAGAAAGGGAGTTATCGAACAAACGTACCGGCACTTTTTTATAAATAATTTGTTGAGGGTCAAAGAAGTTATAGTCGCCATAAATAAAATGGATCTTGTCAATTATTCCGAAGATGTATTCAATAGCATCATTAAGGAATTTGAGGAGTTGAGGAGTAAAAGTGATTTCCAGGATCAGAAACTCACCTTTATTCCGGTGAGCGCTTTATGGGGAGAGAATATTGCTGAAAAATCTACTGCAATGTCCTGGTATCAAGGACAAACCATACTGGAACATCTCGAAGATCTTAAAGCTGAAGATTTTACGGAAGAAAGTCAGGCTAGGTTTTCTGTTCAAACAGTGATAAGACCTAAAACCGAAGAATTTCATGATTACCGCGGTTATGCAGGGAAAATTAATGGTAATAGCCTGAGAGTAGGAGATGATGTAACCGTGTTACCATCCTTGACGACCTCCAAAATCAAAGACATTCATTTTTTCGAAGAAACTTTTGATGAAGCTCCAGCAGGAAGTTCTGTAACTATTAGCCTGGCAGATGATATAAATGTCGCCAGAGGAGATATGCTGGTGAAGACCAAAGAGGTTCCTGTAGAAACAAAAGTTGTGGATGCCATGGTTTGTTGGATGGATAATCGCCCTTTGGTTCCGGGCCAAAAATATGTTTTACAACATAATACCAACGGTGTTCTGGCAAAAATAGATAAAGTAGAAAGCCATGTTGATTCGAATTTTGGAGCCGAAGAGAATGTAACTTCTTTGAGTCTGAATGATATTGGTAGCGTAAAGATCAAACTAAGTAAAACTATTTATGCCGACAAGTACAGTGAAAATCGAACAAATGGACGATTTATTCTGGTAGATACTCAAACAAATACCACGGCCGGAGTAGGATTTATAAAATAATATCACCAAAAAATGAACCACTTCATTATGAACATTTTATCAAACATGTGTATGTGCTATTCGCCTCATACTTAGAAGTCCATTTTATAAACTGAATTATAAAAGTCCTTTTAAGTGTCATTCTTAAAAGGACTTTTTTCATTTAAATAATCAAGATCATGCAAAGTTTTAGAACCGAAATTGAAAATCCCGTTGTCGAGAAAGACATCCTGGATTTAGAAAAAAAGATCCGGCTTTTTCGAGAAGGAAAGGCTGATGAAGAGAAGTTTCGTAGCCTGCGCCTGGCACGCGGAGTATATGGACAGCGACAGTCTGGAGTTCAAATGGTTCGTATAAAACTACCGTTTGGAAAGGTGACTTCAGAACAACTACACCGGATCGCAAATGTTTCAGATGAGTTTTCAAAGGGGCGACTGCATATCACAACCAGGCAGGATATCCAGATTCATTACGTGAGCCTGGACAGGACTCCCGAGCTTTGGACTCAACTGGAAAAAGATGATGTCACTGTTAGAGAAGCCTGCGGTAATACGGTAAGAAATATCACAGCTTCGCCAACCGCCGGGATAGATCCCAATGAACCTTTCGATGTCTCACCGTATGCACACGCTGCCTTTCAATTTTTTCTTCGGAATCCCATCTGCCAGGAAATGGGTAGAAAATTCAAGATGTCCTTTTCTTCTTCAGATGAAGATACTGCACTTAGTTATATACATGATCTTGGTTTTATCGCCAAGCTGAAGGATGGAAAACGCGGATTCAAAGTAATGCTTGGTGGCGGTCTGGGCTCACAACCCCGGCATGCAGATGAGTTATATGACTTTTTACCTGCGGAAGAGATCATACCTCTAATTGAAGGTGTACTCCGGGTTTTTGACCGGCATGGAGAACGAGCTAAACGTCTAAAAGCAAGAATGAAATTTCTTCTGAAGGATATAGGAAAAGAGGCATTTATGGAACTGGTCGATGAGCAAAAAACCGCACTTTCGCAGAAGCAGCCGGTATTTGAAATTGAAAAATTCGAAGCAGCTCCAGCATTGCAGGAAGTTGAGGTTCCTTCCGCAGAAATCGAAGATGAGAAAGAATTTGAAAACTGGAAGCAAACCAATGTTTTTGCTCAAAAGCAGGAAGGATTATTCGCTATTGGAATTCGTGTGCCGCTTGGTGATTTTTATACTCGTGGAGCGAGGCAGCTGGCAGATCTAATTAAAAAATACGCAGGTAACGAGTTAAGATTAACTTTAAGACAGGATATTTTGATTCGGCACGTTCGGCAGGATTTTATGCCTTTTTTCTATACTGAACTTAAAAAACTGGGTTATGCAGAAATTGGATACAATAAGACTGTAGACATCACTGCCTGTCCGGGCACCGATACCTGTAATCTTGGTATTGCCAGCAGCACTGGTATTGCCGATGTGCTGGAAGATGTTCTCAAAGAAGAATATCCGCAATTCACTAATGGAAAAGATATAACTATCAAAATAAGTGGTTGTATGAATGCCTGTGGACAGCATAATATGGCTGAAATTGGTTTTCAGGGAATGTCTATAAAGGTCGGAAAAACGGTCGCACCGGCACTTCAGGTGTTACTTGGTGGCGGAACTTTAGGAAACGGACAGGGTAAATTTGCAGATAAACTTGTAAAAGTTCCCAGTAAACGTGGTCCTGAAGCATTAAGGATCATACTGAACGATTTTGAAGCGAGTTCTGAAGCGCAGGAAAAATTTGTCGAGTACTATGATCGTAAAGAGAAAACCTATTTCTATGACTTGCTGAAAGATCTGGCAGATACTTCAAATATTTCCGAAAATGAGTTTGTGGACTGGGGTCATGAAACTCCATACATAAAGGCAGTAGGAGTAGGGGAATGCGCCGGGGTGGTCATTGATCTAATTGCAACATTATTGTTTGAAAGTGAAGAGAAGATCGATAATGCGAAATCTGCGTTGAAACGAAAGGACTGGGCAGACAGTATCTATCACGCGTACACTTCGATAGTAAATTCAGCGAAAGCCTTGCTGCTGGCTGAAGATGTAAAGACGAATACCCAGGCTGGAATCATTGCGCAATTCGATGAACTATTCGTTGAAACTGGCAAGATCGATCTAGCGACCACTTTTAAAGAATTTACATACCAGTTAAACCAGCATGAACCCAGCGAAGACTTTGCCAGAAAGTATTTAGAGGATGCGCAGTTATTTCTGAATAGAGTAGATGCTTATAGAACGAAGGAGGTACAGGATGTTTAATTCAGCAAAACTAACCGTAGTAGGCGCGGGTCCCGGTGATCCGGAATTGATCACAGTAAAGGCGTTAAACACGTTAAAATCTGCAAAAGTCGTTTTATATGATGCTTTAATAAATCGTGATTTGTTGGAATACGCCCCACAAGCTGAGCATATTTTCGTCGGAAAAAGGAAAGATAAGCATCGATTCCCACAGGACGAGATCAACGAACTTATTGTAAAGTATGCCTTAGAACGCGGTCATGTGGTTAGACTGAAGGGCGGCGATCCTTTTATCTTCGGAAGAGGGTCTGAAGAAATCAACTATGCGCGAAAGCATGGCTTGGAAACTGCGGTTGTTTCTGGAATTACCTCTTCCATTGCGGTACCGGCGAATGTTGGAATTCCGCTGACACAGAGAGGCACTTCTGAAAGTTTCTGGGTAATAACAGGAACCACTTCCCAGAAGACATTATCTAATGACGTGCAATTGGCAGCACAATCTACGGCAACCGTAGTAATCCTCATGGGAATGGGAAAATTGAAGGAGATAGTAGAGATCTTCAGTGCTTTTGGAAAGCAGGATGTGCCTGTAGGAATTATTCAGAATGGCACTACTATAAATGAAAATTCCGGATATGGGACTATGAGAACTATTGAGAAGATCGTTTCAGAAAAAAATATGGGAGCACCGGCGATCATCGTGATTGGCGAGGTGGTCAAGGAAGCCAGTGCCTTACAGAATGTATATAAGAATGTGAAAAGTCTTCCGAAGCAAAAGGAATTTGTAAATATTGGAGCTGCTTAGAATGGAAGAAAGAAACGAACTATACCCGGTTTTTTTAAAAGTAAATCAGCTAAATATCCTGATTGTTGGAGGTGGCAATGTAGGTAATGAAAAGCTTCACTTTCTTTTCAAATCCAGTCCTAATGCGAATGTCGAGGTGGTCGCAAAATGGTTTTTACCGGAAACTGAAGAACTGGCGAAGAAACACGGAGCTAAATTGACGAAAGGAAGGTATAAACGAAAATATCTCAAGAAGCGACATTTTGTGATCGCTGCAACAAACGATGCAAAACTGAATAAAAGGGTGTATAAAGATGCAAAAAAAAGATTTTTACTGGCGAATATCGCAGATACACCGGAGTTATGCGATTTCTATATGGGCGGGATTGTTAATAAGGGGCATGTGAAAATTGCAATTTCCACTAATGGAAAATCACCAACAACCGCAAAGCGTTTACGACAGTTTTTTGAAGAAGTAATTCCCGAAAATGTGAACGGAATGGTGGAGAATTTGAATGAATACCGAAAATCCATTAAAGGTGATTTCGAAGCCAAAGTGGAACAAATGAATAGTATTACTGAGTCTTTAATATATAAAAAGGAGAAAAATGATTAAAACAGATATCCTGATCATTGGAGCAGGACCCACAGGATTGTTCACCGTATTCGAAGCGGGACTTCTAAAACTAAAAACGCATCTTATTGATGCCCTGCCTCAACCAGGCGGACAGTGTTCTGAGATCTATCCTAAAAAACCTATTTACGATATTCCGGCGTTTCCAGAGATCCTTGCGGGTGATCTTGTTAAGAATTTAATGGAGCAAATAAAACCTTTTAAGCCAGGTTTTACACTTGGCGAGCGAGCAGAAACTCTGGAAAAACTGGATGACGGGACTTTCATTGTAACCACGAATAAGGGAACTCAGCATCATGCACCTGTTGTGGTAATTGCGGGCGGACTCGGTTCTTTTGAGCCACGAAAACCTCCAATTCCCAATATTGCAGATTTTGAGGATAAGGGAGTTTCCTATTTTATCAAGGATCCTGAAAGATATCGCGATCGAAAAGTAGTAATTGCCGGTGGCGGTGACTCTGCTTTAGACTGGGCTATTTATTTAGCTGATGTTGCTTCAGAAGTTGCACTGGTACACAGAAGGGAAGAATTCCGTGGAGCATTGGATTCCGTAGAAAAGGTTTCAGAATTGGCTAAACTTGGAAAAATTGAAATGATCACCAATGCAGAGGTAGTCGGACTCAAAGGCGAAGATCAGCTGGAACAGGTGGTTATTCGACATAAAGACAATGCTCGCGGCGAAGAGTTCAGGGAAGTGGATGAATTCATCCCGCTCTTTGGATTATCTCCAAAACTGGGCCCAATTGGCAGCTGGGGACTGGAGATCGAAAAGAATGCTATAAAAGTTAATAATTCCTATGATTATCAAACCAACATTCCCGGAGTTTACGCGATCGGCGATGTGAATACCTATAAAGGAAAACTGAAACTGATCCTTTCCGGATTTCATGAGGCGGCGATCATGTGTCAGAGTGCTTATCAACGAATTTATCCGGATAAGAAATATGTTTTAAAGTACACTACTGTTGGAGGTGTGGAAGGATTTGACGGAACTAAAAAAGTAGCGAAACGAGAAGTGGTTAAAAGTATTAGTGTTTAGAAGATCTTAGTAACTAAGGTTACTCTTCAGAAGTGTGAGAATTCCTATATTTATTGAAAATTTTAAAAATGAAGATCAGCTTAAAGAGAATCAATGAGAACTATCTGTTCGAGACGGTAAATGAGCGTGGGAATATAGTGTTGCTGGATAACAAATCTGATGAAGAGCCAAAAGGAGCCAGTCCCATGGATCTCCTGTTAAGGGGAATTGCGGGTTGTAGCAGTATAGATATTGTGATGATCCTGAGAAAGCAGAATCATGAACTGGAAGATCTTCAAGTTGAGGTGGATGGTTATCGTGAAGATGGCGCTATTCCTAATGTTTTCAAAAAGATTCATCTTGATTTTATTCTGAAGGGTGACGTTCCAGCAGCAAAAGTGGAGAGAGCAGTAAAACTATCGATGGATAAATATTGTTCAGTTTCGAAAATGCTGGAAAAAGCTGCGGAGATATCTTATAGTGTAAGCCTTAATTCTGAAAAAATCCTTTAGTGAATTCGTTTGAAACGAAAATTGTAAAAACCTGGGATCCCTCCTGGAATGTCCGTATTCTGGTAGCCCTATTATTGCTGGGTAGCGGTGTGATCGCGTATGTCTGGAAACCGGAAAATCCCTGGCTGTTACATTCCGCACATGTGGTGTATGTTATCTGCATGTTTATCGCCCTAGGGCAAAGCTTTCTAAAACCGAAGCACCTAGGCTATTTAAAGATCACTCGCGATGAGATCATTATTATAAAAGAGAACGAATCAAAAACATATAAGATCACAGAATTACAGGATCTTGGTTTTGACTATGTAGGATATGCCAGTTTCTGGAAGCATACGATCTACGGAAATAAGAATCATTTATATTTTACCCATATATCTGGAGAAAAGAGAGATCTTGAAATTACTCTTTCCAACAAGGAAATGAAAGAAGAATTTAAATCATTTCTGAAGGAATTGAGTGAGAATAATTTACTGAAGGTTCAGCAAAGCGGAAATTGTTCTTATTAATTATCAGATTAATTTTTTGCCAAAAGCCTTGGTTTTTAGAGGCTGAACCCTATATTTGTCTTGTAAGTTCATTGTTTACTAACATTCGTTATCAAGAAAGGTTGAGGGATTAGACCCTGTGAAACCTTAGCAACCCTCCTTTGGAGAAGGTGCTACATTCTACTGAGTTCAGTCTCGGATAGATAACAATCAGAATTCTTTCCAGTCTTCTTTTTTTGATATCGTATTATTTGAATAATCATGTCGAAATTAGAAGAGTTACTCTCTCAAAAAATATTAATACTAGACGGTGCCATGGGTACCATGCTTCAGGAATATAAATTTTCTGAAGAGGATTTCCGCGGAAAACGTTTTGCCGACTGGCCCGTTTCTTTAAAAGGAAATAATGATTTGCTTTCCCTTACTCAACCTGAAGCTATTGCCACTATCCATCGAAAATATTTTGATGCCGGAGCCGATATTGTGGAAACCAATACTTTCTCCGGAACTACCATCGCTATGGCCGATTATCAAATGGAAGACTTCGTTTACGAGCTTAATTTTGAATCGGCCAGAATCGCCAAAGGTGTGGCAGAACAAGTGACAGCTGAAGATCCCTCAAAACCAAGATTTGTAGCGGGAGCAATTGGTCCTACCAATAAAACGGCGAGTATGAGTCCAGATGTAAACGATCCAGGCTATCGCGCCATTTCTTTTGAGCAACTTCGGAAAGCATACAAGCAACAGGCGCAAGCGCTTATTGAAGGAGGTGCAGATGTCCTTCTCGTAGAAACCGTTTTTGACACGTTGAATGCGAAAGCTGCTCTTTTTGCGATCGAAGAATTAAAAGAGGAATTGAATGTTGATATTCCAATTATGGTAAGCGGTACGATAACCGATGCTTCCGGAAGAACGTTATCGGGTCAGACAGCAGAAGCTTTCCTTATTTCGGTTTCACATATTCCTTTATTAAGTGTTGGTTTTAATTGCGCTCTGGGTGCAAAACAATTGACTCCGCATCTTGAGGTTCTAAACCGGTATGCGAATTCGGGAGTTTCGGCCTATCCTAATGCGGGCTTACCTAATGCATTTGGCGAATATGATCAGGATGCACAGGAAATGGCCTCGCAGATCAAAGAATATCTGGAAAAAGGTCTGGTAAATATTCTTGGTGGATGCTGCGGTACAACTCCAAAACACATTAAAGCAATTGCTGAAATTGCTTCGAATTACAAACCGCGAGTTTTACCACAACTTCAATCTGAAAGCGCTTAATATGTCAGAAATAAGACCTTTAAAACTTTCCGGACTCGAACCACTGGTGATCACACCAGATAGTAATTTCATCAATGTTGGAGAAAGAACCAACGTCGCCGGATCTAAAAAGTTCCTTAGACTCATCAAGGAAGAAAAATTTGATGAAGCATTGGATGTCGCTCGCGAACAGGTGGATAATGGTGCCCAGATCATCGATATAAATATGGATGATGGGTTGATCGATGGCAAAGAAGCAATGGTGAAATTCCTGAATCTGTTGGTGGCTGAACCGGATATTTCCCGTGCTCCTATAATGATAGACAGTTCAAAATGGGAAATTATTGAAGCAGGACTTCAAGTGGTGCAGGGCAAATGCGTGGTGAACTCCATTAGCCTTAAAGAGGGAGAACAGGAGTTTATCGAAAATGCCAAAAAAATAAAACGTTATGGTGCCGCCGTGATCGTAATGGCTTTTGATGAAACCGGACAGGCAGATAATTATGAACGCCGAATCGAAATAGCGAAGCGGTCTTATGATATTCTGGTGAACAAAGTAAAATTTTCACCCGAAGACATCATTTTTGATCTCAATATTTTCCCGGTGGGAACGGGAATGGATGAGCATAAAAGAAATGCCATCGATTTTATCGAAGGTACGCGCTGGGTAAAGGAAAATTTACCGCATTGCAGTGTGAGTGGTGGAGTTAGTAATGTTTCTTTTTCTTTCCGCGGGAATAACCCGGTTCGCGAAGCGATGCATTCGGTATTCCTATATCATGCGATCAAAGCCGGGATGAATATTGGGATCGTGAACCCTTCAATGTTGGAAGTCTACGATGAGATTCCGAAAGATCTGCTGGAGCATGTCGAAGATGTGATTTTGGATCGTCGGGAAGATGCTACCGAGCGTTTACTGGATTTTGCTGAAAATGTCGTTGGACGAAAAAAGGAAAATAAAGTAGATCTGTCCTGGCGTGAAAAACCTTTGCAGGAAAGAATTACGCATGCGCTCGTAAAAGGTCTGGACGCCTATATTTTAGAAGATATTGAACAGGCCCGTATTGAAGCAGAAAAACCTCTGGATGTGATTGAAGGTCCTTTGATGATCGGGATGAATGTGGTTGGTGATCTCTTCGGAAATGGAAAAATGTTCCTTCCGCAGGTAGTGAAATCGGCAAGGGTGATGAAAAAAGCAGTCGCACATCTGCTTCCTTTTATCGAAGCCGATAAATCTAATAAAAGACAATCGGCTGGAAAGGTTTTAATGGCCACGGTAAAAGGTGATGTACATGATATTGGGAAAAATATCGTGGCGGTTGTTTTAGGTTGCAACAATTATGAGATCATAGATCTTGGTGTGATGGTGCCTCCGGAAAAGATCATCGAAACGGCCAAAAAAGAGAATGTAGATGTGATTGGTCTTAGCGGACTTATTACTCCATCGCTGGATGAAATGGTTTTCTTGGCCAAAGAAATGGAGCGGCAGGAGTTTTCCGTTCCGTTATTAATTGGTGGCGCGACCACTTCCAAAGCACATACAGCGGTAAAGATTGATCCGCAATATAAACATGCGGTAGCGCACGTCAATGATGCTTCCCGCGCTGTTACCGTGGTCGGAGATCTTTTAAAAGAAAGTTCCCGGGAAAAGTATAAGACCGAACTGAAAGAACAATATGAGGTTTTCAGGAGGAACTTTAGCAAGAGAAGTAAGGTCAAATCTTTTCTAAATATTCAAGAAGCCAGAAAGAATAAATTTCAGATCGACTGGGACAAAATCGAAATCTTGAAGCCGAATAAACCGGGAATCCAGATCATTGAAGATTTTGATCTGAGGAAACTGGTGGATTATATAGACTGGAGTCCATTTTTTAGAAGCTGGGATCTGCATGGTCGCTATCCTGATATTCTGAAAGATGAAAAGGTTGGCGAACAGGCACAAAATTTATTTGATGACGCGCAGGTTTTACTGCAGCGAATTTTATCTGAAAACCTACTGAAAGCAAAAGCGATCTTTGGTCTTTTTGAAGCTAATTCTGTGAATGACGATGATATTGAAGTCAGCTATTCTGAAGATTCAGAACATAAAACTGCGATTTTCAGAACGCTTCGCCAGCAATTGAAAAAGCATGGAGATCAGCCAAATTACGCGTTGTCAGATTTTATTGCGCCGAAAGATTCAGGAATTCAAGATCATATTGGATGTTTTTGTGTGAGTACCGGTTTTGGAACTCAAGAGCTTGCCGCACAATTTGAAAAAGAGCACGATGATTATAATTCGATCATGATCAAAGCGCTGGCCGACCGACTTGCGGAAGCCTTTGCAGAATACCTGCATAAACAAATTAGAACTGAAGATTGGGGTTATGCTTCCGATGAAAATCTGAGTAATGAAGACCTGATCAAAGAAAATTATAAAGGAATTCGGCCGGCTCCGGGGTATCCTGCATGTCCTGATCATCTGGAAAAACTAACGATCTGGGAAATCTTGAAAGTAAAGGAAAAAATCGGCGTAGAGCTTACAGAAAGCCTGGCGATGTGGCCTGCGGCAAGTGTTAGTGGTTATTATTTTGCCAATCCTGAAGCTAAATATTTTGGTCTCGGAAAAATCAAAGAAGACCAGGTTCAGGATTATGCTGAAAGAAAAGGAATTGATTATCTCAAAGCCGAAAAATGGTTAAATCCGAATATAGCGGACTAGTATAAAGATTGGAGAATTTAGTATTTAGGCCAATAGAAAATTAATGAAGTCAGAAAAGATGTCAGTGAAGCTGAATTAATTCAATTCCGTGAATCATCGATTTCAGCTTCTTTAAAGATTCTGGAACAGGTTCAGAATGGAGAAAAATGTGAAGTGAAAATCTGCGTTAGGGATTGCAGCGGCATCCTTTTAGTGCGAGGCTGAGCCTGTCGAAGCATCGAGCTAAAAGATACAGCGAAAAGCCCGGCCCGAAGGGCAACGCACAAATTAACATTATTACCAAAATCATGAAGATTACCGAACATCTGGAGAAAACAATAGGAGAAACAGTATTCTCCTTTGAGATCCTTCCGCCTTTAAAAGGATTTAATATCAATTCTATTTACGAAAATATCGATCCTTTGATGGAATTTAATCCGCCATTTATAGACGTGACATATCATCGTGAAGAATATGTGTATTCTGAACGTGAAAACGGACTCCTGGAGAAAAAGATTGTTAGAAAACGGCCCGGAACGGTTGGGATCTGTGCGGCTATCCAAAGCAAATATGGAGTGGATGCGGTACCTCATATTCTTTGTGGAGGTTTTTCTAAGGAAGACACCGAAAATTTTTTGATCGATCTAGATTTTCTTGGGATCAAGAACGTAGTGGCGCTTCGGGGAGATGCAGTAAAAAGCGAAACTTATTTTAAGCCGGAAGCAAACGGACACCAATTTGCCAGTGAACTGGTGGAACAGATTAGGGATATGAACGAAGGTAAATATCTGGATGAGGTCATTGAAAAAGGACATAACACAGATTTTTGTATAGGCGTTGCTGGTTATCCGGAAAAACATATGGAGGCTCCAAGTATAGATTCTGATGTTCGGCGATTAAAACAAAAGGTAGATGCAGGAGCAGAATATGTGGTAACCCAGATGTTTTTTGATAATCAGTGTTATTTCGAATTTGTTGAAAAATGCCGCGATCAGGGGATCAACGTGCCTATTATTCCGGGATTGAAGCCATTGGCGACTAAAAAACAATTGAGTTTACTGCCGCATAGATTTCATGTGGATCTTCCGGAAGCTTTGATTCACGAAGTTGAAAAATGTGAAAATAATCAAGAGGTCCGGCAGGTTGGTGTAGAATGGTGTATCCAGCAAAGCAAAGAATTAATTAAAGGTGGAGCGCCTGTTTTGCACTATTACTCCATGGGAAAAAGTACCAATATCAGGCAGATTGCCGAAGCGGTTTTCTAAGTTCAAACTCTAACGGAATAATATTCGTAAATATGTTAGATTTGTCTCCGTATGAAAAGAATTCTCCCCGCTCTCCTCATGTTTTTCAGCTTGTACATACAGGCACAGGAAGAAAAACCTGAAAAATATTATTCCTTCGATGGCAGTTATTTTTATGGAAGTATCCTTGAACATAACCCGGATATTGCGCATTTGATCGATGAACATCAGGAAGGTTTTTTACTGAGTGTGAACCGGAAAACCTACGGACTCGAAAAATGGGAAAGCAGGTATAATTATCCTGATTTTGGATATTCTTTTATCTATCAGAATATGAAAAATCAGTATCTCGGTGAGAATTATTCTGTTTACGGTCATTTTAGTTTCTATTTCCTGCAGCGATTGCTGATGTTTAGAATTGGTCAGGGGATTGCATACACCACCAATCCTTACGATCCTGATACCAATTATCAGAATAATGCCTACGGGACCCGCTTTTTGAGTTCTACCTATTTGATGGGAAATATTCATAAGGAAAAGATCGTGGGTGGACTGGGACTGAATGCCGGGGTCACCATCATTCATTATTCCAATGCAGATATGGGTTCTCCAAATCATAGTACCAATACCTTCACATTTAACGTAGGGCTTAATTACCTGCTGGATCATAAAGAGCATCCTGACTATATTCCAAGAGGAGAGAAGGAAAAATATACCGAACCTTTTCATTATAATTTCGCTGTTCGAAGTGGTGTGAACACTTCAGGGGTGATTGGTTCTCCAAGGTTGCCATTTTTAACGGTTTCAGCGTATGCAGATAAGGTGCTGAATCGTAAAAGCACATTGCAGGGAGGAGCAGAATTATTTTTCTCAAGATCCCTGGAAGAATTTATCAGGTATCAGTCGGTAGCATTTCCGCAGAAAGGTACTTCAGGCGATGAGGATGCTAAGCGAGTGGGATTATTTTTGGGTCACAAACTCACTTTTAATAAAATGTCCCTGATCACCCATCTTGGGTATTATGCTTACTATCCATATGATGATTACGTAGATAGAGTTTATAACAGAATGGGTTTACAACGTGATTTTTCTAAAGACTGGTGGGCTTCGGTCACAGTTAGATCCCATGGTGCAAATGCGGAAGCAGTAGAATTTTCAATAGGTTACAGATTATGAAAAAGCTAATTTTTATATTCTTCGGAATAGTTCTCTGGAGTTGTGATTCTGAAGATGCCAATGACTGTTTTCAGAAAGCTGGCGCGATCACTTCTGAAGAAATAGTGCTTGAAAGCTTTGACGAGATCCTGGTGTATGACAAGATCAAATTGTTTATTGAGCAGGGTGAACAGCAAAAAGTGGTTGTGGAAACCGGTGAAAATCTTCGAAATGAGGTTTCGGCTGAAGTGATCGACGGTCAGTTAATTTTACGAAACGAGAACGATTGTAATTTTGTGCGGGATTTTAATATCACCAAAGTTTACGTCACTGTTCCCGATCTTACTTACCTGAGACATGCAGGAAATTTGATGATAGAAAGTGTTGGAACTCTCCGCTTGGATGAGCTATGGCTGGTTTCAGAAAACCAGGATAAGGATATAGAAGTCTATACCAATGGCGATTTTAAATTGGATCTGGAGGTACAGAACTTCCGTATCACCAGCGATAATTATTCGCATTTCTTTCTTACCGGAAAGGTGGAAAATTTCGACGGCTTCTTTGCTGCAGGTGACTCGCGGCTGGAAGCCAGAGATCTCATCGTACAGCATTATGACCTGTTGCACCGCGGGACGAATAAGCTAATTATCAATCCGCAGCAATCATTAAAAGCCGATCTTTTTAGTTATGGCGATATTATTTCTGTAAATCGACCGCCAGAAGTTAATGTGACCGAACACTTCGAGGGCAGATTGATTTTTGAATAGCTCAATGATTTTTCTGGTTTGGGCGTTGCCCTTCGGGCCGGGCTTTCCGCTTGATCTTTTAACACGAAGCTTCGACAAGCTCAGCCTCGTTTTAAAAGGATGCCGCTGCAATACCTAACGCAAACAAATAAGAGGGAAGTTGAGAGTTACAATTGTAGTTTTGAGTTATTGAACCTGCGCTGGATCATTTTATTTTTGTTGGTCAATAAACAGAATTTC